>JAITWM010000168.1 GCA_031285265.1 Lysobacteraceae bacterium
GGATTGCGCACGAAAAGAGCAATGGCATTTTCGAAGACATGGCGACTGCTTAAACTCCAAACGGATACATTACCTAAATGTGGCCGAGCACCAGTACACGACGTGGAAAGCCGGCCCGCAATCAATGACGTTTTGGCCAAGGCACTGTTGCGTCAGACTCAATTTTCTGTCCATCTATCCTGAAAGCACAAAGCCATTCAACGACATGGATACACTGACCGCAGTTTCCTCCCCAAGCTATTGACACACCATTTTCAGTGTAATAGTTTAATACAACACTATATATCTAGAGCAAGAAGTTCTTTTATGAAACGGATACTTCTTATTACGAGTTTTTTTAAGCATTCTGATGGTTGTGACGCTGGTGCCGGTCATTGTGTCCAGGCAACCGGATCGTGCATATCCGGAATCTGCGCTTCTTATGTCGCTTGATGAATCATCCGCCTCTGAAACGAAGTACCGCATCATTCGCGCGCATTCATTGATGCCCTATTTTTCGTTTTCCCCTTCCCCATTCTCACAAGGCTGATTCATGAGCGATATCCAATGGAGCGATGGAACGCCTATCTACCGGCAACTCAAGGAACGGGTCATCGCCATGATGTTGGATGGGGTTTTGAAGCCTCAGGATGCATTGCCTTCCGTACGGCAGGTCGCGGCGGAATATCGGCTCAATCCGATCACCGTTTCGCGTGCCTATCAGGAACTGGTCGACGAGGGACTTGTGGAAAAACGACGCGGGCTGGGCATGTTTGTTACCGAGCAAGCCGCCGGGAAGCTGTTGACGGCCGAGCGTCAACGTTTTCTCAATGATGAATGGCCTGGCATTATGGAACGCATTCGACGTCTTGGGTTTTCCACACAAGAATTGCTGCAATTATTCGAGAAACATTCATGAGCGCCGTCATACCGCCCGCGCCGCCTCTGGTCCGCGCACGAGAACTGCGCAAAATGTATAGCGGCAGGCCCGCCCTGGATGGCGCTTCGTTCGAGATCGAGGCTGGTCGCATCGTAGGGTTGATCGGTCCCAACGGAGCTGGGAAAACCACGGCATTGAAAGCCATCTTGGGCTTGATTGCATTTCAAGGCGAGCTCGAAGTACTGGAACTGGATCCGCGTAAACAGCGCGACCGCCTCATGAATGAAGTTTGTTTTATCGCCGATGTGGCCGTATTGCCACGGTGGATCCGCGTAGGGGAAGCGATGGACTTCCTCACCGGCACGCACCCGCATTTCGACCGCTCGAAATGCGAGCGTTTTCTCGCCAATACCAAGCTATCCACCCGACAGCGCGTGCGTGAACTGTCCAAAGGCATGATCGTTCAATTGCACCTCGCACTGGCGATGGCGATCGATGCGCGGCTGCTGGTCTTGGATGAACCTACGCTCGGCCTGGATATTCTGTACCGGAAACAGTTTTATCAGCGATTGTTGGAAGACTATTTCGACGAACGAAAAACCATTCTGATCACGACACATCAGGTCGAAGAGATCGAGCATATCCTGACCGATGTTCTGTTCATTCGTGACGGGAAGATAACGCTTGCCAGCGGCATGGAAGAGCTGAGCGAACGTTACACGGAAGTACTGGTCTCGCCGGAGCAAAGCGAAAGCGCGCGTGCACTCAATCCCATCGACGAGCGCGTGATGCCTTTCGGCAAGACGGTCATGTTGTTCGACCACGTACCTAAGGACAGACTTGCGCTGCTGGGCGATACTCGCAGCCCCGGCCTTGCGGATCTCTTCGTGGCATTGATGAAGGGAACCTATAGATGAACACCGTGACTGCTTCGACACGCCGCAAGGCCAATACTTTGTCGTGGCTCATCAGACGCGAGTACTGGGAAAACCGCGGTGGGTTCCTGTGGGCGCCTCTGACTTCCGCCATTATCACCTTGCTGCTGATGATGCTGTTGTCCTTATTTGGGACCGTGCACTTCCAGACTGCAGTCCGGCACGACGCCGGGATCAATGTCTCCGGCAATTTGACAGGCAATCTCCCCGGAAGCGGTGCTTTGGGCGATGTATTGCTCTGGATGGGAATCGCCCCTATCGCAATCGCTCTGACCTTTGCCGTATTCTTTTACGCACTGGGCTCGCTTTACGATGATCGGCGCGATCGCAGCATCCTGTTCTGGAAGTCGTTGCCGATTTCCGATACCGAAATGGTCGTCGCCAAAGTCATCTGTGCATTGATTCTGGCTCCGCTGATTTCTTTGATCATCGCCTTGCTGCTCGGATTCTGCATGTGGCTTATTGCCGGTCTGGTCGTACTGATCAATGGAGTCGGAACGCCTCAAAGCCTGTTCGTCAACTCGCACCCGTTGCAAATCATTTTGAAACTGGTGTGTGCATTGCCAGTCCAGATCGCCTGGGCGTTTCCTACCATCGGCTGGTTGATGTTCTGCTCTGCATGGTCGCGCAGCATACCTTTCACCTGGGCAGCGATGATCCCGATACTGAGCTGCGTCGTTATCAGCATGATGGGGATATTACCCGGCGTCAGCATTCCAAGCACGAAGATATGGTACACCGTGGTATTCCGCGGCTTGCTCAGTATCGTACCCGGGAGTTGGATGCTCAAAGATAATACCGCCGTTGCTGCGGATGTCCTGCCGTCTGCAAACAACCTGATCAGCTATGCCGATGTTTTTGACAGTTGGCGTATTTTCGCCACGCTTGACTTATGGCTTGGCGTTATTACCGGACTGGTTTTCATCGCAGCCGCAATCTATTTCCGCAGATGGCGTGATGAAGGTTGAGTCATCAAACGCTGTATTCATGTTGGCAAAGTGATCGAAGAAATGAAACCACAGGAACATTACACGGCCTCTCACTTCGATCCGTTCACCAGGAATACATTCCGATAGATTGTCCGGTAACTTTTATACAATCTGATGGTATAGCCGGGATCATATTATTGTAATATTGATTGCAACCGACGCAATACTAAGCGCACGGATACTGGGGTGACCGGGACGCGGAATCGAGACTCATCTGATACGCGAAATTGAATGTCGTAACCGAATCAAGTTCGAATTGAGCAGGGATCATGACGATGGTGAAAGTCGAGGAAATCATGTACACGCTTGGTCAAATAATCAGAGCAGTCTGGCCGGTAGGAGGCGTTCCGCAAGGTGTCATAGATACAATCCTCGTAACCCCGATGGCGGGACTATTGGCGGTATTTGAAACGAATCAGGGACGAAGCGCGCTCGCAACAGAATCGGTCGAACGGCTATTGCAACGGATACCCTCGGATTTCGATGATCCGAAAGATGGTGTGAAAACGGATGAACAGGGTCCATTTTGGGTCGGGTACTACAATTACACCTCGGCAATCAATCGCAGCCAGCGCTTCGATGGGTCGCATCTCGAACGTGCCGGGAGGTTTCTGTTCGGCGATCTGTGGCAATCTTACCTGGTCAGGGCCCTGCAAGTTAATGAAGAAAGCGTCACAGCATGGGCGCTCGGCAAGCTACCCATTCCCCACGCGGTGTGGGCGGACCTGGAAAAAATGATCAAGCAGCACGAAAATGGGGGGGCAGAGTTTCTGAAGGAACTCGACGCCACTGCCGCTATTCGTAATCCGGCATCTGCTGCGACTACATACTGCTTCCGTTCGCCCTAATTTCTAAATTTGAATATCCTCAGTACCGGTTTTCCGATTGAGGGTTCCGGTATTACCTCGCTGCTACCGAATCGCTTTGATGAATTGCCTGCCAACGCAATCGACCTATCAATATCGACATTGCGGGAAATCGCCGTAATGTATCAGGGAGCATCATGTCGTCCCCTAATATCAACTCGATAATCATGAGATATTTGTTTATTAAATAGCAGGTGTTACGTATCTAGTCGTATTCGGTAATCCCCAAAAAAATTTTATATGGGCCGACCTGAAAATCTCTCAAATGATGCCACAATGGGAATATTTGAAGAAATAAAATAAATTGACGCTGTATAGTTCTACAGACACGATGCATGCCTAAATATACCAATCTTCCACCATACAAGCGGTGTTAAACTTAGCAGCGCGCATTGAAACCTGCCCTTCTAACACCTAGCACGAGGCCCTTTACAGGATAATCGTCGCAGGTCATTCAATTGCCCACGAACCGATATCTGCAATGGTTTGCATTGGCGCAACGTCGCTGCCCAGTCACGATCAGCAGAAGCCCCTCTCGTTGCGTCTAGCGCACATCCTATGCCGGTAAGCGAACTTGCACGCATCTCCATAACACTGGTCGGTGCCACCTAAGCCACCAGCAAACGTACCCGAACGCTCTTGAGAGCTAAAGACAAAAGTATTTGTAAAGATAGAACCGGGAGACCTTCATGATCTTTCGTCTTGCCCCTATTCACCGAGGACGCATCACGGTAGACTGTCCTGCCAATGTCATCGGCCTGGTGGCAGAGTGGTCATGCAGCGGACTGCAAATCCGTGTACGCCGGTTCGATTCCGACCCAGGCCTCCATTCCATAGCAGCTCGTCTTTTGTGAGAGTTGTCGCTTGCCTCGATCAATATCGTTCCATTTACTTATTACTGGAAGTGACCGATAGCGTTCCCAGAGTCAAGCGAAGTGAAACGAAGAGTTTTGAAGAGCCGTTATCACCCTCGCGATGCAGGCAAGAATGATGACATCGCTGGAGCCGGACAGACGATAGAATGTACCCAGTTGGTAAAGTTGCTATATCGCCCGGGTGGTGAAACTGGTAGACACAAGGGACTTAAAATCCCTCGGCCGCGAGGCCATGCGGGTTCGATTCCCGCCCCGGGCACCAGACCAGAATGCACTGTAAGTTCATTAATAGCCAATATCTTTAGCTAAAACAAAGAGTTGGCATTTTTTGTTGTCCGATTACTGTTTCGGAAGAGACATTACAATCCGGCCATCATTGAGGGCAAATATAGGGGCAACGCGCCTTGTGCATTACTGAGATGCCGCTGACCGGTGTCGCTTTCGTAAAGCCAAGCCTTCCGGCAAAATCCAACGCCTGTTCGATCGTGGTGGCATGTATCTGGAAATCGTACCTTCGGGCGGGAAATGGTAGCGGTTGAAGTACCGCTTCGGCGGCAAGAAAAAACGCCTGTCTCTGGGTACTTATCCCGATGCGAGTCTGTCCGATGCACGCGCCAGACGCGATAAGGCATGCAAACTGCTCCGATCCCAGCGAACACCGTAAAACTGTAATGACCCAGCAAAACCTGCTCACCTTAGATGGCTAATGCGAATGCCTCAGCCGGGGTTTTCATGGCCAGCGCCTGGTG
>JAITWM010000080.1 GCA_031285265.1 Lysobacteraceae bacterium
CAGGTCGCGATCATTCAATTCGGCGAACGTGCCAATGCGCTTTCCACCGCCCGGCAAGAAGAATTGGCCGGCATCGTCGAACCGCTGACCGGTACGTATGGCATGGCCGGTGTGCGGCGGCTGTATGCAATCGCCAACGGGTTGCTGGGGCGCTGATGAAACAGGAGCAATTTATCGCCCGGTATCAATCGGAGTGGCAGGCTTTCGAGCATTGGCTGCAAATCCGCAATCACGCGCAGGCAGCTGCTGACGTCACGCTGATTGCCGATGAAGAGATCCCGGCGCGTTACCGGCGTTTATGTCAACAATTGGCTTTGGCGCGCCGGCGCGGCTACAGTCCGCAAGTGACTGGCCGTTTGCAGGAGCTGATGCAGCGCGGTCACAGCGTGATGTACCGCACGCCGCGGCCGCGCTGGCGGCGGGCGCTGGAATTCCTGCTGGCGGATTTCCCACAATTGGTGCGCGACCAGGCGGCATGCATGTGGATATCGCTCCTTTTGTTCGCGATTCCACTGGTGGGCATTTTCGTATTGCTGCAATTCAAGCCGGAGCTGATCCACGGACTGATGGACCCGCATCAATTGGCGATGATGGAAAGGATGTACGACCCGGCCGCCGAGCACCAGAAGTTGGGCCGAGAAAGCGGCGGCAACTGGTACATGTTCGGCCACTACATCATGAACAACACTTCCATCGGTCTGCGCACTTTCGCCAGCGGCCTGCTGGCCGGTATCGGCACCGTTTACGTGCTGATCGTCAACGGGATCATGGTCGGCGGCATCGCCGGACATCTGCAGGCCATCGGTTACGGCGATCCTTTCTGGCGCTTCGTCGCCGGGCACGCGCCTTTCGAACTGACCGCCATCGTAATCACCGGAGGTGCGGGATTGCGCCTGGGATTCAATCTGATGGTGCCCGGACGCCGCCGGCGCATCGATGCCTTGATCGAAGCCGGCAGCATCGGCGCCAAGCTATGCCTAGGTGCGTCGGTCATGTTTCTCATTGCCGCATTCATCGAGGCATTCTGGTCTTCGATCGGCTCGATGCCGGCTTGGATCAAGTTCACCGTGTCCGGCCTGCTGTGGACGCTGGTGCTGGCCTGGCTATGGCGTGGTGGTCATGGTGGTCAAAGCGAATCGCTCCCTACCGACGAAGGCGGCGACGATGCAACTTGACCGATTGACGGTGCACTTGCGCAAGCGTTCGTCCTGGGAGGCCATTGAACTGGGAACGGCATTGGTCCGCCGGCATGCGGCGGCGATTTGGAAACCTTGGCTGTTGTTGACCGGAACGGTCTTCGTAGCGGTCAATGCAGCAGCCTGGGCGATCGATCAGATTTGGCTGGCCGCATGGTTGATGTGGTGGCTGAAACCCGTGTTCGACCGGATACCGTTGTTCGTGATCTCGCGCGCCGCCTTCGGCGACACTCCAAGTACCGGCCGGACGCTACGGGCGCAATGGGATTGGGGATGGCGGCCGCTGTTGTCCTATCTGACCTGGCGGCGACTGAGCCCGGCGCGTTCGGTATTCATGCCGATAGAACTGTTGGAAGGCGGCGACCGGAAGCAACAACGGGAGCGCCGCCGGACATTGGGCGGGCCGGTTTACCTGCTGACGTTCCTGCTGGTTTTGGTCTGCGTGAATTTCGAATTGGTCCTGTTCCTCGGATTCGCCGTCGGAATATTCTTCTTCATTCCCATTGAATACTTGCCCGAATCGGCACGCGCTGCCTGGTCCCTGGTTTTCCAATCCCCTCCCGTCTGGGTAGAGATCGGAATCAACGCCCTTGTCTGGACGGCAGTATCGATCATCGAGCCTTTCTTCGTCGGCGCCGGCTTCGGCCTGTATCTGAATCAGCGCGCCCAATTGGAAGCCTGGGATGTGGAACTGGTATTGCGCAAACTGCGCAAGCGCCTGACAGCGGCAACCGTTCCCTTCGCGCTGGCGCTGGTCTGGTGTCTGTCCGTGCCTGGCGATGCGCTTGCGCAGGGCGTCGATGGCGGCCGGCCGGTTTCGACCTGTACTGCGGACTCCGATGATCGGACGATGCACCTATCGGAAGTATTCGGCGATCGATTCCAAGATCCGGCGGATTTCCAGAAAGCGGCCGAACAAGCCTATCAGGACCCGTTGTTGAACAACAAACGCAAGATCAGCGCATGGAGAAAACGCAATGCGCAAGCACCACGGGAACTGTCGGATCTTCCTGACTTTCCCCTGGCGAAGTTGATCGCGTTCATCGCCGAATGGGGGCTGTGGATCATTGTCGGATCACTGGTCGTCCTGCTGTTGGCGACCGCACCGCGTTGGCTGCCGTGGATGCGCGGTTCCTTCAAGCGGACGAAGCCGAAAGAAAGCAAGATTCAGACAGATATCTCACTGGTGCCGGAACACCTGCCCGATGATATCGTCGCCGAGGCGCGGCGATTGTGGCGCGACGACAAGCCCCGTCATGCGCTGGCATTACTGTACCGCGGCAGTGTCGAGGCGATGAGCGAACGCGCATGCGTGATCCTGCCGCCTGGCGCTACCGAGGCACAGTGCTTGCGCGCCGCCCGCAAGATGCCGGATGCGGACGATCGTGGATTGTTCGCCAAGATGGTTCGGATTTGGCAATACGCCGCCTATGCGTGGAAATTACCGGATGAACAGGAGTTCGAGGCGTTGTTGGAAGAACTGCGGCAACGCTATCGGTGGGGAACATGAACAATCGCTTGCGCAGCCTGCTGGGTATTTTGGCCGGAATGGCGGTGGTCGCCATATTCATCGCCTGGTTCCTGCACAGCTACGAACGCGTAGACGAGGAAATACCGTTGCCGCCCTCCGGCGAGGTGGGCTACAACCCGTTGTACGCATTGAAAAAAACGTTGCAGGCCGATGGTATCGAAGTGGATTCGCGTCAGCGTCTGAATTTGGGGACGATGTCGCTGACGCCCACGGATACCTTATTGTTGCTGGAAGAACCACGTGCGCTGACGCCGGAACAATCCGATCGTCTGCTTGAATGGGTCGAATCCGGCGGGCATTTGTTGTTGCGTACTCCGACAGAGCGCGTCTGGAGAGATTCAGGATTGCCACGGATTCTGCGCGATGCCGGATTGTCCCGGGAATCGCCCTCTACGGGTTATGCCTGCGTGAGATGGCATTCCGCCAATGACGAATCGGCCTCCTTGTGCGGCTCCGGCGTCTTCCAGTTGCGCGGGAAAGCGGAGATCAGCTTGCACGATCCTCGGCAAATGAGTCTGGTGTACGCACGATTGCGTCACGGCGCTGGCCATATCGATGTACTGGTCGATTTTGATTTTTTGACCAACCGGCAATTGAGAAAAGAACCGTATCAGGCACTGACCCGGCAAATTCTTGCGCCCAATTATCATCAAGGCGTAGTGCATCTGATCTACGCGGCGCAGATGCCGTCGTTATGGCGAACGATCCTGCTGCAAGGCTGGCCGGTCTGGTTGCCGTTGACACTGGCATTATTGGCTTGGCTATGGCGGCGAGGACAATCGTTCGGACCGCTTCTGCCGCCGCCGTTGCCGGAGCGCCGCTCGCTGTTGGAACATGTCCGCGCCAGCGGCGAATTCTTGATGCGTCATGGCGGCTCGCCGTTGTTGTATGCCTCGGTGCGCACGGCATTCTTCGCTCGTTTGCGCCGTCGTGATCCGATAGCGGCCGTTCTGACCGGCGAAGCGCAGATCGCCGCAATCGCCGAACGGCTGAATATACCCTTTTCCTATGTCCGCAATGCCCTATCGGCTCCCGCACCGGCCGATCGGCAGGCATTCCGCGACCGTGTCCGTCATCTTATCCATATGAGAAACCTGTTATGACCCATGTAGCCGCCCCGACTCCTCCCATGACCGGCGAGGCTTTGGTTGAACGCGCCAATGCCGTGCGCGAACAGGTCGCTAAAGCGTTTATCGGGCAACCCGACGTGTTGGACCAGATTCTCATCGCCCTGCTGGTAGGCGGTCATGTGCTGATCGAGGGCGTTCCGGGCCTCGGCAAGACGCTCCTGGTACGGGCGTTGGCGCAAGCGTTGGCACTGGATTATGCACGCGTGCAATTCACGCCCGACCTGATGCCCAGCGACGTCAGCGGACATGCGATGTACGATCCCAAGACCGAGACGTTCAATATCCGCCGAGGTCCGGTGTTCACGAACCTGCTTCTGGCCGATGAGATCAACCGCGCTCCGGCGAAAACGCAATCGGCACTGTTGGAAGTAATGCAGGAAGGCCAAGTCACGATCGAAGGCCGCGCGTTTCCATTGGCACCGCCGTTCATGGCGTTGGCGACGCAGAATCCGGTCGAACAGGAGGGCACCTATCCTTTGCCGGAGGCGCAACTGGATCGCTTCTTGTTCAAGGTTCTGATCGGTTACCCGCAACTGGAAGATGAAAAGCGGATGGTCGATGCCATCACTACGGGGCGCAGCGCCAACGATTTCGATCTGTCGCAAGTCCGGCAGATTCTGGCGGGTACCGACATCATCGCCATGCAGCAAGGGACCGCCATGGTGCATGTCGACCCGGCCGTGATCGATTACGCGGTCCGCATTGCCGCGGCCAGCCGCAAATGGCCCGGAATCACGATGGGCGCGGGACCGCGCGGCAGTATCGCGCTGGTCCGCGGCGCGCGCGCGCAAGCGGTTTTGCAGGGGCGCGACTTCGTGATGCCGGACGATGTGCGCGAAATCGCGTTGCCGTGCCTGCGGCACCGGATTCTGTTGGCGCCGGAATTGCAGATCGAAGGTCAGACGCCGGATGATGCGCTGCGCGCGTTGCTGGCAAAAGTGGAAGCCCCGCGCAAATGAGACGTGACCGCAAGTCAGTAGCAGCGATTCTCGTCGATGACGCGTCGTCGTTACGGCGCCGTTTGCCGTTGTCCGCGCGGGCTGCCCGATGAGGCCAGGTGTATCGCTATTGTTCCTGCTGGCTCTGTGGGGCGTGTCCGGCCTGGCCGTCGCATTCGCCTATATGCCGTTGTCGACATGGATGATGATCGGCATCGGCATCGTATTGTTTTCCCTGCTGGATGCCGGGTGGTTATGGCGACGGAAGGCGCCCCGGGTCACGCGAGAGCTGCCGGAAGCGTTGCCGCTGGGCGTCGAACGTGATGTCGTCCTATGCCTGGAATCGGCGCACCGGCAAAGCGTGGAAGTGTTCGACCTGCATCCACAAGGCTGGTTCTCTCAGGGGCTGCCGAGGAAAATACGGCTGAGGCCGCATATCGTCTCCAGTTTCAGTTATCGTCTGCGGCCGGAAGCGCGCGGCGATTTCATTCTTGCCGGTACGCAAGTGCGTTTGCATTCGCCACTCGGATTCTGGCGCCGGATACGCACCGTCGGTGACCCGCAGACTGTCCAGGTCTACCCGAATTTCGCGCCATTGACCCGCTATGCGTTGTTCAGCGCCGATCAGGCTTCGCGTCTGATTGGTGCGCATTTGAAGCGACGGCGCGGCGAAGGCACCGATTTCCACCAGATGCGCGAGTATCGTGCCGGCGACAGCCTGCGTCAGATCGACTGGAAAGCCACTGCGCGGGCGCGTAAGCTGATTTCCCGGGAGTATCAGGACGAAAAAAATCAGCAGCTGGTGATGTTGTTGGATACCGGCCGCCGCATGATGGCGCAGGAAGACGGTTATGCGCATTTCGATCACGTGCTCAATGCATCGTTGGTAGTCTCCTACCTGGCGTTACGCCAAGGCGATGCCGTCGGACTGTTGGCCGGCGGCGAGAACAATCGCTGGATCGCGCCCCATCGCGGCATGGGGACGCTCGATACGATCCTACGCGCCAGTTACGACCTGCAACCGCAACCGATTGCGACCGATTATCTGGAAATGGCTACCACGCTGGCGTTGCGCCAGCGCCGGCGCGCCCTGGTCATGTTGATCACCAATGTCCGCGACGAGGATATCGAAGACTTGTTGGCTGGCGTGCGTTTGTTGCAAAAGCGGCATCTGGTCTGTGTCGCCAGCCTGCGTGAACGCGCGCTCGACGAGGCATTGGCCGAAGAGGTCCGCGACTTGAGCGGCGCCCTCCGGGCCGGCGCGGTTGCCCGGTATCTGGAACAACGCACCGCCGCACACGAAGCGTTACGTAGTCACCGGGTGATGACGGTGGATGTGGCCAGCGAAGATCTACCGGCTGCGCTGGTGGAACGTTATTTGAGCGTCAAACGGGACGGGCTGCTGTAAGCAACACGAATCCTCCGCGCCGCCACGATCGACATTCCATCAGCTTGAATGATGAAGGCACGCCGGAATGCGCGTGCCGGACCAGCGCCGTGATTCAATTGGCCATTACCAGCAACGCATCGTGTTCCCGCAGTTTTTGATACACCGGATCGGTATCCGGACGTACCTGGTGCCACAATTCGAAACTTTCGGCGGCCTGTTCGACCAGCATGCCCAAACCGTCGACGACATCGCGGCATTCGGCCGCACGCGCCCAGGCCAGGAACGGTATGGCGGCATTGCCGTAATTCAGATCGACGGCCAAGGTCATCCGGTTGCACAGACCCAACGGTAAATCGAATTCGGCTTTCGCATCGCGGCCGATCGATGTGGCATTGAGAATCAGCTCGAAATCGCCATGGCTCTCCAGATCGTCCCAATACCGCGAGTGCGCGCGTGCCGGATCGCCGAGCCTGTCCATCAGCTCGTCCGCGCGCTCCGGCGTACGATTGACGATCACCAGTTCCATCACCCCGGCGTCCAGCAGTGCCGGCGCAATACCGCGTGCCGCGCCACCCGCTCCCAGCAATAATGCCCGGCGTCCGCGCAAGTCCAGGCCATGGCGTCCGGTCAAATCGCGAACCAGGCCCGCACCATCGGTATTGTCGCCATACCAAGCATCGCTCTCTCGCACCAGCGTATTGACGGCACCGGCCAGCCGCGCACGCTCGCTGGTCCTGGCACAAAGCGCGAACGCCGCTTCTTTCAACGGCAGAGTGACGTTGCCTCCGCGTCCGCCTTGCGCCACGAAGGCATCGAGCGTTGCGGAAAACGTTTCCGGCATCGTATCAATGGCGGTGTATTCCAGAGAAATCCCGGTCTGCTCGGAAAATGCTTTATGGATATGGGGCGATAACGAATGCTGAATCGGGTGACCGAATACGGCGTAACGGGAAGGAGACATACGCACACTCTGATCTGATGATGGCATGGCCGGTCATTGTCCCACGACCTGGCACTTTCGGGACAATCATGCCGTGTCGAGTTCCATGCTTCCTCTGATCGGACGCGCCGTTCCCGTGCGCGATCGTGTCCGAACAGGATCACGTTCGGACACGCTATCGAGGATCGTCATCGTGACGGTCCTTGCAGGCGTATCGCGGAGCACAGTCCCCAGACCATGACGACCAGGCCGATGGCGAATCCCAGTTTCAATATGAAATTGACGATGGAACCACTCAAGTAAAATATCCGTACCGTCTGTACGTCCAAACCATGATGTGCCCTGCCTAACAGATATAACGGTGGAAGCATGGCCGTCAACGCGCTGAGGATCGAGGTGATCAACAATGCACTCACGCCCGCCAGCGCCGCGGACCGGCCAACGGTTCCGCGCGGTAATTTCAATAGCAATAATACGAGCACGATCGATGACGCGATGATTTCCGGCAGCGTAAAGGGCAGCATTTTCGCCACGGTAATCAAAATATGGTAATCCATGGCAAAGCCCTTCTTGATGGTCGCTTGGGTTTGAAAACGTTCAATCTGAATGAACGGCGATTTCCGTATTATCGAGCCTCCTTCAACCAGCGTGCGACATCCAACGCGAAATACGTCAACACCCCGTCGGCGCCGGCGCGCTTGAACGCAATCATCGTTTCCAGCGTACAAGCACGTTCGTCGAGCCAGCCGTTGGCGAACGCCGCTTTCAACATCGCATATTCACCGCTGACCTGATACGCGAACGTTGGTACACCGAACGCATCCTTGACGCGCCGGATCACATCCAGATACGGCATGCCGGGTTTGACCATGACCATATCGGCGCCTTCTTCCAGGTCCAGGGCGATTTCACGCAAGGCTTCGTCGCCATTGGCCGGATCCATCTGATAAGTGAACTTATTGCTCTTTCCCAGGTTGCCGGAAGAACCCAGCGCATCCCGGAACGGGCCGTAGAACGCCGAGGCATACTTGGCCGAGTACGCCATGATTCGCGTATTGACGTGATCGCCGGCTTCCAGCGCTTGCCGGATCGCACCGATACGGCCATCCATCATGTCCGACGGCGAGACGATGTCGGCGCCCGCCTCGGCATGCGATAGCGACTGCTTGACCAGGGCCTCGACGGTGATGTCGTTCACTACATAGCCCACGTCATCGATGATGCCGTCCTGCCCATGGGTCGTGAACGGATCCAATGCCACATCGGTCATCACGCCCAACTCTGGAAAACGTTGTTTCAACGCACGCACCGCGCGTTGACATAAACCTTCCGGGTTCCAGGCTTCGCTGGCATCCAGCGTTTTGGCGGAAGGCTCGATCACCGGAAACAGATCCAGTAACGGAATGCCGAGCGTCAACGCTTGTTCGGCGACCCGCAGCAATTCATCGATGCTCAGACGTTCGACCCCCGGCATCGATGCCACTGGCGCGCGTCCCGAAACGTCATGGACAAAAACCGGATAAATCAGATCATTGCTGGTCAACACATGTTCGCGCATCAACCGGCGTGAAAATTCGTCTCGGCGCATGCGACGCATACGAGTATTGGAAAACGACATCACAAAGCTCCTGAAGAAGTCATGGGTCCGGCGATCCGAGGGCCGGATCACTGGATCGATGGTCGTGGGGCGGCGAAAGAATCCAGAGTATCCAGCGAAGTGTGCGCACGCCGGCGTACACCCGCTTCGTCCTCGACCACCGCATGGTACGGCACGCCGGATGATACGCCGGCGGCGCCGCGAGTATCCGATCCGTTATAACAAGCCGCCGCCCAGGAGCAATCGGATCACGCCCACGCCGATCGCAATTAGATTGAGCGCCAAACCGGTGGTAGCGCGGCCGCGATTCTCCCGCCGGGTGAACAGAATGCCGATTGCCGCGATGATCGCGCCGACGCCTGCGAACGGAATCAGAAACCAATTTCCCCAGCCCAGCAACGGAATCAACGCCAGGATCATCCAGATCATCGAAACGATTCCCCATAACAAACTGATGACGCCCATGGCGCTCCTCCATATTGCATCGGTACCGACAGTCAAGATAACGGATTTTGAGTTGACCTCGACGTGAACGAAAATACGTTCCTACTTGCCCGCACGCCCTTTCTGGCGCTAGTCTCAATGGAATGGGGTATTGGTCCGGTCGATGCCGGATCATCACGGCACGGGCCGCCTCGGCTCATCATTCCGGAGAGCGATCATGTCGCGCCGATTCATCGTACTTCTTATCGCAGGATTGGTCATGCTGGCCGGTTGCGCCAACACATCCCGGGTCGTCATGGGACCGCCACGTGCGCCGATCGATCCGGCGCAGGTCCAGATCTATTCCGTCCCACCGGTCGGTTCACAGGAAATTGCACAGCTCGAATCTACCAGCGCCGTCGGATTCGGCACGCAGGGCCAGACCGATGCCGCCATCCAGCGACTCAAACGCGAGGCGGCCGCATTGGGCGCCAATGGGGTGGTTTTAATGGGTATGGGTTCGGAAAGATCGGCTGGCGGGATGTCGGTCGGAGGTGGCAGTTGGGGCCGGCATAGCGGTGGCGGCGTCAGCTTCGGTATTCCGACGACGCAACGTCGCGCAACGGGCGTGGCGATTTACGTGCCTCCAGGCGCCGTAGCCGTTCCGGCGGTTCAAACGCAACCGGTGCCTCAGATGCAGCCGATGCCGCCATCGCAGGAAAAAGCAACCGATTTCGTCCCCGAGGAAGCCGAATCCATTCCGGTTGAATAAGTATCGAAGAGGAGGGCGTGTTGCTCCTCCAGGTTGTTTCGAGGCAATGCCCAGTAACCTGCATGCTCCTGGCGCGAAGTCACGATTCTGGATGAGCGCGCCCTAGTGCAATCGATCTGCGAAAATGGTCCGTATATTGGCTACGATGATTGCAAGCACTGATGCGGCAGCAAGATGTCATGGTACGCCGGTAGTCGGAATCCACAACGCCGCATCCGGTACCTGTCCTGTTGACGTCGATTTTCGCCCGGCACGTCCATCGGACATATCTTCTTCCGGAAAGTGATGCCTGGTCGGGTTCCAACGCATATCGAAGACCTTCAAGACGTGCTCGTTTTATGAGGACTTTCCTCAAATTCTGGTGTTGAGATGGTTTCTAACCATGGGAAACTTTCCCTCGGTACCGGTTCGTCGTGAATATCGACTCGTCCAGTACGATGCGTAAATCGTCGGCAATATAACCGACCGCAGTAGCTATGCTGTCGCGAGAGATCGCTGCATGCTCGGCGACCTGGGCATCGATACAGGCAAGCATCGTCGCCAACTTCAACGTCCGTTCCAGGCGATTGTAGTTTTCTTCGCTGATCCAAAAACCTGCCGGCACCGACTCCCCGGAACCTTGCGGCAATGCGGTTACGGTTGCATCTTCATCGGATGGTTTTCTTTCTGCCATTTTGACTTTCTCCGGACACATGACAACATGATGGCGATACTTGGCGGGTAACTACTTTACCGGTGCGATGAAGTGGATTTCCTTGGGCCAGCCATCGTCCCTTATTTATCTCTGCCGGCAATATGATTGCGGCGCGAGAACATGTTGTCGGATCTCAACAAGTTGCGGTCGATGGTAACAGTCCGTGACAGATCGATCTGCAATGGGCCGCAATTATTTTTCTATTTTCGTCATGAATAATAATGCTTGCTGAATATGAACGAATCGTCTGTCTCTTCTTGACATTTTCCATCAATGCGACCTTGTCTCATACTCTTGCAATGGACGGTGTCGAATGGTGTCCATGAGTGCCCATGGTTGGCGTGACATCCGGGAAAATGCGCTAAGACTCGAAAGGGAACGAAAATGGATATTGGTCCACGGATGTCTATGAGTGCACAGTCAATTCGCCAATAGTCGGCCTGCTGACCATCGGCGGTTCCGGCTCATGCGAATTTGCGATCTATCCTTGCGATGGAGAGTTCATGCTTTCGTTTGAATCATGCATTTCAATGAATGCGCTGCGGATTATCCAGAGATGATTCGTGATCGCAGGTATTCGACTTGCTGGTACCTGTGCGGTAACGCGGCAATATTTTTTGGCCACGGAACGACGACGGATTCGATTCATACGTATTGTGAGCGGTCGACCGTCGCGTCGTGTCGCTTGATAATTCCAAGCGACTCATTTTAATCCGTACACGCTTGCATGGCATACGGACTATCTACTCTCTTTCTTTGCGGTCGGAGATGTGGATTATATCCTTGCCATTCACCTCCACCGGTTCATCATTGAATCGGCCTCCGGATTGAATACTGACTTCGGCATCGATATCGACAGCGATGGGGTCGAATTGCTGTAGCTCGAATGCTGTGATTACCCACTCCAATTGGGCCGACTCGCTTGGACGCAATGTCACAAGCTGTGCCATAAGCGCCGGATCGGCTAAATTCGGACGGGTATAAACTTCCCTTTCCGTTTTACGATCGATCAATCTGATAATTGGCCCGCGCGCCTTCAAATATGCCAGTGGCAACGCGAGGTCGCCATGCGTATTGTTTTGAACGCGGATATCGATGTACATGTCTTCCCCTACAAATCGGCAATCGACATTATTACGGCATGTGGCGGAGACGAGAATATAAGCATTGTTCATGGATATGCCTTTGATCGATGTGCATGCAGCAATGAAAAACCCAAAACAAAGGATCAAATAACGTTGCATTGTATGGGACGCCCTATCTCGGCAGTTAGTAATTCCTGCACTTCTCTCGCTACCCCCCAAGCATGACGAGGTAACACGGTAGTGTTGCTATAGCTGGACATAATGGTGGCATCGGCGGCACTGCTGGACTTGATTGGCGGGGCGGAAATAACAGTCGCATCCAATACGCCGTCCGGTTTGTAATATCGAACGGTCTCATTATCCGCTGTGTACGAATATTCGTCCGGGACACCTACACAATGACCGAATTCATGAGCATAAATCCACGCGGCCGTCGTCTTGGATACATCCATGATGAATCCTGTCACGCCTTCCCTTGGATAGGTCGAATGTATCTTGATAGTGTAGTCCTCACCCGTGGTCACCCAGACTATTTTATATTCGATCGGGAGAGTTTTCGTTCCGCATGGAGCATCCGTAATTGCGAGAGATAACTTCCCGTTCCAATGCGTTGCAACTCCGGTTTCCAATGCCGTTTTTGCAGCGGTGACCTCTGCCTCGGTGACGCCCGCCTGTGCCTCCACTTTGAATTTTACCTCGACTCGCAAATTCCCACCGGATTGTAGTGGGCAAATGACTTTATAACGTCTTTGAATATTGTAAGTATGCTTGACGTTATTTTTATCGAATGCCTCAAAGTACCTGCCGACGGTCTGAACCGAGATTGCCTTATTATGGTCTGCAACCCAGCATGCCGTTCCGGAAGGCGTCGTCGAACTCGAAGTGCCGGCACTATTTCCACTGGCTGGCGCGGTAGAGGAAGGTGCTGTTGACGAAGGAGTAGGTGGTGAATGCGTTGTTGTGGGGGTTGCAGGTGTTGAATGTGTTTCCACGAGAGTGGCAGGTGGTGAGTGCGTCGTCGTGAAAGCCGCAAATGCCGACCCATTTTCAATCGAAATGCGTAATTGCTGTGCCGACAATACTTTGCAGCCGCATGCCAGTGAATCACCATGACGGGCAATAGGCTGTCCATCGACCTCGAACGCCAAATCTCCAGTAACGATGGGATAAACACCCTTGCATTTCGGGCATGTCGCTTGGTCGGTGATTCGAGCAACAGGTTTGCCATCGATATCAGTGAAAGGGGAGCCTGTGATAACAGTACCCCCACCTGTAGTCGGATCCCCTACGACGATTGCCTTATGAGCCATAACCACATCCCCTGTTGGAACGATAATGCTATCAACTGACAATACCCATGCCAACCACAGAAGTTTCAATTCACGCACACCTGTGAGCGTGCGACCAATGCGCGCGGACAGCGACTCAAGCGCCGAGCTGTTTCAATTCACGCACGCCTGTGAGCGTGCGACCAGGCCGAGCGATGACTTTGCCTCGATCTCTTCGTTTCAATTCAGGCACGCCTGTGAGCGTGCGACATCTTCAACCGCCCACCCTTACTTTCCTTGAACGGTTTCAATTCACGCACGCCTGTGAGCGTGCGACCCTTGCTGCCGTTTTCATGCACTAGCTGAGTAGAGTTTCAATTCACGCACGCCTGTGAGCGTGCGACCTGAACTCGCCACTCGATTGACTGAGCTTGGATTTGTTTCAATTCACGCACGCCTGTGAGCGTGCGACCCAGGAACATCGACAGCAGGGGGACGTAATGAATGTTTCAATTCACGCACGCCTGTAAGCGTGCGACAAAGCGGAACAACAAACGGGAGATGCGGCGAAGGTTTCAATTCACGCACGCCTGTGAGCGTGCGACGACCAGTGCGAACGACATCTGTATCAGACGCACTAGTTTCAATTCACGCACGCCTGTGAGCGTGCGACGCACATACACCGTCCGGCCCTCATCGCGAAAACGAGTTTCAATTCACGCACGCCTGTGAGCGTGCGACTTTCCCAACCAGTAACCGTACCTCCATAGACGCGGAGTTTCAATTCACGCACGCCTGTGAGCGTGCGACTTACTATCCGAGTTTTCTGCCGCCGGCTTCACGAGTTTCAATTCACGCACGCCTGTGAGCGTGCGACAAAAACGATAATTACACCGCGAACAAGACGCATCGTTTCAATTCACGCACGCCTGTGAGCGTGCGACTTTTAAATCATGTGTGATTAAATACCCCTTGAAATGTTTCAATTCACGCACGCCTGTGAGCGTGCGACGATTTGTTAAAGAGTGAACGCCCTATACATTATGCGTTTCAATTCACGCACGCCTGTGAGCGTGCGACGCATCATTCAAGGCCGAACCCATCGACATCCGTAGTTTCAATTCACGCACGCCTGTGAGCGTGCGACGCAATACAACACGGACGCGATGCGCGTAGGCATCGGTTTCAATTCACGCACGCCTGTGAGCGTGCGACGCGATCTCGGGGGGTGGATCGCGTACATCCTCAACGTTTCAATTCACGCACG
>JAITWM010000136.1 GCA_031285265.1 Lysobacteraceae bacterium
TAGTACGGGCTCCCCGATGCATCGTCAATCTCGGCCATGGTTCATGGGTCAATAGCACATAGGGATAACTCTTATCGTCACGTAACAGAACGTTGTAACGAGGCATCAAGGATTTGATCAGCTGGTTTTCCAGCAACAGCGCTTCTGCCTCGGTGCGAGTGACAGTCACTTCCATCTTCGCGACTTGCCTCAGCATCGCCAAAGTCCGGGGGGATTTAGGCGAGCTGTTGAAATAACTCGCTACGCGCTTGCGCAATGCCCCCGCTTTACCTACGTACAGCAAGCCGCCGTCAGCAGCATACATGCGATAAACGCCCGGTGCGATGCTCAATCCTGCAGCGAATGCTTTACCATCAAACTCAACAGCGCTCATTCTTCAATGGGTATATCCCGCATTTTGCTACTGGCGATGTCATAACGGACAATATTATGACTGCCAGTCTCCGCGATCCACACCGTACCTTCGGCAACTGCCAACGCCGACGGAATATTCAGTGTCCTGGGTAAAGATTCCGTAGATAACTCTCCTCCGCCCAGGCGCAAGCTCCGCAGACTCCCATTGCCGGCATCGGCGATCCATAACACCGGAGTTTCCTGACTAAGCGATATCGCTCGCGGATATTGCATGAGCGCATTCGCTCGCTGCCCGTCCTGATTGCCATATTTCCAAAGCCCGCTTCCTATCATCGTCTGCACCGCACGCGTTTGCAATTGCACGGATCGCAAAGCCGAACCAAGCGCATCGCAGACATACAGCGTGTGTTGAACGGCTACAATACCCATAGGCTGGGCAAATGACGCTTTGCTTGCTTCGCCGTCTTCCATGTCTAACGCACCATTTCCGGCACAGCGAAAAAGTTCGTTGGTACCGAGATCGAATCTCCATACCTGATTATCGCCTGCCATCGCGATGTAAAGCTGGTTATGCGCGACCGCCAAATCCTGCGGATAGTGCAAACTGAACTCGTTCGGTTGGACAACATGCCCTTCCAGAATTTTCCCCGGACGGCCGTTTCCGCAAAGCGTACTGACGTGCCCCGTCATTAAATCAATTCGCCGCAATGCATGATTGTCGACATCGGCGACATATAAAGTGTCGCGTTCCAGCACCAAACCTTGCGGGCGATTGAATGCTGCTCCGCTGAGTGTGCCATCGATAAAGTCGGGCAACCCCAGACCAAATTGCCGTCTAACCCGGCCATCGAGCGAACACTCAAGTACACGATGATGACCACTGTCGGCGATATAGAGCCGGTCGCCGGTAGCAGCCAGTCCGGCGGGAAATCTCAACGAAACATGTGGTTCCGGATCGTTTTCCCGGAAGCTGCGCACACTGTACGACGACGACGGACGCTCGGATAGCGCCACCAGCCGACTTTCCAGATCATTGGTCAAGCCGACAAGCCGTTCACGTTCATGGCCAGTTTCGTCGATCAACAATACCGTCGGCCAAGATTGAATGCCATATTGCCGCCATGCACGCCAATCGGCATCGTGGATGATAGGTAACGAGATGCCGTAACTGCGTATGGACTTCAGAACATACTGCGGGTCTCTTTCAGCGTCGAAACGCGGCACATGAACGGCAACAACCTGTACCTGTCCAGGATTACGCGCACGCCAACGAAACAATTCAGTCAGGCGCTGCATGCACCACACTGAAGCAACATTGACGAATGCCAATGCGACTGGCTGTCCTCGATGCTCTCGCAGTGTATAGCTTGGCGAATTCAACCACTGCAATGTGGTAGGAAGCTCTGGAACGGGGGAGGATTGGTCATTCATAAGACGATTATGCCGGACTAATGGGTTTCTAGCAGCCGTGCGACCGTGGATTGCGCCGCTGAATCGACCAGTTGCCACACCTGTTCGAAATCTTCCAGGTCACCATAATAGGGATCGGGCACCTCAAGCTCTCTTCCTAAACGCGCCCAATCTAGTAATAACGCCAATTTTCCTTCGTTCTCTTTCGATGCAATACGCCGCGCATCCCGCAGATTGTTGACATCGGCACACAATATCCAATCAAAGCGATCGAAATCTTCTTTCTGCAACTGTCGCGCACGCAACCCTGAGATATCGACACCATGCCGGGAAGCGCAAGCAACCGCGCGCCGATCGGGAGGCTCGCCTACATGCCATCCTCCCGTGCCGGCAGAATCCACCTGTATCCGTTCCGCCAATACCGATCCGCCTATTCTAGCCCGTAATGCGCCTTCCGCCATCGGAGAGCGGCAGATATTACCTAGACAGACCATCAGAAGTCTCACCGTATGCGCTCCTGAAGATAAATCTCAGCATGCGCCAGATCTTTCTCTGTATCCACACCCGGAGGAAACGGTTCTGGCGACAATGCGACAGAGATGGGCAATCCCGCCTCCAACACGCGAAGTTGCTCCAATGATTCGATCCTCTCCAAACGTGATGGTGGCATTTTTGTGAAACGGCGTAAAAAACCCGCTCGATACGCATAGATACCGATATGTCGCAACCATTCGCCCGCCAATGATAAAGTCTGCTCCCCTCGTGCAAAATCATCCCGATGCCAAGGAATCGGTGCACGACTGAAATACAGAGCCTCTCCTGTAGTGGTTCTCACCACCTTCACTGTATTCGGGTCGAAAAGAATTGCGGTATCGAAGATCGGTTCAGCCAATGTGGCCATTTCTGCCCTGCTGTTTGTTAATGCTTCTGTCACTGCACGTATGCCGCTGGCTGGCGCAAATGGCTCGTCCCCCTGCAAATTGACGACAATCGTATCATCCGCCCAGCCCGCGATGTCCGCGCATTCAGCCAAACGGTCCGTGCCAGAAGCATGTTCTCCGGATGTCATCGCGACACGTGCCCCTGATGTCGAGAGTATGTCACCGATTCGTGCATCGTCGGTCGCAACCCATACCTCGCACGGCTGTGCTTCCAAAGCCCGGCGGACAACATGTACGATCAATGGCTCTCCCGCCAGCAGCCGCAACGGCTTGCCCGGCAAGCGAGATGCCGAATAACGGGAAGGAATCGCGACGACAACATTTGAAACCATCGATATCTCCGTCAACCCATCTTCAATCGTTCGAGAAAAGCCACCCAAAAAGCTGCTGGCAACTCCGCCGTTATCGGCACACTGAAATACCATTCATCCGCAAAGCTCATACACTTGACCGCATCTTTTTCCGTCATCAATATCGGCAGACGGCTGCCAAACTGCAGATCCTCAGCCCGATACAGATGATGGTCGGGAAACACGTGCGGCACGATGGCAATGCCCCTATCACGCAGCATTTTAAAAAAACGTTGTGGATCGCCGATACCTGCAACTGCATGCACACGATGCCCAGAAAAATGATCCAAAGAGACACTACGCGCGCCTAATAACGCGGCAGCATCATTGACACGAAAACGCATCGGCCACTCACCGAATTCCGGTTCGACGTTGGGCTCATCCGTGCTCATCTGCCCTAGATTCACAATGTGGAAATCGCACCGCCGTCCTCGTCCGAGCGGCTCACGCAACGGTCCTGATGGCAATAACCGGGCATTGCCATAACGACGCTTACCGTCGATGACTTCTATTTCGATGTCGCGCGCCAGGCTGTAATGCTGTAATCCATCATCACAAATCACCAAGTCACAACCCATTTCGACCAAAGCGGTGGCGGCGGCGGCACGATTACGATCGACGCGCACAGGCGCTTGCGTCCGTCTCGCAATCAACACTGGCTCATCACCGGCGATCGTTACGGAGGTGGAGCCATCGACCCATCGTGCAACCGCTTCATCCGAACGCCCATATCCCCGGCTGGCAACACCAGGCTTGTAACCTTCCTTCTGCAGACGCCGCACCAATGCGATGGTCAATGGCGTTTTACCAACGCCGCCCACGGTAAGGTTTCCCACGACGACGACGGGTGCTGCAACACCACGTTGTCGCCAGAACCCCACTTGGAACAAGCTACGTCGCAATGCTGTTATACCCGCATATAATGGGGTCAGCGCCCGTGCCCATAACGGCGGAGCGTCATCACCGTACCAATATGCCGGAGCAGAGGGTGGCAACTTGATCATCCCAGCGGTTTTTCCCGGAACTGCAAGTTGTGCAAATGCTCGTAAAGCCCATGTTGTGCCAATAGTTCCATATGGGTACCGCGCTCAACTATCCGCCCATGGTCCAACACTAAAACCTGATCGGCATGTTCGATGGTGGATAGCCGATGCGCAATCACCAGTGTGGTGCGTTGCGGCATCAGTCTGCTCAAGGCATCTTGCACCAAGCGCTCGGACTCATTGTCCAGTGCAGCGGTCGCCTCATCCAGGATCAGAATCGGAGCATCCCGTAAAATCGCTCGAGCAATCGCCAATCGTTGCCGCTGTCCGCCCGATAGAAGAGTCCCATTCTCGCCAATCGGGGTATCCATGCCTTGCGGCAAACGTTCTATGAATTCCCAGGCATTGGCGGCTTCGGCTGCATCGCGTATTTGTTCCTCTGTCGCATCCGAGCCATATGCGATATTGGCTGCCACAGTATCGTCGAACAGCATCACCTTCTGTCCCACCAATGCGATCTGCCGGCGCAAGTCGGCAAGTCGATAGTCACTCAGAGACACCCCATCCAGCGTGATATTACCCTCGCTGGGCTCATAAAACCGTGGAACCAATCGGATCAGACTGGTTTTGCCGCTGCCCGAACGACCTACGATCGCGGTCACCATGCCAGGCTTGGCGATAAAGCTGATATCTTCCAGCGCCATTCGCGGTTGTCCACGATAATTGAGCGAGACATGCTCAAATATCAACTCGCCACGCGCACGCGTCAGCGATACCTGTCCACGGTCTGGCTCCGGCTCCGAATCGAGAATGGCGAACAAACGCTCTGCGGCAGCCATACCGCGTGAAATGGAATTCTGCACATTGGTGATTCGTTTCAAAGACGGCAAAATCGCCATCATCGATCCCATCAATGTCACGAATTGCCCGGCGTTGAGCTGTCCGGCTAGTGCTTCACGGGTTGCGACCCAGACAATTGCCGCTAAAGCCAACGCCGCCAACAACTGTACCGTGGCCGAAGATCCGGCACGTGTAGTTTCCACTTTCATATTGAGCCGAAAGATACGGCTAACCAAGCGCAGATAACGGCCGGCTTCAAGCTCCTGCGCTCCATATATCTTGACATCCTGTTGCGCCGCCAGAGCCTGTTCCGCATTTTGCGCCATTTGCCCCATCCCATCCTGGATTCCCCGGCTGATTTTCCGGTAGCGTTTGCCGACATACCAAACGATGAGGCCGATCAACGGCGTGATCAGCAACATCGCTACCGTCACCTTGACGCTCATATACAGCATCAATCCTAGCAAGTAGAGGATGGTCAACGTGTCGGTTACGAGTGTTTTGAGGGCTTCTGCACTAGCCTGCGTCACTTGTTCTGTGTCGTAATTCAAACGACTGACCATTACCGGGGTAGCTTCGGCATCAAAATAAGCCGAAGGTAACGACAGATATTTCGCCAGCA
This sequence comes from Lysobacteraceae bacterium, assembly GCA_031285265.1. Classification (GTDB taxonomy): domain Bacteria; phylum Pseudomonadota; class Gammaproteobacteria; order Xanthomonadales; family Xanthomonadaceae; genus JAITWM01. The sequence goes on from JAITWM010000136.1 coordinate 5,501, forward strand.
CTTGGCCGCGCAGATCCCGGACGACACTGCGTCCTGTACGAGACATCCCATAATCGGTTACAAAACTGGCTAGGCTGCGCAGCACAAATAGCCCAACGATGGCCAATGGCAAGAAAATCGCCATGTCAGGTTCGGGATGAACGAATCCGCGATTCGTCAGTGGCTCCATCAATCGTATGAACGTACCGCCCGCCACTGCCTCGACCAGCATGCTGATCAAGGCTGCGACCAGAAAACCGATATAGCGCCGGGTGTATCCCAGCAAACGACGATATATCGGCCAGGTCGCTTGTTGCGCATGACTCATTGCGCCGGCTCCGGCGCGGTAGCAATGGCAATGCGGCGGAACCCAAGCTGCGCCAGCGCATCCTGCGCCGTTATCACTGCCTGATAGGCGGTATTGGCGTCGGCACGTAACAATACCGGCTGATCTCGATCATCACCTGCAGCTTCGGCAATCGCCTGTTTCACCGATTCCACATCAGTCCTGAGAACCTCGTTATTGCCGATGAAATAACGCCCATCCGCATTGATCAATACGCTCAAAGCCTTGGGTGGGGGCGGCACATTCTGATCGCTCGTGGTGGGCAATTGTAGTTGTAATGTGGAGCGGGCTTCGAACGTCGTAGTAATCACGAAAAAAATGATCAGCACCAGCACCACATCGATCAACGGCACCAGATTGATCTCCGGCTCGTCATATGCGCGTTCGTCACGGATACGCATCGGACCCTCCTTAACCTAATTTACCCGGCCGGGCTTTCGCAGCGTTGGGCACGGTCCCGGCGTGACTGCTCAGCACATCAAGCAATGCGGTTGCTTGTCCTTCCATTTCGATGACATACCCGGCGATACGGCTGCGGAAATAGCGATGGAATAGCAATGCCGGCACAGCCACAATCATGCCCGCGGCCGTACAGACCAGTGCTTTGCCGATGCCGCCGGCAAGTTGATTAACATCGCCCACGCCATGGTCGAGGATACCGAGAAACATCTGGATCATCCCTACCACGGTCCCCAACAATCCC
>JAITWM010000221.1 GCA_031285265.1 Lysobacteraceae bacterium
AAAACTTGATGCCGTTGTCGAAATGCGGGTTGTGCGAGGCGCTGATGACGATACCGGCATCGGCACCCAATGTGCGAGTCAGGAACGCAACCGCAGGCGTCGGCATCGGCCCCAGCAACTGCACATCGGCACCGATAGCCACCAGCCCCGCTTCCAGCGCCGACTCGAACATATAACCGGAAATCCGCGTGTCCTTGCCGATCACTACCGTAACACGCCGGCGATACCGTTCCATCAGGACCGCTCCAAGCGCATTACCCAGGCGTAAAACGAAATCCGCTGCAATCGGTCCTTGTCCGACCCGGCCGCGGATACCATCGGTACCGAAATACTTTCTGCTCATGCAGGATCGGACTCGTCGCTCTCCACCGGCCGCGGCTGCCGCATCATCATCGCCAGCAGATCGGCCAATCGATTACGCAATAACCGACGATCGCAGATCTGATCGATCGCGCCATGTTCCAGCAAAAATTCCGATCGCTGAAATCCGTCAGGCAATTTTTCCCGTACTGTCTGCTCGATCACGCGCGGACCGGCGAATCCGATCAGCGCGCCCGGCTCACCGATGTTGACATCGCCCAACATCGCAAACGATGCGGAAACGCCACCGGTCGTCGGGTTCGCCATGACCGAGATATACGGCAATCCAGCCGCCCGCATCTTACCCAACGCCGCGGATGTCTTGGCCATCTGCATCAGTGAAAACAGGCTTTCCTGCATACGGGCGCCGCCGCTGGCGGAAAAGCTCACATAGGGAGATCCGATCTCCAAGGCTTTTTCGGCCGCACGCGTGAACTTTTCACCCACGACCGAACCCATCGAGCCGCCCATATAAGCAAAGTCGAATGCCGCCGCGACCAACGGACGCGATTTCAGCAACCCCTGCATCGTCACCAGTGCATCGTACTCGCCGGTCGCCTTCTGCGTACTTTTGATGCGATCCGAATAGCGCTTCTGATCCTTGAACTTCAATACGTCCACCGGGGAGAGTTTGGCATCGAGTTCCGTCGTACTACCTGGATCGAACAAGGACGCCAGCCGCGCACGGGCGCGAATCGCCATATGGTGATCGCACTTCGGACAGACTTTCAAATTTTCTTCCAATTCAGGACGATACAATGCCGCGCCGCAGCTAAGGCACTTTTCCCATAAGCCTTCGGGGATATTGCGCTTCCGGTGTGATCCGGAGTCAGTGCGAATGCCCGAGGGCATCAGTTTGCTGAGCCAACTCATGCTGGGGTGTCGCTCCATTTACGGCTGATGCCGGTCTGTCATTATGCCATTCTGGCCTGGACAACCAAGGCCCCACTCCTTTATGCGACGAAAGTCGAATCCAACTTCCCGCCGGACATTTTCGTGCATTTCAATCAATAGCAACAGCCTGAACACTCCCATAATCTCTTTCATCCTGCCGATGACGTTGCCCGCTCCCATCACGTAAGGCTGCGAAAAAACACCGTAAATATCATGGCGTTACAATTATCACCACCCTATCGTCACACGGCGTCCAGTGCTTGGCGCAGCGGCGTCAGAAACGTCGCGGCACTTCGAGCCGCATTCTCGACGCCTGCAGAAGCCAAGGTCGCGACCAAGGCGCTTCCCACGATCACGCCATCGGAATCGACCGCCATCGCCGCAGCACTTTGCGCATCCTTGATACCGAATCCAGCAACGACCGGTACTTTCGACCGTTCCCGGAGCCGGTGAATGCGTCCGCCGGCCGCCGCCGCGTCCAAACGATCGGCGCCGGTGACGCCGGCATAGCTGACGTAATACAAGTACCCCTGCGCGACATCGCAAAGCATTTCCGCACGTTCGTCGGTAGTGGTCGGCGATGCCAGTACCACTAATGCCAGACCGGCCGCGGTGAAGGTTTCGCGGATATCGGCGGCTTCTTCCGGTGGCAGATCGACCAATAGCACGCCATCGACGCCAGCCTTCGCCGCATTTTCGGCAAATGCTTCCGGGCCATGGATTTCGATTGGATTCAAATATCCCATCAGCACGATCGGAGTAGAGGTATCGCGGTGGCGGAATTCATCCACGCTTTTCAAGACATACTCGAGCCCGGCTCCTCGTTTCAATGCGCGCTCGGAGCTGCGCTGAATGGTCGGACCATCGGCCATCGGATCGGAGAATGGAACCCCTAGTTCGATGATATCGGCACCGGCTTCGACCAAGGCATGCATGACCGGCACGGTCGCCTCCAACGCCGGATCGCCGGCAGTGATGAAAGGAATCAACGCCTTGCGGCCGGTTTCGGCAAGACGGGAGAAAGTCAGGTCAATACGGTTCATGGGATGTCCAATGTCGATATCTGGCGCTACGGGATAGGCCGCAGCGCATGCAATGATGGAATCGGCGCCGCTCCCGCGGAGCCGTCGCCGATCTCTTCTAGAAATGCAATCCTTCGCGCGCCGCAACGGTATGCACGTCTTTATCGCCACGCCCCGAGAGGTTGCACAGCACCAGCGCATCCCTGGGCAATTCCTGCGCCAATTTGATGGCCTGCGCGACCGCATGGCTGGATTCCAATGCCGCCAGGATGCCCTCGGTACGCGCCAACCGATGAAATGCCGCCAATGCTTCGTTATCGGTGATACCGACATAATCCGCGCGACCGCTGTCCTTCAAGAAGGCGTGCTCGGGCCCGACTCCGGGATAATCCAATCCCGCCGAGACGGAATAGGTCTCGGTGATCTGTCCGTCGTCGTCGCACAGCACATAGGTGCGATTGCCATGCAGTACCCCGGAACGCCCCGCCAACAGCGAAGCGGAATGATACCCGCTGTCCAGTCCCATCCCCGCGGCTTCGGCGCCGACCAGACGGACGTTCGCATCATTCAAGAAAGGATGGAAAATACCGATGGCATTACTGCCGCCACCGACGCATGCGGTGATCACATCCGGCAAACGTCCGTACTCGGCCAGCATCTGTGCTCTGGCTTCGCGTCCGACCACAGCATTGAAATCCCGCACCATACGCGGATACGGGTCAGGCCCGGCTACCGTCCCGATGATGTAGAAAGTATCGTGAACGTTGGTCACCCAATCGCGCATCGCTTCGTTCAGCGCATCCTTGAGTGTGTCCGAACCACCGGTCACGGGCACGACCTCGGCACCGAGCAGTTTCATTCGGTAAACATTGATCTTCTGCCGCTCGATATCCGTCGCTCCCATGTACACCACGCACTGCAATCCCAATCGCGCCGCGACGGTGGCACTGGCGACGCCGTGTTGGCCGGCTCCGGTCTCTGCGATGATGCGCGTCTTACCCATGCGGCTGGCAAGCAATGCCTGACCGATGGTGTTGTTGATCTTATGCGCACCCGTATGGTTGAGATCCTCCCGCTTGAGCAGGATGCGCGCACCGCCCACGTCCCGGGACAAACGCTCGGCTTCATAAATCGGGCTGGGGCGGCCAACGTAATGCGCCAAATCGTGCTCGAAAGCAGCGATGAAGTCCGGATCGCGGCGTGCATCGTCGTAAGCGGCCTCCAATGCCTGCAAGGGAGCGATCAACGTTTCCGAAACGAAACGCCCTCCATAGCGGCCGAAATGGCCTCGGCGATCCGGATAGACAGAAAAATCCTCGATGTTGGAAGGGTTCATAAGGCGGCTCTCACAATCATTGCGCATGCGCTCCGGAGGTTGCTTTGGATGATACTTTATCGCACACAAAACCATATAAAAATGGAATATATTTGACATATACGTCAAAAAAACTCACATATTCATGCCCCGCGAACTGCCCCCACTGAATGCATTGCGCGCCTTCGAAGCGGTCGCCCGCCTGGGCAGCGTCAGTCATGCCGCCAACGAATTGCATGTCACTCACGGCGCAGTCAGCCGCCAAATACATGCGTTGGAGGATGCGTTGAAGATCCCGTTGCTGGTTCGACAAGGTCGTGGTCTGGTACTGACTCCGGCAGGATTACGTCTATACGAGACTGCATCCACCGCATTGGATCAGCTCCGTGCGGTCTATGCAGAACTGCGCCGCACGACAGGGAAAACGGCATTGGTTCTGGGTTGCCCCGGCAGTCTGCTGGCACGCTGGATCATCCCGCGCCTGGACCGTCTCAGCCGGGAATTGCCCGAACTGCGTCTACATCTTTCCGTCAACGAATCCATACCCGACCCATCATTGCCTGGGCTGGACGCCGCATTCCTGATCGCGGAACCGCCATGGCCATCGCAGTGGCAGGCGCATATCGTGGCGCAGGAACGGATCGGACCGGTGATCAGCCCCCGCGCTACGGAATTCGAGCGGCTGCGTTCCGCATCGCCTCACGCCCTGTCGGGAATCTCGCTGCTTCACACCGTCTCGCGCCCACAAGCTTGGCCGAACTGGGCAGCCAAACAGGGATTGGACATCGAATCGCTGCATTACGGCACCAGTTTCGAACACCTTTCCTACCTGCTGGAAGCCGCTCTTGCCGGTCTCGGTGTTGCAATCGCACCGGAACCACTGGTCATCGAAGACCTCAAAAACGGAAGATTGGTGGCGCCATGGGGATTCGTCCCGACGCCGGGGCAATGGGCGCTGTGCGCGCTGCACCGAAACACCGATCCGCGCGTCACAGCGCTGGCGCAATGGCTGAAGCAGGAGCTGAACCGCGATCTCCATATTTCCTGAGCCGGAAATCGATCGCATTGACGGCATCGCCTCGTGGCATCAATGCCGAATACCCGCCCTCATCACCGTCACATGCATGTTTTCAAGGCTTGCTCTGCAATGCGCTATCGGCCCGCTGCACTTCCTGCACGAACCGCCGCATCTTTTCCGCCTGTTTGATTCCGGGCGCGGATTCAATACCGCTGGACACATCCACTCCCCACGGACGGGCCGCCATGATCGCATCGAACACATTGTCCGGCGTCAACCCTCCTGCCAGCAAAAACGGCAACTGCAAACCGGCGGGAATATGCGACCAGTCGAACGTCTTGCCGGTACCGCCACTGCCACCGCTGGCATGGCTATCGAACAGCAATCCTGCCGCGCTCGGCCACATCCGATGCAAGTCGTCCGCCGTTGCCGCGGCACCATCTCCCATCGGGATCGCTTTCAGATAAGGCATCCGGAAACTGCGGCAGAACGCTTCGTCCTCGTTACCGTGAAACTGTAGAACGCCAGGTCGCACATCCTGCAACACTTCTTGTATCTCGATTTCACTGTTGTCTTGGAACAACGCGACGACATCGACCAGCACGGGAACCCCCTGCCGTAATCGTTGTGCCTGCGCTACCTTCAAGCAACGGCGGCTGTTGTGCGCAAACACGAAGCCGACCGCATCCACACCCAACTCGCCGGCCAACTGCAAATCCGCTGGATCGGTAATGCCGCAAAACTTGACGCGCGTGCGCAATGTCATCGCTCAACCTCTATATCGTTACATCGGTCAACACCCGTACCGTGAAAATCCTCATCCAACTCACACACCCACCTGGCCGGGCGGCCAGAAATCATACGCTCCCACTCGGCCTATATATCATGTCCAGAAAGGCAGACATCGCCGGCAATCACTCCCGGAGAGTGATCTCTTCCGGCAGATCCCAGCACTGCGGATACAGCGGCCCGACGAAGGTCAGCCCCGCTGCCGCCGCAGTGGGGCCCGCCAGCGTGCGATCGCGCTTGTGCAACAGCCAGGCAATCCAGTCCTCTTCACGTTCGCCCGCCCCCACTTCAAGCAGCGAACCAACGATGTTACGCACCATATGATGCAAGAAAGCATTGGCGCGGACGGACACTTCGACAATCTCGCCGCGGCGGCGCACCGAGATTTCCTGCAACTCCCGGATTGCATGCCGAGCTTGGCACTGCACTGCCCGGAAAGCACCGAAATCATGTTCGCCCAACAATACCTGCGCCGCCCGGTGCATCGCATCCGCATTCAACGGCCGCCTTTCCCAAGACAACATCTGCCGGTACAACGCCGGGCGTATTGGGCGATTGAGCAAACGGTAGCAATAACGCCGGGAACACGCGGAAAATCTCGCACTGAAACCGGTAGCCACCGGAACACACCAGCGCACACAGACTGCGGGCGGCAACCGCGTGGTCGCGCCTAATGTCCAGGCCCGCAATGTACGTTGAACCGGACTATCGAAATGCACGACTTGGCAGGCGGCATGCACGCCGGCATCGGTACGCCCCGCGCATACGACTTCGATCGGAACATCGGCCACGGAAGACAAGGCTGCCTGCAAAGCGCCCTGTACCGTCGGCGGACCCGATTCGCCAAGCTGTTGCCAACCGTGAAACTCGCTACCGTCATACTCGACGCCCAGCGCATAACGCACGACTTTCGGCTCCTTACAGGAAAAGACCGGCCTACCCGAGTTCCTGTAGCCGCCGTCGAGCTTCTTCGCTCATTTCCGGATCATCGCCGCGCGCCACTTCATTCAACAGATCACGTGCTGTTTCCGTATCGCCGAGGTCCAAATACGCCAGCGCCAGTTCCAGACGATCGCGGCCGCCCGATACCGGATGCAATGCCGCCGCGTCCCCAGGAATGCCGGCACCCGGTGAGATCGTTCCTTCTACAGGCGGGCGGGATTTGACCAATTCATCGGCATAATCCTGTACTTCCTGGTAACTTTCGTTCGAATATCCGGGAAAACGCCCCGTCTGCGAATCGGAATCCGTCTCCTCCGCATATTCGGCGCCGGGTTCCAGCGTCGTATCCAGTTCGTGCTGAGCAGGCGCCGCACCGAAGCTTCTGGGCGCAGTGGTAGGGATCGGCATCGGTTTGCGCCAGCGCGACACCAGCCATGCAATCAATGCCAATAGCAACAAGATGACGCCACCTGCCAGCCAAAGCGGGAAATTCGAGCCCGCTTGTTCATTGACTTCTCTGAGCTTCTGCTCGGCTGTGGCCAACTGGCTGTCCTTCAATTCGATCAGTTGCTGCTGTCGATCGCGCAGTTCCTCCAGTTCATTGACGCGACTGTGCAACTCCAGCAGTTCGCTTTCGCGCGCCACCAGCTCTTCGCGGGTTTGCCGTAATTGTTCGCTCACCAACATATCCCCTTCACCAGCTTCACCCGTTCCGGACAAATTTCCCGCTTGCAAACCATCCAGCGGAACAGCCGGGGCGATTTCCAACCGTGCACCATCCACCGACGGAGTTCTGTCGGAAGGAGGCGGCGTATTCGTTGCATCCGCGACCGATCCGGCTGATGCTGCTGGCCGTTCGGTTCCCGTACGTGCTTGACCTGTCTCCGCCGGCTGCACGATCGGTTGCCGTGCCTGCCGCCATTGCACAGCTTGCTCCTGCACCAGCGCCGCCGCCGCCGCCGCATTTAATTCGGCCAATTGTTCCGGCGAAGGCATCCGCAATACCGCCCCCGCCCTGACTCGATTGATATTGCCGTCGATGAACGCGTTCGGATTTGCCCGCAACAGCGCCAACATCGTTTGATTGAGCGTATAACCGCGAATGCCCGTCTGCGCTGCGATCTGCGACAACGTCTGTCCCTGCCGAACCTGGATCGAACCGTCTTCCGCAACGGAAACCGGTGATCGGGTCGGCGGCGGACTTGCCTCCCTGCGTGGCGGCGGAGAGATGGTCTGGGCCTGATTCTCCGGCACGACCGGCGGCGGTAATTCCGGCGGAATGACCGGCTCGACAACACGTGCGATGGTATTCGAAGGACCGACCGCCGGCCCTTGAATCGATGGCGATTCGATCCTGGCCGCAGTTTGCGGAGCATTGACCAATGCCGAATATTCACGGACCAATCGCCCCTGTCCCCAATCCACTTCGACCAGGAACCCAAGCGAATCGGCATTGACCGGCAAACTGCCCGTCACGCGGATCACGGCTCGTCCCTGCGTATCCTGACTAACCTGGAACTGCAGATTTCTGACGGTGCCCAATGGCGGCGGCAAACCGACTCGCCGGAACGTGTCGTCTGATGCCAGATGTACCCGCAAATTCTCCAGTTCGCCTTGCGTATTGGAAATTACGGGGATTTCCGCTACGAACGGCTGACCGGGACCGGACAAGACTCGTATTTCTCCCAGCCCAAGAGCCATCGCACTGTAGCTGAACAGCATCAGCATCAGCGTAGTCAACCAGCGACCTGGACGAGACATGCCTCTTCCACTTGATTTCATGATGGCTCCCATCGCTTCGGCGAGTTAACTGCTTTCTTTTGCCACTAACTCCGCCAATTGCACCGCATTCAAAGCCGCGCCCTTACGGATATTATCGGCAACTATCCATAAATTTAACCCGCGGGGGTGTGAAAGGTCTTCACGAATACGCCCCACATAGACCGGGTCCGAACCCGAGGCATGCGTCACCGGGGTCGGATACCCTCCCGGCTTGCGCTCGTCGACAACCACGACCCCCGGTGCCTTTTCGAGCAATTCGCGGGCCCGATCGGGCGTCAGCGCCGTCTTGGTTTCGACATTGACCGCCTCCGAATGCCCGAAGAATACGGGCACGCGCACGGCCGTCGGATTCACCTGAATACTGTCATCGGCAAGGATCTTACGCGTTTCCCATACCAGTTTCATTTCCTCCTTGGTAAAACCGTTATCGAGAAATTCATCGATATGCGGAATCAGATTGAAGGCGATCTGAACCGGAAACCGTTGCGGGTCCGGATCCTGAAACCCCAGGATGGCCGCCGTCTGCCGGCCCAGTTCCTCCATCGCCGAACGTCCCGCCCCGGAAACCGACTGATAGGTCGCGACATTGATGCGTTCTATGCCGACCGCACGGTGAATCGGCGCCAATGCGACCATCAACTGCATCGTCGAACAATTCGGATTGGCGATGATGCCGCGCGGGCGATTCCGCAGCGCATCGGGATTGACTTCCGATACCACGAGCGGCACGTCGTCGTCGTAGCGAAATGCCGAGGAATTGTCGATGACCACCGCACCGGCGGCGGCGAACTTGGGCGCATATTCCTTCGACACCCCGCCACCCGCCGAAAACAGAGCAATATCGACTCCGGCAGGATCGAAAGTGGCGAGGTCGCGCACTTTTACCTTTTTCCCTTTGAATTCGACTTCACCACCGGCGGAACGCTCGGACGCCAGCGGAATGATTTCCCCCACAGGGAAATCCCGTTCAGCCAAGACATTCAGCATGGTCTCGCCCACGGCCCCGGTGGCTCCGACGATTGCTACGGTAAAACGACGGTTTTGTTGATTGCTCATGACTTTCGCTATCTTGTCTGTATTCGGTTTGAGATTCTAAACAGATATTCCCGGAACCATCCGGAACTTCTATTTCCTGACACTTTTGACACTGATGGGAGTCGGCGGATGCCCCGCATTCGGTCCCCAACCCAGACCTGCCGTCAGGTTATCCACTGCCAATGTCGCCATTGCCCGCCGCGCCGCTACGCTGGCGCTGCCAATATGCGGTGTCAACACCACATTGGGCAAGGCCAACAACGCCGGGGGCACATTCGGCTCCGTTTCGAACACGTCCAGTCCGGCGGCCGCGAGCCGCCCGTTCGCCAACGCATTGACCAACGCCGTCTCGTCGACAATACCGCCATGAGCGATATTCACCAATGTAGCCGTCGGCTTCATCCGCGCCAACGCGGCCGGGCCGACCAGATGATGAATTCTCGAAGAATACGGTAATGCCACCAACAGATGATCCGAGCGTTCCAGCAACGCATCAAGCCCTACGTATTCGGCACGACAATTATGCTCGATTTGGCTCTGCAGCCGATTCCGGTTGTGATACAGCACGCGCATATTGAATCCGATCGCACGACGGGCAACCGCTTGGCCGATTCTACCCATTCCAAGAATGCCCAGCACGCTACGGTGCAAATCGGCCCCCAACATCGCATCGAACGACCACTGCCGCCAGTGCCCATCGCGTATCCATCGGTCGCTCTCGGCAATTCGCCGCGCCGTTGCTATCAACAACCCGAATGCAAAGTCGGCCGTCGTCTCGGTCAGCACCCCCGGGGTATTGGTCGCGATGACGCTAAGCTCGTTCAGCGCCTCGATATCCAGATTCTCATAACCGACGCCGACATTGGCGATGACGCGCAAACGCAGTGCGCCGGAAACTTCGGGGTATCCGATATGTTCGTTGATCGTGACGATCGCCCCGTCGACCTGACGCAGGCAATCCGCGATTTCATCGGAACTGTATTGCTTGACCTCGTTGCTCATGATGACTTGAAAATTGGAACGCAGACGTTCGATCACATCATCGAACAACGGCTGCGACACCCATACGCTCGGCCGCTTTGCCATTAGCCTTCCCCCCGCGGAATACGTGGGCACATTATCTCGACATCGGCACACTGCGCACGATGGCGCAGTGCTTGATCGATCAGTACCAGCGCCGCCATCGCCTCGGCGATCGGCGTGGCGCGGATGCCGACACACGGATCGTGCCGCCCCTTGGTGACCACACCCACTTCGTTGCCATCCACGTCCACGGTACGTCCAGGCAAGCGCAAGCTGGAGGTGGGTTTCAAAGCGATCGAAGCGCGAATCTGCTGACCGGTCGAAATGCCCCCGAGAACACCTCCGGCATGATTGGAAAGGAAACCCTCCAACCGTATCTCATCGCGATGCATCGTCCCCTGCTGGATGACCGAAGCAAAGCCGTCGCCGATCTCCACGCCTTTGACGGCATTGATTCCCATCAACGCGCCGGCAAGTTCGCCATCGAGCTTGCCGAAAACCGGTTCACCCCAACCTGGAGGCACGTTATCGACCACGATATTGACCCGTGCACCGACCGAATCGCCGGATTTGCGCAACATGTCCATATAGGCTTCCAATTCCGGCACCTGCGCCTGACAGGGCCAGAAGAACGGGTTGGTCTCCACCTCGTTCCAATCGAACCCCTGCGGTACGATCGGTCCCAACTGCGCCAGAAATCCGCGAACGCTGATACCGTGGCGCTGCGCCAGCCACTTCTTCGCGATCACTGCAGCCGCAACCCGCATCGTCGTTTCCCGCGCCGAGGAACGGCCGCCGCCGCGCGGATCGCGAATCCCGTATTTTTGCCAATAACTATAATCCGCATGTCCCGGCCTGAATTGTTTCGCGATATTGTCATAATCCTTGCTGCGCGCATCGGTATTACGAATCAGCAATGCGATCGGAGTACCGGTGGTAACGCCTTCATAAACACCGCTGAGGATTTCCACCTCGTCCTTTTCGCGCCGTGCCGACGTATGCCGCGACAATCCGGTCGCACGCCGCCGCAGGTCATGCCGGAACTCCTCCGGCGCGATCTCCAGTCCAGGCGGACATCCATCAATCACGCAACCGATCGCCGGCCCATGCGATTCACCGAACGTGGTGACTGAAAACAATTTGCCAAACGTGTTGCTGGACATCAAAAATTCCCCTGAAGTTACCGCTCTCGCCGCCTGTTCTTCCCGGATCGAAAAGCAAAAAAGCAATACGGCAAAACACGACACTGCCGCTCCCCGGCAATGTCAGATCGAATCATTCACTGCATCTGGCATCGGCCAGTTCCCGGATACGCTGTTCGTGGGCGATCAATTCCGAGCATTCCAGCGCGAACACACCCATCTGTCCGACTCTGAACTCGATCCAGGCGAACTCGATTTCAGGGAGTAATTGGCTCAACGCCCGTTCGGCTTCACCGACTTCGCATATCAGCAAACCGTCCTTGCACAAATGCAACGGCGCATCACGAAGAATCCGTAGTACCAAATCCAAGCCATCTCCGCCGGCGCGCAACCCCAACTCCGGCTCGTACGAATATTCCCGGGGTAGCGCATCGACTTCGGCATTCGTGACATACGGCGGATTGGTCACGATCAGATCATAATGCTCCCCCTGCAAATGGGAGAAAAGATCCGATTTCACCCATCGCACATTATCGACATGCAACCGCTTGCGGTTCTCCTCGGCCAGCGCCAACGCCTCGTCACTGATATCGGCGCCGTCGATCTTCCAGTCCGGCCGATAATGCGCCATCGCAAGCGCAATGCAACCCGAACCGGTACATAAATCCAGCGCGCTCCGTACTTCACGCGCACGTAGCCACGGCCCGAATCCCGACTCGATCAATTCCGCGATCGGGGAACGAGGCACCAAAGCACGCGAATCGGACTTGAAACTCAATCCGGCAAACCAAGCCTCTCCCGTCAGATAAGCGGCCGGAATACGTTCCTCGATACGGCGCCGGAACAGTGTCAGCACCTCTGCCTTTTCAGCGGCAGTCACGCGCGCTTGCCCATAGGCAGGGCCGAGATCATGCGGCATATGCAATGCATGCAACGTCAATTGTGTCGCCTCATCCAACGCATTGTCGTAGCTGTGTCCGAACACCAGATTCGCCGCGTTGAAACGGCTCGCGCCATAGCGGATCAGATCAATGATCGTATGCAGTTCTGCGGCCGGATCGACGCTCATAAAGACGATTTTCTGAAGGTTGGCCGCCGATTATAGGCGCTACCGTTATCATTGCACGCACAATCCATCCCGAATCCGCACATGTCCTTACGGAAATACCGCCACATTCTCATCATTCTGCTGACAGCGGCCGCATTGTCGGCGATCTGGTACTACTGGAAAACGCGCAGCAGCCCTGTCATCAGGCCGCAAACGCAAGCGATTGTTTGGTATTCCGAGCCGCGCGCATTGCCTGATTTTCTGTTGCAGCGATCTGACGGCACGCCATTGACGCCGGATGAACTCAAGGGACATTGGACGTTGGTATTTATCGGGTTCACGTTCTGCCCCGACATCTGCCCCACCACGCTGATGGAACTGGCACAGGCACAGAAACGATGGGAGGCATTGCCGGAACCCGCCCGGCCACGCCTGCTGTTCATTTCGGCCGACCCCGAGCGCGACAGTCTCGATCGACTCGATATCTACACCAAAGCGTTCCATCCCGATACCTGGGCCGCCACGGCAGATATCCCTACACTAGAACGTTTTGTCCAACCATTACATCTGGTCTTCATGAAGGTACCAAGAAAGAATTTCGCGCAGAATCCGCTGGACTATGCCATCGACCATTCTGCCAATATCGCCGTACTCGATCCCCAGGGTCGGCTGGCGGGCGTGATCCGTCCACCGCTGGATGCGCAGGCCATTGCTGATGATCTGCTCCGCTTGACGGGCGAAACGCCATGACCCCTATCACGGCCTTGACCTGGATACTGCCACACCGGCTTCTTTCAGCATTGGCACGCAAACTGGCCTACTCCACCCGGCCCGGCCTCAAGCAATGGCTGATCAACACCGTGATCCGACGCTTCGGCGTGGACATGAGCGAAGCGGCGGAGCCCGATCCGACCGCTTATCCGACATTCAATGCATTCTTTACCCGCGCGCTGAAACCAGACGCACGCATCCCGGACCCGCAACCGTCGGCACTATTGATGCCCGCGGACGGCCACATCAGTCAATGCGGCGATATCGATCAAGACCGCATTTTTCAGGCCAAAGGTCGATCGTTCACGACATCGGAACTGCTGGGCAGCTCCGACGATGCCGCGCCGTTCCGCAATGGCGTATTCGCCACGATCTATCTATCACCGCGCGATTATCACCGTGTCCATATGCCATGGCGCGGACGCCTGCGCGAGACAGTGCATGTGCCCGGCCGTCTGTTCAGTGTCGGTATCGACGCAGTGCGCAGCGTTCCCCGGCTGTTTGCCCGCAATGAGCGTCTGGTATGTCATTTCGATACCGATTTCGGGCCGATGGCGCTGGTCATGGTGGGGGCAATACTGGTATCCGGCGTCGAGACTGTCTGGAGCGGCATCGAGATTCCTCACTACGGCGACCGGATCACGCGCAAGGATTACCGAGGCCAGGATATCGTCCTGGAACGCTTTGCCGAGATGGCGCGATTCAATTACGGTTCTACCGTCATCGTCCTGTTGCCGCCGGGCATCGCCCGATTGACGCAAGAACTGGTTGCCGAGGCTCCGGTCCGGCTGGGGCAGGCGCTCGCGAACAGAACGCAGGAGCGCCCTCACCCATCCAATCCATCGTAACCGGCAAACCTCATCGACGATACTCACGGCTCTTCCGCGTCTCGTCACTGCACGGTATCCGTTCGGCTGGTTACGGGAAAGTGTTTCCCATCTCCAGCCATTCGGACAAACGGCCGCTCCTTCGACCGATGACTGACGGTAATGGCGTGGCATCGCCCGGCATTTGCAAACGTCTGCCCCACTACCGGAAAACATTCCTCGATGAGGCGGGAAGGAACGTTATTTCCCGCACCCCTGCAATTTGATGGTTTGCCCGACGTGGACGCTATAACCCGGCGCGCGCAATCCGTTGGCGCGTGCCAGTTGCCCGATGTCGCATTGAAACTGCTGTGCGATCTTGCTCAAGGTATCGCCTCTGACGACCCGGTAACTGCGTGGCGACGGCGCCCGTACCGGCGTTGTCGCCACGGGAGCCGGTGAGGCGGCGGTACCCGCACGCTCCACCATCGTGACTTCTCCCACCGATACATTGGGCACGACGGAGGACGGACGGACCAGTGCC
>JAITWM010000025.1 GCA_031285265.1 Lysobacteraceae bacterium
TCACTAGAAATTGCGTGCCAGCTTCTGTAAGCATTTTTTAGAAAGTGCTTTCAAAGAAAATTCTTTGAATGTTTTTTATTTTGAAAATGTTTTCAGATAACAACAGCTGGTTTTAGTAATGACATTCATGAAAGGTGTTCGAAATGAATTCATCGATGACTTGGTCGAGCAATCGATCTATTCATTGAAAAAATCGGGCATGTCGGATGAGAAGGCGAATGAAATTGCTTACTCGCTTGTGGATCACCTTGTCGAATCCTGGGGAGGCATGACGATCTATTTTCCTAAAGTGGATCGCGAGAAATTGATGCGACGTGATGTCGAAATTCATGAAAAATTTAATGGGTGTAATTACCATGAATTGGCAAAAGAATACGGTATTACACCTCAAGCCATTCGAATGGTGATTCATAGAGCCGAAAAATATCTTGGCTCGCCTTCTCACTCCAAGAAAGTAGATGAATATGCGTAAGGCATATGAACGCTTCACGCTTGAAGATGATATTGCCAGTGAGGGCAGCTGCGATGTTCGAGCATGCACTTTAGCGGTTTATCTTGCCGCCATTGTGCATTGGAACCTAAGTGTGAATCATTTATTGGAAGAACTATCTAGGCAATCATATGAGCGCAAGCATCGCATTCATCCATTACGTGAAATGGCAGAGATGATGCGTAAAACTCCAGAGTAGCGCATAGAAAATTTGCCTACACTGGTTTGTATAAATTGAAGGGTAAAGTCCATGAATGCGACAAAGTACGATCCTGCAAAAATTGCCACTGAAGCAAGAAAATATCAGGATGAACAACATAAACTTGGGAAAGTAGTTGATACGAAGACCGCAGTTAACCATATCCTTCAATCAGTAGGAGGAACCGCTGCTTTATCCGCTACCCCAACTCCACCCACAAAACAAAGGATCAACCAAACTCCGGAGGGTGCATTGGAATTGGCACAACGAGCACGTGAGTACCAGGAACAAATGATGAAAAACGGATTTTCAGTAACAATTTCTCAAGCGGTTGACGCCGTGAGTAAAAAAGCAAACCCTAAAAAACAGCCATTATCCAGGAATGCATCCACGTCAAGAATATTTGCTGGCGTAAGAAATATTGCGACATCGTAATGTTGAATTGAATTTTTGTAAGGTAATGTCATGAATACTAATAATGTGATATCCGAAGAATTGAGCGACGTGCTTGATCAGTTCAAATTGGTAAAAGAAAGACTGAACAAGACAATCAAAGAAAAACATCACGCTATTGAGCGGCTGAATAAAGAACGCATTTCCATTCTGAATACGCCTCTTAATGCAGACGACTATTGTGCGCTTATTCATTCCGATATCGATGCGGTCGCTGATCGATACTTGAAAAAAATTGCACAGCGAATGCGGGAAGGTGGGGAAGACAGTGAGTGCCCACGGAGACAATACCCTAAACACATGGCACATATTAAAGATGCCATTAGAAAACGCGATGAATCGGAGATGTCGCAGTACGGGGTTTCAATGCTTTGCGCTATTCGGGCAGCAATTTTTGAAGACAGAGATGGTGACGGCAATAATTTGACACAGGGCACAGCAACACTTTTCCTCCGTGACCAAATGAAAAGCGTCGTAACACAGGCAATGGAACTGGTTAGAGATCAATGGCCGTCCAAGGAAGCCGTGCCCGTCAAAGAGCAACGTCTACGTCTTGAAACCATTGATCGTGAAATCGAGCAATTAACGGGTGAGCTGGATACATTGCTACAGCAAGTTGAGGAATTTGAACAAGTTGCCCATAAATGAATGTCCAGCCACAACTCAATCAAGGACAAGCGGTGGGTGTCCTGTCCACAAAATAACTACCGCAGTGCGGGCATGGGCAATGTTTCTCCCAAGTTGTTCATGAGAACAGGTTCTCTCCATGTGACCGCACAAATTCGCGACTTGCAACAGGAGCCATCCAAAGGCATAGTATTGGCACCTTCGCACAATCGAGGGTCAGGGGTGACAGCCTGAGTTCAAACGGCGCACCAGCGCCACGCGATGTTCGGCGCTTTATTTGTGCCTGACAGGATGACAAGCACATAAGCCAAGTTCATGGCGGGCGGTGCGCGGGAGCCGAACGGCTCGCCGGGTTCCGTTTGACCGGTCTGTCAACCGTGTACCGTCCGCCTCCCTGTTTGACAGCAGGCGCGGACTCTAGTCATCAAACGGAGTCCAAGTTATGAACGATCATCATACACAAATGGATTGTGTGGCCAGAAGAATCCCTTTTTTTGCCCGTTTTCGCTTCTTCCCTCGCCGTGATGATTCTGCGGATATCATTCATGCTCGTAATCAACAGCTTTGCAGAATCACTCTTTTAACACTCCATGCTGCGCACCCTTACGGATGCGCAGATAGCATTATCTTGCATGTTGCACACAGCGTGTATACCGACGCACGGTTGGAAGAAGTACATAACTCATTGGATCAGCTTGTAATCGAAAGAAAGGTGTCTGTGAATAAATCCAATGAAGACCGCTGGCTTTGCGCGCTGATAGAATGCCCATTCGCTGTGAAAGTGTGAAGCTTCCACAGTAAAGTTTCCTAAAAAAGTTTCCGTGGAACATTGCCAATGACCGTACTCATACGGCATTGGCATTTCATTGTGTGCAATTTAATTGCAGCGCACGCAATTTTTTTACACCTTCAAATATCTCAAAAATCGCGTTCAAATATCTCACGCCTGTACATATGGAGGAGGGCGATGGCAGGCGCCCGGACGGCACGCCGCCCCCCCCCCGGCGGCTGCGGATTCACAGGCGATGTTTTCGCTATGTAGAACCCGTGGAAGGGGAGATGGTGGTGGCAGGCGCTAGAAAAGATTTGCGCTGATGGTCTCCGCAAGCGGGCTCACTGCTCCGGTGATACATCCATCACCGATGACAGGAGCTCACAGTGTCAGAGGGTCCGGCTCAGGGGTATCGGGTATGTCGGAAGCGGTATCCGGTGCGAGGAGATTGATGCGCCGGGAGGTGCCGTCCACTTGGATCACCAGTGTCCGATAGTGCCAGCGCCCTGCGGATTTCCTCGCTTCCACGTAAGCCGTGGCGCGGCCGCGCGGACCTTTGAGTGGAATGCTCAGATTGGCGTCGCCGGTAGGGCCGTTGACGGCGATATTGCCGCCGACGAAGAGTCCCGGTTCGATCGGTTCGCCGAGCGCGGCGATGACTTCCGGATTCGCCTGTGCCTGCGCTAACGTGTGCTGGTACGGCTCGGACGATTGCATCGCTCGGGAAATGCCGCCGAAAATCAGTGCGAACGGGCCGCCGCAGAGCAGTACGATCGCTGCGATCAGCGTAACGGGCACCGCCCATTTCCAGTTGCGCCTCCACCAGCTGGGGGGTGTGTCAGTGATGGTATCCATGAAAATCTCCTTGAATTATGGGTTTTATTCTTTCAGACAGCGATTGAAGAAATCCTCGGTCAAACGATAGCGATGCAATGCGTCGCGGCCATGCAGCCCATGCTTCGCACCGGGGTATGCCATCAGTTCAAAAGGCGTGCCCTGTTGTTGCAGTGCGCTTATCAGTTGCGCGGAGTGCGTGAATAATACGTTATCGTCGGCCACGCCGTGAATCGGCAGCAGTTTGGAAGTCAACCCCGCGAGATGGGCCGATACTTTGGCTTTGCGATAACCGGCGGGATTGGCGCCGGGCAGGTTCATGTAACGCTCGGTGTAATGGGTATCGTAAAGCGCTCAATCGGTCACCGGCGTGCCAGCGGCTCCGCAGGCATAGGCGTCACTGTGCTTGGCCAACAGCATCAACGTCATATAACCGCCGTTGGACCAGCCGTAAACGCCGATGCGCTCCGGGTCGACGAACGGCTGCGAATGCAGCCAGGCGATGCCGCGCAGCTGATCCTCGACTTCCACCGTCCCCTGCCGGCCATACAATGCGCCGCCGAACGCCGCGCCGCGCCGCGGAGTGCCGCGATTGTCGAGAGAGAACACGAGATAGCCGCGTTGCGCGAGATATTGATTGAACATCAGATCGGTCCGGTCGGGCCAGGCGCGCGTCACCGTCTGTGCGGCCGGGCCGCCGTAGAGATAAACGATCACCGGGTAGCGCCGGGCCGGATCGAATCCAGCCGGCCGGATCAGACTGTAATGCAGTTCGGTCTGTCCGTCGGCAGCCGTCAGCCGGCCGAATTCGATCGGCAACTGTGCATCGCGGTAGCGTGCATAGGGGTGCTGCGGATCGGCGATATCGTTCGGCAGCAACGTGGCGATTTTTTCGCCGGTGGCACGATATAGCTCGATCTACGGCGGAGTCTGTGGATTGGACCAGCGATCGACGTAAACACCGGCATTGTCGGAAAAGATCGCGGTATGCATACCGTCGGCGGCCGTCAATCGTTCGCTGTCGCCTCCGTCGAGCGGTACGGCATAGACGTGGCTTTCCAACGGCGATTCCTTCGATCCGCTGAAGTAGATCCGGCCGGCTTTTTCGTCGACGCCGAGCAAGGCATCGACTACCCAATCGCCTTGCGTCAGTGGCGTCAGCGCGGCACCGTCGGCGCTGGCGAGATACAGATGCTGGTAACCGCTGCGGTCGGAACTCCAAAGAAAACGTCCGTCACTCAAGAAGCGCAGACTATCGTGTAGGGGAACCCAGGTGTCGCTGCGTTCGGTGATCAAAATCCGTCGCGTACCGCTGCGCAGATCCGTTTCGATCAATTGCAGGCGTTTCTGATCGCGGGTTTGCCATTGAAATGTCAGGCGCTGCGAGTCGCGCCAGTCGACGCGGGCCAGGTAACCGTCGGGATCCTCGTCAAGTTCGATCCAATGCGGTTCGGCGGCGGCCGCCGGAGCGATCACGCCGAGTCGGATCATGACGTTCGGATCACCGGCGGCCGGGTAGCGCTGTTCGACGACTTCGGTACGGTCGGCGTAGACCTCGTAGCGTTTCCGGACCGGGACCGGCGATTCGTCGATGCGGGTGAAAGCGATCGCGGAGTCGTCCGGCGCCCACCAGTAGCCGGTGTGGCGTTGCATCTCTTCATCGGCGACGAATTCGGCGACACCGTTGCCGATCTGCGCGGAGCCATCGTGAGTCAGCCGGATCTGCCGGTCATTGGTCAGATCGATGACCCACAGATCGCGCTCGCGGATGAAACTGACGAAACCGCCGCGCGGCGAGATTTTCGGATCGGTGACGAAGCCTTCTCCGTGAGTCAGTCGCCGCAGTGCGGCATGGCCGGGTTGCGCCAGGTCGTAGAGATACAGTTTGCCGTTCAACGGGAACAATAAGGCTTTTGCGTCCGGCGCCCATTGGTAGTCGACGATACCGGAATAGGCGGCGATACGTTGCCGCTCGCGCCGGGCTCTTTCTTCATCGCTCAACACGTCGCCGGTATCCGACAGGATCCGCGAATCGGCCAATACCCGGACCTGGTCGTCGGCGAGGGTGTATTCCCATAAGTCCAGTCGATTGCGGTCATCGTCCTTGCCGCGCAGGAAAGTGACGCGCGATCCATCCGGAGCGATCTTCGGTTTCAATAGCGCCGGACCGGTCAGTGGTGTGGCGCTGGTGATCGCCTCCAGGGTGAGGTGTTCGGCATGGGTATCGTGGATAGAGAGCATGAGCGAAATCAGAATTGCGAAATAAGCAGGGAGTCTTGAGCGCATGACATGTCCGTCGATGAGCCGGTATCAATCCGGTGTCTGCATGGTTCGTCCACGCATCGTTCCGGCAACCGGTTTTCGAAAACCGTCAGCGTACCGCCTGCGGCGATGACGGTGCCTTCGAAATCCTGGCTTTTCGATATCCGGATACGGTGACGGGTCAGCATATTCGGAATCATCTCTGGAGCCATCGAGCAGGCGGACATGGAGGTGCCGCTTCGGATGTTCAGTCAAATCCTGGTATAGAGCATTGATGCTGTGTGCGGCGAAGTATGCATCGTCCGCGAATATTCGCGGACGATGGTCAAGAGCATGGCAACGGAACGAGAAGACGCCGCATCCGTCAAGGTTCCGATGACAATGGTCAACAGCGAAGGCGTGCGCTACTTATGCTCGGGCTGGCCGAACAGATGCCGGCGCGCTTCCGCGCTGAGCGGTTTGCCGCTCTCGGGGTTGATATCGTTGGCGAGCGCATAGGCGCGTTGCGTGGCTGGGCGGGCGGCGATCGTCTTCAGCCAACGCCCGACATTCGGGAAATCGTCGATGACGATGTTTTGCCCGTCGTGCAGTGCTGCCCAGGGGTAGCAGGCCATGTCGGCGATGCTGTAATCACCGGCCAGAAAATCCCGACCGGCCAGACGTTGGTTCAGGACGCCGTAGAGACGCCGCGATTCGTTGATGTAACGTGCAATGGCGTAGGGTATTTTTTCTGGAGCGTAGTGGTTGAAATGATGATTCTGACCGAGCATCGGACCGAAGCCGCTCGTTTGCCAAAACAGCCATTCCACGGTGGCGATGCGTATACGCGGGTCACTGGAGAGGAATTGTCCGCTTTTGCCGGCCAGATAGAGCAGGATTGCGCCGGATTCGAACACGCTGATTGGTTCGTCGCCGCCGGCCGGTGCATGATCGACGATAGCGGGCATTTTGTTGTTGGGGGAGATCTTCAGGAAATCGGGCTTGAATTGATCACCGGCGCCGATGTTGATCGGCCGGATAGTGTAGGGCAGCCCGGACTCTTCCAGAAATAAAGTGATTTTGTGGCCATTGGGTGTCGGCCAATAGTAAAGATCGATCATAAGCGGATTCCTGATGCGAACCATGAAGGAAAATCGCCTGCGATTCTATCTCCATGACAGTGCGCTATTGATGATGGCGCGTTTCACGGATGTCTCGTGAAATTGCTCCTTCGGTCAGCCGGACGATGCGTATTTCACGTATCGTCCGCGAATCCGGCATACAAACGGGATTGACGGCCCAGCTCGCAGTCTCGGCCGTGTTATCCTGCAGGCGGGCAGCGTCAGCCTTCCGGCGGGTCCGACAATCGAACCACGAATTCCTTCAGCTGCGCCACTTCCTCTTCCAGCGTGCGGACACGTGCTTCCAACTCCGAAGTCAGTTCGGATGAGTTGGATGCCGGCGCACTATGGCGTGCGGTGATGGCAGCTATATCGACCGGCCCGCAGAGCAAGTGCATGAAACGGTCTTCGCGCTGTCCGGAAGCGCGCGGGATCGATACGACCAAGGCTGGTTGCTTTTGCATCAGCCGGTCCAGGTGATGACGAACGTCTTCGAGGTCGGCGAATTTGTACAAACGTTCGCTGCGCGCCAATAATTCGTGGACTGTTTGCGGGCCGCGCAACAACAATAGGCCGAGCAGCGTCACTTGTTGTTTCGGCAGGCTGAAATACGCGCCGGTGCGATGTTCGTAGCGGTCGGCGCGGGAGGAGAAACTCTGTTTCGCCAGATGTTTCTGCTCCAGTGCGCGCAGCGTGTGATTGACTTCGCCCAGATCCAGCGTCATGACCGGATCGCGCGCGGTTTTCTGGTTGGCGGCCGATTGCGCGGCGTTGATGGTCAAGGGATAGACATCCGGCGTGGTGGCCTCTTTTTCGATCAGACACCCCAGTAGCCGGGCTTCGTTTGCGGTCAATACGGGAATACAGGGAGTAGGGGATGAGTCTTGGGATTCCATTGCCATGCTTCGCTTTGGGTCGATTGTACGGAATCCGGAAGGATACCGTGTCGGCGCGGCAAATGCGCCGTCGGTGGGGAACGGTTTCCATGTAGGCCGATGCGAAGAGGCAGTCAGTGCTTCGTTGTGCGGATCGATGACTGCCATGTGTTCCGGCCGATGGGAGTTGCGTCGCACATGTGGATCCCGAGCAGCGGACAAGCGGATGGCATCGTGTGCCGATGCCGCGTGGCGATTGTCTGCATGGAACAGATTCGCAGTGTGTTTCGTGGCGCGATGCTTCAGTTCAATTCCGGAAGTTCGAGAAAGGCTCGTGGTGATACGACTCCGGTAGAAATTCCCCGTTGAGAACGTTTCAGAAGGACAGTGATGTGATTTCTCATACTATCCCGCGCACTTCGCCGTCTAACGAATCGAATTTCGAGTTTTGAACGAAAGCCAATTCCGCCAAAGATCGCTCGGATCGAGGTCCCGGTAGCCCCGTGAGTTTTCCATGGCATCGCGCACATAGACCGGTACGGTAACGGATGCGGCAGTGTCGCACGCGGCTCGCACTTCGGCCTCGCACAGCGACTGGCCTTTATCGCGTTCCATCTGCATCAAAACTACGCAAAGCGCGGGAACATAAACAACCGTAAGATTGTCCGGAGGGGCGTCGTTCGATTTCATCGACATGATGGATCTATAGTGCCCGGCCGACGATCAGTGGATCCACGGCCATATTCGGCTCACTGCTGCGGCCGTCGTATGACGTTTTGCTCAGCAGGTAGCGCATCGCGTTCAAACGCGCTCGTTTCTTGCAGTCGGATTTGATCACTACCCAGGGAGCATCGGCTGTATCGGTATGAGCGAACATCGCTTCCTTGGCGCGGGTGTACTCCTCCCATTTGTCCAGAGATGCCATGTCGACCGGACTGAGCTTCCACTGCTTCAGCGGATGTACTTTGCGCTGGTCGAAGCGGCGATGCTGTTCCTTACGGCTGACCGAAAACCAGAATTTGATCAAATGGATGCCGCTGTTGACCAGATGCCGCTCGAAGTCCGGAACTTCACGCAGAAATTCCATATATTCGTCTTGCGTGCAGAAGCCCATGACATGCTCGACGCCGGCGCGGTTGTACCAGGAGCGGTCGAACAGCACGATCTCGCCGGAGGTCGGAAGGTGCTGGATATAGCGCTGGAAATACCATTGTCCGCGTTCGGTGTCGGAGGGCTTTTCCAACGCCACCACACGCGCGCCGCGTGGATTCATATGTTCCATCACGCGCTTGATGGTGCCCCCCTTGCCGGCTGCATCGCGTCCCTCGAACAGGATGATGATCCGTTGCCCGGTCGCTTTGACCCAAGCCTGCAGTTTCAGCAGTTCCACCTGCAGGTGGTATTTGCGTTTCTCGTAATTCTTACGCGACATCCGGTGGCGATAGGGGTAAACACCCTCGCGCCAATCTTCGGCCAGTTCGTCGTCGGGGTCGACGTTGAGGGCTCCCGGTTGCGCCGACATTTCGATCAGTGTGCGGCGCACGAATCGGGCGTCGTCGGGAGAAAGTTCCTCGATCATCGCGCGTACGGCGCGCGCTACGTCATCGGGCTTCGTACTCGTTTGCCGCTCGGCAATATCGGTCAAGGCGGCCACCGTTGCGTCGCGTGCGGCTTCGATCCTGTTGTTCGTTTCCCGCTGAGTGAGCGCTGCGCCTTCCAGGATCGTCAACTCGGAGGCATCCGGGTCGCTGACATGTTTCTTTTTTTTCAGCGGTGTGGTTGCGGCTGTTTGCGGCTGAGTATTTTTGACCGATTTCCTATTGCTGATCTTTGCCATTCGCGCCTCACATCGGAAGAGGAAAATCGAGAAAGCACCCGGCGACCGAAGTGTCGATCGGCGGCGATTTCGATATCTGTACTATTTTAACATTGCTCTTATCTATTGATCCCAAAAATTTGCCTGAACTCCATCAGCATCCCGGCATCGTCTGTTACCGGCAGCAGTATCGATGGATAGCGGGGAGTCTGTTCAGTCGCTCGGCAAATGAAGGAACGGTGCGAAAAAGTACCGGGTCCGGGGTGTGATCGTCAGCTTGATCGGCCGATCAACTATTGTCGGCACGAAAGGCATCTTGAATCCAATGAATTTCTGGTGCGCCCGGGTCACCGCTGGCCTCGACCACATCGAAGCGGCAGGGATGATTGGCATAACGGGGATGTGCGGCCAGGAACAGGTTGGCCGCCAGGATCAATTTGTGTCGTTTGCGAAGATCCACCGAGGCGAGTGCTCCGCCGAAAGCATCGGAACGGCGGTAACGGACCTCGACGAATATCAACGTATCGCCGTGGCGCATCACCAAGTCCAACTCACCCGGGCGGAAGCGGACGTTGTTCGCGATCTTTTTCAGTCCCGCGCGTTCGAGCGCAATACACGCCGCATTTTCGATCTGCCGACCCCGTTGCCCGGGGTCAGCCGCCATCGTCGTAGATCGGAGTTGGAACACCATTGCGGAAAGTCGCCCACGATGGTGTTCTGATGATGTTACCGAAGCCATCCAGGCGCAATACGCCGGTAGCGCCGCGTATATCGCTGTTGTCGCTCATGACCAAGCGTTCGAGATAGGCGGTTATCAGCCACGCATCGTAGCCGAAAGCGAACAGGCGGGCGGCGGCGGCCCGGGCCGTTGGCAACATGCCGGCCAGCGTGTTGGCATTGGGCAGATTGGGAATACCATGCGCGGTCCAGGTTTCGGTGGGATAGACGACGCCGTCCAGAATGCTGTCTTCATCGGCTTTGCCGGTGCCGCTGGTGACCTGCGAGGTGCCGACTTGCGATTTTCCCGAAAAGCCGGCCAATGCCAACTGCGGCATCAGCATGCGTGCCTGCGGGCCGCGTACCGCCAGAAACACGGAGTCGGAGCCGGCGGAAGCGGTGATCAGTTGTTCGGACAATGTGGCGAGCGGAGCGCTGCTGATGATCGTGGCCGTGACATGGCCGCCGCGCTCAATGAAACGTTGTTGGAACGATTGCATCGCCCGTTGACTGCTGTCCTCGCCATTGCCGATGATCGTGACGGCGCGGCGTTCGCGGTTGAGCAGGTATTCGGCGGCGGCGATACCGTCGTCTTCGGGCGTCAGAGCGAATCCTGCGTTGCCCGGCGGGGGAGGCGCGTCACCGCGATTGAGTGCCAGGACCGGAACCGGCAGCTCCATTTCGTTGAAAATCGCCGTGACTTCATCGCGGCCGAGCGGGCCGATGACGAAGTCGGCACCGGCGGCAGTGGCTTTCGCGTAAGCGGCGACTGCGCCGGCGGCCGTTCCGGTCGTGTCGTAGAAGAGGACTTCAGGCCGCCGCCTCGCTTCGCCGTAATAGCCGGTCAGCAAGCCGTCGCGCACCGGCGCGGCGGCGGCGGCCAAGTTGCCCGACAACGGCAGCAATACTGCCAGTTGGACTGGCGGGCGATAGCCGTCACGATCTGCAGGAGGGCGTCCGGCATCGTCGAAACGCCATTGCTTGCTCCGATCGAACTGGCGCGGCAGCGGCAGGCCGCGTCGCAGCAGGGTGCGGCCTGCGAAGTTGTAAAGCGTGTCGCCAGCGGGCAGTGCAGCGGTCTTGTTGACAAGCGTAGCGTCGTCCAATGCCGATAACAGCCGCTCGATAGCGAGGCGGTTGTCGCGCCGTGCTTCGCCTTGCAGTGCGGCATCGATTCTGGAGAGATCTTCGGCAGCGGCGAAATAATTGCCGTTGGCCTCGAACGCCTGCGCGCGCACGCGATGCCAGCGTTGCTGCAATGTGTCCGGAGGCGAACCGGCGCTGGTCAGCGCGGCCAGCGCCGTGGCGGCAGACCCATCGGCGATCGCCAGCTCGGCGGTCAGCAATGCGAACCGTGCTTGGGTAGCGCCGCGGATGGTGTTCGGGCTCACCTGCGCCATCAGGCTGCGCGCGCGCGTATCGTCACCGGCTTCGTGCCAAGCGAAGGCCGCGTCGGCGAGCATCGGGCTGCGTCGTTCGGGGGAAGCGATCAGTGCGGCTTGAACTTCCAATCGCTGTGCCGCTTCCCGGGGCTGGCCCTGTTCAAGTAGCGCAATGGCCGAGACATGTTCGGGAGAGTATGGTGTGGGCTTCACCGGCGCCGTCGAGAAGCAGCCGGCGAGCAACAGGGCCGTCAATGCCAGCATCAACCAGTGGAGGGGTCCGTTCCTTTTCGATCGCTTGTTCATTGTTCGTATCTGTCGGCGCGCGCAGCGCACATTGATTTAAAGGGTACGATTCTAACCTCGTAATCGGAAAAGACGCAGATGTCGCAGCCGGGAATTTTGTACATTGTCGCCACGCCGATCGGCAATTTAAGGGATTTCTCGCCGCGCGCGCGCGAAACGATCGAGCGTGTGGATGCAGTCTGCGCCGAAGATACCCGTCGTAGCGGTCAATTGCTGGCGCATCTGGGCATCGCCAAACCGCTGATCGCACTGCACGAACACAACGAACAAACGATGGCCGAGCGGCTGGCGGTACGGTTGGCGCGTGGTGAATCGCTGGCATTGATCAGCGATGCCGGCACGCCGCTGGTCAGCGATCCGGGATACCGGTTGGTGCGCGCGGCGCGCGCCGGGGGGATCACGGTAAGTCCCGTACCCGGACCTTGCGCCGCCATCGCCGCGTTGAGCGTGGCCGGACTAGCGAGTGACCGGTTCGTATTCGAGGGCTTCCTGCCGGCCAAGCCCGCAGCGAGGCGCGAGCGTTTGACGTATTTGTCCAACGAGCCGCGCACACTGGTGTTCTACGAGGCATCGCACCGGATTGCCGATACCTTGACGGATATGAGCACGGTGCTGGGCGGTGATCGTCCGGCAGTGATCGCGCGGGAATTGACTAAATTGTTCGAGACCGTGCTCGATGGGACATTGGCGCAGTTGTGCGAACGCATCCAGGCCGATGCCGATCAACGAAAGGGCGAGTTTGTCGTGGTCGTGCAGGGTGCGCCCGAGGATGTCGATGCACGGTTGTCGGAGGGGAAGCGGCTGTATGCGAAATTGAGCGAGCATCTGCCGCCGTCGGCGGCGGCGAAGCTGGCGGCCGAGATCAGCGGCGCGCCGCGCAAGGCGTTGTACGGCAGCGTTGCGATGGACGATTGATTCCCGGGCGGCAATGCGTCCTGTCGGCTCGGATAAGGATGTAAACGGCGGATTCCGATGTCGTGTGACAAGCGGGATTACCGATATTGAAAAAATCCTTGCCTGTCACATCAACCGGAGATTGCCAGTTTTTCCTGCTGATAACGGCGCACGGCGGCAAACCACAGTACGATCGCCAAGCCGAAACCGGCAACCAGGTAAAGCGTCCAAGTGCGGGAATCGATGGTCTCGTGACGAATCACTTTCAGTAGCATTTGATTCTGTGCGAGAAAGGGAACGGCAAACTGCCATAGCTGATTCTTGATGGGATTCACCATCAGCGCGAAAGACGGAATCATTGGCAGCAGCATCAACCAGGTCATATGACTCTGTGCTTCTTTCATGCTTTTGGCGGTGGCCGCCAGCAGTGTCAATAGCGATGTGCCGATGAACAGCATCGGCAACAAGATGAACAGCATTTGCACGATGGCGGGAAAACTGACATCCAGCTGCCGGCTGGCGCCGGACGCGAATTGCGCGCTGAGCTTGAAAGCCAACAGGGTCAGCAACAGCGTGATCAATCCCATCAAGCAAGCGGCTGCGATCTTGCCGCTGACGATGGCGCCGCGGGTGGCCGGTGTCGTCAACAACGGTTCCAACGTCTGCCGTTCACGTTCTCCGGCGGTAGCGTCGAGAATCAGATAGGCGCCGCCGAGGAAGGAAGACAGGATCAGCAGGAACGGCAGCAGCGCCGCCAACAGAATGCCGCGTTTGGCTTCGGGCGTGGCCAGATCCTGCGTGCTGATGCTGAGCGGACGCGCGATCGAGGCATCGATACCGCGTGCCAGAAGCCGCAGCGTACTGACCTGTTGACTGTAGCCGCTCAGTGCCGCTTGTACGCGAGTAGCGGGAATGTCCGAATCGCGACGCGTACTGTCGCGGAGGATTTCGACCAGGGCGGGATGCCCGGCGCGCCAGTCTTCGGCGAAAGAAGGGCTGATCCGCAGTGCGACATCGATGTCTTGATTGTGGATCGCCGCTTCCAGATCGGGCGGCGGCTCGACCGCTTTGATGCCATAGGTAGCGAGAAAGGCAAGCAGGTTTGGCGCGTGCTCTTTGCCGATCACCGGTACTTCCAGCACTTTGTCGATCTGGGTTCTGATCCGGTTTTCACTCAACGCATTGGCGCCGAACAATAGCACCGGGTATAGCAACGGGCTCAGAAACAGCGTCAGGATCAGGGTGCGGCGATCGCGGGCGAGATCGCGCAGTTCTTTGCCCATCACGGTCAGCAATGTGTTCAGGATGCTCATGCGTGCAGTCCTTCTTCCGAGCCGATGGCCTTGACGAACGCATCCTCGAGGTTGGTCTCGCCGGTTATCGCGCGCAGTTCGTCCGGTGTACCTGCGGCGACGACCCGGCCCTTGGCAATGATGACGATCCGGTCGCACAACGCCGCGACTTCTTGCATGATGTGACTGGAAAAGATCACGCACCGTCCTTCCCCGCGCAGCCGTTGCAGGAAGCGGCGCATCGCGCGCGTGGTCATCACGTCCAGGCCGTTGGTCGGTTCGTCGAGAATCACATTCTTGGGGTCGTGCACCAGCGCGCGGGCGATCGCGGTCTTGGTGCGCTGCCCCTGGCTGAAGCCCTCGGTCTGCCGGTCGAGGATATCGCCCATGTCCAACGCTTGCGACAAGGCTTCGATGCGGCGGCCGATCAGGTCCGGGGCCATTTCGTGCAAGCGGCCGAAATAGGCGATGTTCTCGCGTGCGGTCAGACGTTTGTAAATACCGCGCGCGTCCGGCAGGACGCCGAGTATCCGGCGTACCGGGATCGGATCGCGTGCAGCGTCGATATCGTCCACCAATACATGGCCGCGGTCGGGTTTCATCAAGGTATAGAGCATGCGTAAAACGGTCGTCTTACCGGCGCCGTTGGGGCCGAGCAGGCCGGTGATTTCGCCGTCGCGTGCTTCGAAGCTGACACCGTCGGCCGCGTGGACCGTGCCGGTCTTGGTTTTGAACGATTTATGCAGGTCGCTGGCAAGAATCATGCAGAGTGCTCGCTCGATGGAGGGCGGCGGCCGATCATGGGTCCCATCCGTTGAAAGTAATGAAAGGCGGTACGTAGCTCAGTGAGTCCAGACAGGAAGCATCGAGCGCCCGGGCGTCGGCGGTTTCCAGAAATTGGCCGAGCAATCTGGGTACGCAGCCGGTGTTGAAGCTGCCGTGACCCTGCCATTGCAGTACCAGATGGCGTCCTTGCGACAGATGCGCCGCGACTTGATCGCCATAGTCTGGCGGGGTGACCGGGTCCAACTCTCCGGACAGCAGTAACGCCGGAATATCGGCAACCAGCGGCGTATGGAAGTCCGCTGGCCGTTCTCCGGCCGGCCAGACGGAGCATTGCGCTTTCAGCAGCCGGATCGTTTGGTTGCCGATGACGTAACGGTCGGCGGCAGGATCTTCCTTGAGCTGGTCGGCATCTTCGGCGCAAATCACCGACAGCTGCATGCCCAATACGATCTGGTCGTTCATCTGTTGCTCGATCATCGACGACAGTGCCAGCAAAGGGTCGTAGCGGTCACGGTCCGCTTCCCGTAATACCAGCGGTAACAATGCGGCGGCCTGCGGCACGTAGGAAAACATACGGGTCAGTACGATGATGTGCTCGGTAGTGACGGTGTCATGGCGCAGTTCGCCGGTATTCGGGTCGCGGAATTTGGCATCGACGGGATGTTCCGACAGGCGGGTCATCAGTGTGCGCAGTTGACCGCGCAGGTCGTCGCCAAATGCTTCCTTGCACGAAGGAGTCTGCTCGCAGAACAGGAATTGCAGTCCCAGCGCGCGGTCCAGATTGCGCGCATCCTCGCTGCCGAGAATCAACGTGTTGGGGACGATACCGTCCAGCGTCATCGTGCGGACTCGCTGTGGATGCCGCATTGCGTATTGTTGTACCACGCGCGTGCCGTAAGAGACTCCGACCAGATTGATGGTCGCTGCACCCAATGCCGCGCGAACCTGATCCAGGTCGGCGACGGCATCGGTGGTGGTGTAATGGCGTGGATCGGCATCGAGCTGCGCGGCACAGCGTTTCGTCGCTGCGATCACCTGTTCGAAAGTATCGCCGCCGGTTTCTGCGTTTGCGTCCTCGCTCGTATCGCCGCAGCCGAGCGGATGGGATAAGCCTGTGCCACGCTGATCGACCAGGATCACGTGCCGTTGCCGGCGTACGTTGGCGAATGCGGCATCGATCGTCGGCCAGGATGACGATGCCGCTTGACCGGGGCCTCCGGCAAGGAAGAACACCGGATCTTCGGTTTCGGCGCCGTCGCTGGTGGCGGGCAGCCAGGCGATATGAAGGGAGATATGCCGTCCTTCCGGCGCATCGCGGTTCTCGGGGACGTCCAATCGCGCACATTGCGCGGACACGTTGCCGCCCGAATAGGGACCGCTCAAGGTGCATGGATGAAATCGTAACTGACCGTAGCGCACCCCGCCCTCGGCTTCATCGGCGGGTGTCGAGGATGAGGTTCCCGTCCGGCATGCGACGAGCAGGATCGCCACGATACCGGTGGCCAGAAGTTTGAAGAATGATTGCATTGGGGCGCCATAGCGTCCGGATTCATGTACGGCCATCATGCCATGACGGCAGGAAGGGGGAATCCAGCCGATGTCATGGCGATAGTGGCGGTTCTTCGGCGATACGTTGGTCCAGCGCATCCAGAGTCTCGGTCATGTATTGAATATCGACGGCTTCACTCAGCTTCGGCAGTTCGGCGCGCGCTTGGGCGCTGAGCCGGCGTGCCCGGTCGTTCTGCCCGAGCATTGCCGCATACTCGGCATCCAGCCAGAACCGCTGTATGGAAAGATTCGACAGCCCGCCGTCGCACAGAGGACGCCATGCTTGCAGCAGATCCAGGTCTTTCGCCAGCAGCGCAGCATAGCTGGCTGCGCCGATGGCGAGGTTTTGGCGGGAGCCATCCGGCATTTTCCAATAGCGTGGAACGATCCATTCGACACAGGCGCGCGCCGTTTCGGCATCGCGGCGGTCCAGCGCATTGATCAGGCGCATCAGGCAGACTTGCAGCAGCAGGACATCGTCCGTCGTCTCCGTCATGGCCGGAATCGATTGTGGCGGCCAGTCGCGGGGCCGGATGCCGGCGCGAATCAATGAAATCAATTGAAAGAGCTGTTGCCGAATTTCTTGAACGTCCGGCCGCCGCCATAGATCGAGCAGATTGCGCCCGTCCAGATCCCAGCCGCGCATCCGTATCGGCAGCAGATTGAAAACGCCCAGGAACAGGGCCGTCGAGCCGAAGACGAGCAGTGCGGCACGTACTCCGAGCGACACATCGGCATATATCATGAAGAAAGCGAAACCGATGACGGCCAACAGCAGGTTCATCATCGAGCCGCCAAGTACGAAAAGCACCAAATCGGTCCGCTGATGCCTGCTCTCGGGATCGGGAAGCATGATGGTCGCGCCGCCGATTCCGGTGATGTTGCCTCCCCAGCGACAGTACCAGCCTGTGGAACTGCGTTCGATCCGCAGCGGCCCGACGCTGAGAATCATGAGGCGCATCCGGCGAAGTCCTCCGCCCAGGGCATGACCGATCTCGTGCAGCGAGATGTTGATCCATAGCGATGCGAAGAAAACGAGCAGCAACCCGAACAGATCGCCCCAGCGTGGAGGATTGAGGATGGAAAAGAACCATGTCCACAAATCGCTAGGGCCGAACAGCTGTGGCCAATAGAGCAGAAATAAAAAGACGGCGCTCAGCGGAAGCGCTATCAGCAGTTCGATCAGCCCCTTGCGCAGACGCTGGCGGAATCGCTGTACGGGCTGTTTCGGTTCGGGAAGAGGGTAGAGCGTGGGTGTAGGTTCCTGCATGGAATCCATTGTATTCGACGGCTTGGCGATACCGGGAGCAGTGTCGTGCCGTCATTCGCGGCTGGTGTATCGTCAGCGGTGCGTACCAGGATGTTTTCGCCGGAAAGTGACGGGACGAAGAGATAAAGACATCGTGCTTGAATGGGGTCACGAATTGGGGATGAACTTCTCGCGGCGGATCTGCGCCATTCGCAGGCCGGCAGACTTCAACAAGCTCGTGCAAGCATCGACCATCTGCGGGTTCCCGCAAAGATAGGCGCTGTCGGTTTGCGGATTCGGTTCGAACGCCGCCAGATGGGCCTGGACGTGACCCTGGCGGTCGTCGGGACGAGGATGTTGCGGCATCTCGCGCGAGAAACAAGGAACGAAACGGAACCGCGGGAAACGTTCGGAGAATTCGTAGAATTCATCGGCGAACAACAGATCAAGCGGTGTTCTCACCCCGAAAAGAAGCACAGCTTCGATGTCGTCCTGTGCCATCCGATGTCCCAATTGCGGGGACATCGCTCGAAATGCAGAGATACCGGTGCCGGTGGCGATCATCAAATGACGTCGATGATGACCGTCCGGGTACAGATGAAATGTACCATGCGCCCCGGAGGCCATGATGCGATCACCGATATTCAACCCATCGAGAAAAGCCGTCCCGGCGCCGCCGGGAATCTGACTGACGACGATCTCGGCAGCGGCATCCGCATCGGCAGCGGAGTCGCGCCGGTTGGCCAGCGAGTAGCTGCGCTTGGTTTGATGGCCGTCGGAATGGTGGAAGTGAATTTGAATGAATTGACCAGGATGGAAAGCCAATGGCTGACCATCGTCGCGCAGAAACGCATAATGACAGACCGATGCGGTCAATTGTCGACGATATGTGAGTCTGAGAGGGAACCGTTCGGTCATTGTGCGCCGTGCAACTGTCTGAGTCGGGAGTAGTGATGACGTTTTTCCTATCATACCGGCGATTACACTGATACTGTGGCGCTCGGTCTCCGATATCGCGATCTGCATGATCCATTTCACTTCTGAACCCGGTACGCCCGCATTGAGTGTGCGCGATCTGTACAAGACCTATGACAATGACGTCCAGGCGCTGAAGGGCATATCGCTGGATGTCGTGCCAGGGGATTTCTTCGCATTGTTGGGTCCTAATGGGGCAGGCAAATCCACGTTGATCGGCATTGTCAGTTCGCTGGTCAATCTCAGTGCGGGCACGGTGCGGATTTTTGGTGTGGATCTTCAGCGCAATCGCAGCGATGCGATGCGCTTGATCGGATTGGTGCCGCAGGAAATCAATTTCAATTTGTTCGAAAAACCCTTCGATATCCTGGTCAACTACGCAGGGTTCTATGGAATCCCCCGTCGTGAGGCGATCATACGGGCAGAGCAGGAATTGCGCCGCGCGCATCTGTCGGACAAGGCGCAGGTCATGGGGCGCACCTTATCCGGCGGCATGAAGCGCCGATTGATGATCGCCCGCGCAATGATGACGCGGCCGCAGTTGTTGATACTGGACGAACCGACGGCGGGGGTGGACATTGAAATACGCCGTGGTATGTGGCGCGATCTGCGCGAGATCAATGCCGCCGGCACGACCATCATCCTGACGACGCATTATCTGGAAGAGGCCGAAAGCCTCTGTCGTAATTTGGCGATCATCGATCACGGCACCATCATCGAGCGGGGACCGATGCGGACATTGTTGGCCAAGCTCGATATTGAGGGTTTCCTGCTCGATGTCGATGGGGCGTTGCCAGGGCAACTGCCGCGAATCGATGGCGTTACCTTGACGGCCGTCGATTCTGGCACGCTGGATCTGGATATACCGCGTTCGATGGATCTCAACCATATTTTTTCCGCCTTGGATCAGGCAGGCATTCGAGTGCGCTCGATGCGCACCAAGAGCAATCGGCTCGAGGAGCTGTTCGTCCGTTTGACCGGGGATGCGGGGAGCACGATATGACGGCGACAGATACCGGACTGAGCGACAGGCGCCGCAACTGGGTGGCGTTGATCACTGTCGCACGACGGGAAGTCATGCGGATTCTGCGCATCTGGGGGCAGACGCTGGTACCGCCAGCGATTACGATGACGCTGTATTTTCTGATCTTTGGCCGCCTGATCGGCGCGCGTGTCGGTGATATGGGCGGTTTCAGCTATATGGATTTCATCGTGCCCGGGTTGGTGATGATGAGTGTGATCCAGAACAGCTACGGCAATATCTCTTCCAGCTTCTTCAGTGCCAAGTTCGGCAGGCATGTCGAAGAACTGTTGGTCAGCCCGATGCCGAACTGGGTCATCCTCTCCGGTTATGTCGCCGGCGCGGTATTGCGCGGATTGATGGTAGGCGTGATCGTGCTGATCATCGCAATGTTCTTCACGCAGGTTCGGATGCCTCATCCGCTGGTGACGTTATCGACGGTATTGCTGGGGACGATCATTTTTTCGCTGGCCGGTTTCATCAATGCGGCTTTTGCGCGGAAATTCGACGATATCGCCATCGTCCCCACTTTTATCCTGACTCCCTTGACCTATCTGGGCGGCGTGTTCTATTCGACCAAGCTGTTGCCGGGCTGGGCCGAGACGCTGACGCACGCCAATCCGGTCTTCTATATGGTCAATGCTTTTCGCTATGGCCTGCTGGGAGTATCTGACGTGCCGTTGGCGATGGCGTATGCCTTGATGCTGGCATTCGCTGTCATCCTGAGTACGGTAGCGCTGTGGGTGCTCAAACGCGGTTCGGGCTTGCGGAATTGATCGACGCCAAGGAGCCGATTGCGCGGGAAGCGCCTAGGTGTTTAGTCCCACGGAGTGCTGGAGTAATTTATAACCAGTTACGGAGGGATGATCTATGGGACAGATTTTGCATGGAAGCGCCCGGACAACAGAGGCAACTCGTCGAGCAATACAACA
>JAITWM010000026.1 GCA_031285265.1 Lysobacteraceae bacterium
GCGGGACAGTGCATGAGGCAGGAATGCGGCTGAGGGCGGGTCAACCGCAATAAACGGCGGTGATGGCGTTGTTGGCGCCAGTTTCGATCGTCAAACGATGGCCGCCCGGAGTATCGGCAGGCATCCGATCCTGGTCTTTTCTCCGGTTATCGATGACGCGAACGTCTGTGCTATCACTGTCCACACGGGCGCGGTCGATCGTGCTGGCGGATGCCGACAGCCCGGCCACGCCTTTCACCATATCGACATGACATCGGCCTGAAATCACACCGTCGATCGGTTCAACGCGGACGATCTTGGGTCCGGAACAGGCGGCGAGTGACAGAATGACGGCAAGAGAGGCGGCAGAGATACGGAACATGGGGGAAACTCCTGGTCGGGAGGAATCAGGACGAGGGCATCGTCGATAGCGATGGTGCCATTATCTTCCAATCTGGTGTGCGGCAGTTATCGACATTACGCATCTCGCGAACGGTTTTGCCGTCGTCCCGGGTTTGGCGTAGGCGATCAGTTCCAGATTTTCTGCCCGATGCGGGCGGCGATCCGGTTTAGGCGCATTCGGGAAAGTCAGGCGGTTCCACGGTTTTTCCCGATCCAAGGCCGGTACCATTCGCGGATTTTCGCGATGTCCGCCTCCATGTCGTCTCCCGTCCAAAACAAGTCGCCGAAACCGATGATTTTTTCCGGATAATGGAAATACGCCATCAGGATCGGTACCTGCGCATCGTGCGCGATTTTCCAGAACCCGGTCTTCCATTTGTCGACCGTACTACGGGTGCCTTCAGGGGTCAGCGCGTACCATAGGCAGTCCGACGTGCGAAGCAGATCGATTGCTTGTTCGACGGTACCTTGCGGAGAGCTGCGGTCGATCGGCACCGCGCCGAGTTTG
The DNA here is from genome assembly GCA_031285265.1 of Lysobacteraceae bacterium. GTDB lineage: Bacteria > Pseudomonadota > Gammaproteobacteria > Xanthomonadales > Xanthomonadaceae > JAITWM01. The sequence goes on from JAITWM010000026.1 coordinate 890, forward strand.
CGCAGCAACGTACCCAATGGCCACCAGAACAATTGCGCTTTGGCCAGCACCCGGACCTCGAACCCCAATGCGATCTTCGTCGCCATTCCCCATATGCCGTCCCAGTTCGACGAGTGCGGCGCGACGATCATCACGAGTTTGGAGACATCGGGGAGAGAACCGGCCAGTTGCCAGCCATTCAACCGCAGAAAGGTGCGTCCCGCCCATCGAGTAAAGGCGTTGGGTTTTACCCGGGGTACGTTGGGTGGTACGTCCAGCAGTGTGAATTCGGTTTCCCGCATGAATGGATCACTCCCAGTGGTGCGATGAGCGGCGCTGCTTGGTTTCGCTGCGTTCGCGCTTGCGTTGTAAACGACGCTGCTTGGCGGCTTTGGATGGGCGCGTGGCGATGCGTCGTTTGGGCTCGGTCAGTCCGGCCGCGATGAATGCGATCAGGCGTTGACGCGCATCGATGCGGTTGCGCTCTTGAGTGCGGAAGCGCTGCGCGGAGATCACCAGCACGCCATCGTCGGTCAGACGGCGATCGCGCCGGGCCAGCAAGCGCGCGCGCACCGGTTCCGGCAGCGAGAGCGAATGGGCGATGTCGAAGCGCAGCTCTACCGCGGTAGAGACTTTATTGATGTTCTGCCCGCCAGCGCCACTGGCGCGCACGAAACGCTCGACGAGTTCCGTTTCCGGAATCGAGATTTCTGGAGTCACTTCGAGTGCATCGTCGAACATCGGAGAATTGTACGGTGCCAATGTACTCTTGGGCATCGCAGAATAACGCGCGCTTGTTCCATACGAATACGTATCCTGCAATGGCGTCGAGTGCTGCCGGGAAACGGCGTCATCGGCGTTGCATATCGTGTCATTGCGGATATTTTGGGGGAGCAATGAATGTTTCGGTTCGAAACGGTTTTGTTGTCATCGGATCGAGAGTTATTCTGTCGCGGGAAGATTCCACGCATCGCATGCCGGAGCGAGCAACCGTATCGTCGCTGCCGAGTTTCTTTTTCGTTTACTTCGGTTGCTCCGGGTCTTTCGGGCCCGTCTCGGTGTTCTCATCGACGCCCTGCGGGGAAAACATATAAAGCGGTTTCAATGAATTTTCCGTCCATAGCGGCAACGTATGGTGCTTTTCCTCAGGCGCGCCATGTTCGGAACGGAGCGGTCGCCGGTAGAGAGTGAATATCGAAAACGTTTCATTTTGACAAACACAATACTATTGTTCTGCGATCATTAGGATTCGACAAGTTATTGGGAATGAATATGACAATCGTCTTATGCCCACTACGGGCTCTCGTATTGACGGTGTTGGTCGCGGTTGCCGGCGCAGCTTATGCGGAGCCGCCCAGCGATGCCGATATCGACCGGCTGTTCGAAGTGTCCGGAACACGCAAAATGGTCGAGGATATGCTGCCGCAGCTCGAGAGGATGCAGGAACAGGCAATCAACCGTGATGCTGCTGGCAAGAACCTGACACCGGAACAGGAACATCAGATTCGGGCCGTGCAGAATGCATCGCGACGGATCTTGCAGCGTTCGCTTTCCTGGGAGGAGATGCGTCCGGCCTATCTGGAGATTTACAAGAACACTTTCAGTAAAGAGGACATCCTGGCCATAACGGAATTCTATGCCAGCCCAGCCGGGCAACGTCTTTTGGAAAAGACGCCGCTGTTGATGCGGAATGTCGTTCAGGTCATGGGAGCCAAGATGCAGCCGTTGATGGATGAACTGGAGGCGGAATTGGGCCAGACAGTCCAGACGTCTCCGGATACCGGCAAGAGGAAATGATTTCCGTACGGTGCGCCATTGATGGAAAGGACTGACGGAGGAAGAATCGCCGCGTGCAACTGGGTATCGAGCAGTCGTTAGGACGGTCGACGATTTTGAAGTTTATATTTGATTATCGCCGTGTCTGGTTTCTGGTCATATTGGCTTTGTTTGCCGGGACGGCTTATGCCGGACCGCCCAATGATGCCGATATCCACCGAGTGATTGCCGTTTCTCGATTTCGGGAGGGGATTGCCGCATTGCCTGATTTGTTTGAAATCGAAGTGAAGAAGGAAATCAGGCAATACGTGGCGATCGAAGATCTCGATCCGCAGCAGCAGCAATGGATACGCGATGTGACCGATGCAATGCGCCGTGAATTGTCCTGGAATGCGCTCGGCCCGGTAGCATTCGAGGCGTACCGGCTGTCGTACGACAGAAAAGACGTCCTGCGCATGATTCGGGTGTACCGTACTCCTGCTGTACAACGGGTAATGAATGCGACGCCGCTGATTTTCCGCGAACTGGTAGAAGGGCGACGCGATAAGGAGGCTATCCGGAGCGCCTATATCAATGATGAAGACTGGGCGGAAGTGATGAAGCACATCGATGACTTGTCCACCGGTGAAATGGGTGAGAAGACGCGGCGGTTCAATGCGATGTTCGACGGGGTGATGCAGCATAAGATCAACGAGATAGAACGGCGTTACGGCGATTTGCCTAGCGAGTTGCGTGATGCGGCGTCGCGGGCCGCTGCGGTGAATTCGGGGAACGGTCCGTCGCCAATCGATTAGTTGAGATGCATGTTTCGCGGGCCGTCAGCATGCCGGCGGCGATTGGCTGCTGCCGAGTGGATATGCAGGCCAGTTGAAGAGAGTCAGCGCGCGTTGATAATCCTGGTCCAACGGAGCGATGGCATGGATCGGCGCACCGGTGATTGGATGAACGAACTCCAATGTCAGCGCATGCAGCAGCATGCGGTGTATACCGTGCATCCGGAAATGGCGATTATGGCGTCCGTCGCCATGGCTGGTATCGCCGATCAGATGATGCGAGGCGTGTTTCAAGTGCCGGCGGATCTGGCGAAAGCGGCCGGTGACCGGTTCACAGCGCAGTAATGCGTAACGCGATGTCGGGAACCCGGACGACGGAATCGGCAGCGATCCTGTGGCCAGCCGCTGGAAATGAGTAGTCGCTGGCTTTTTCATGGGTTTCCCCGGACCGCCATCGAGTGAATGGTCGATCGTGAAATCGTCGTGTTCAGGCCAGCCCCGGCAAATGGCGAGATAGCTTTTTCGCAGTTGTCGATCCATTACCATGGTCCCCAGGGCTGCGGCGGCGTCGCGATCGAATGCAAGCAGCAGGCATCCGCTGGTGGCGCGGTCGAGCCGATGTATCAAATGGATGGGACGACCAAATTGCATCCGTAGACGATCGGTGGCGAATTCGGTTTCATTGCCTGCCAACTTGCTGTCATGCGTCATCAGACCGGCTGGCTTGTCGACGATGGCGATCCATTCGTCGAGATAGGCTACGGGCAGATGCATCGCGCCGGTAGGAACGGTCGGCGAGGCGTCTTTTTTTTCGTTGCCCGCATGCGTCATTCTGCGTGAGGAGTCTGGTTGATCGAAATATTGGCTGAAAGGAGCGCCATCCGGGTGGCTGCGTCGTTGTCCGGAGTGACCGGCCGGGTCAGATCCCATAGGAAGCGGGTACGAAAGCCGAGATCGGCCGCGTCCTGCGCCGTCCACGATACGCAGAAGTCGCGCGCCAGGCCGCAAACGTGGATTTCATCGATACCGCGTTCGCGTAGCCAACCGGCAAGTCCGGTGGTCGGACGATTGCCGTCGGGGCCGTGGTTTTCACGGAATCCGCTGTAGGAATCCACGCGCGGATCCGTGCCTTTGCGTAGGATCAGGTCCACTGCCGTCCAGTCCACTCGTGGATCAAGCGCTGCACCGGCGGTGCCCTGGACACAGTGATCCGGCCACAATGTCTGCGTATGTCCATAAAGGGAGATAGTCTGGAAAGACTGTCCGTTCGGGTGGTTGCTGGCGAAAGAGATATGGTCGGCCGGATGCCAGTCCTGGGTCGCGACGACCGTACGATAATGCCGTCGCCGTAGCAGGCCGGCGATGCCATCGACGATTCCGGCGCCGTCATGGCATGGCAGTGCCCCTCCCGGCATGAAGTCGGGTTGGAGGTCGATCACGATTAACGCGATATTGGATGAAAGACTGTCTGGCATGGCGATTGCTGCGGACGTCGGCAGGCACAACGGCGCAAGAGTGGGAGCGGGATTGCAATCCTAACAGTTCTCCGTCTCGTTGCCGCATGCGGATATTGGCGGCACTACGCCGATGCGGCGGCAGGCGATGTCCGATGTATCGTCCATGCCACAACGAGAACGCCGCCCGGATGGGCGGCGCGCGCGGAAGCTGGGGTTGCGCAGTAGTTATCGGAGATTGTTGAGCATCCAGTCCACGGCGATCCGGACTTGCTCGTCGGTCAAAGTCGGATTGCCGCCTTTGGGTAGCATGACCTTGTCCGGGCTGCTGCTGAAGCCCTCTATCGCATGCTGGTAGAGGACGTCCTTGCCTTGAGCGATCCGGCTGTTCCAGTCTGCGTGGGTCATTTTCGGAGAATTGTTGGCGCCGGTTTCGTGACAGGTCGAGCAAAGCTCTTTAAAGATCACTGCGCCGTCGGTGGTGCCACCATAAGCGCCGCCGCTTTGTGCTGCCGCTGCGATCAGTGCTGCTTCGGCGGCCGCTGCGACTTCGGCAACGGTGGTCGCGCCGGCTTCGCCAGCATAGACCGAGCCCACAGGGGCGATGCGTGAGGCCGTATTCGCGGCAACTTCCGGAGACATCTTTGGCTGCAAGATGCCATTTCTGTTCTGCCAGAGAACGAGGACAACCAGAATCACCGCTACCAACATGATGACCAGGTTCACGATACGCTTCAGAGGATGGCTATGGTTGCTCACTATGTATCCCAATGGCGGGTGGCCGTCCGGCCACAGGTGCGCCGAATTATAGAACACGTCGGGGGATCGACGCACCCGGGTAGTAGCACCCGGCGTCATTCCGGCTTTTTCATGTCATGCGTAATGACCCGGCAGAACCTGCTCACCTTAGGCGGCTATGGAAATTAGGTCGATTTCCGAGTCCATGGCCATGCTGCGGATGTTCCAGATTGGCCGATCCCAGGGTCAGGCACGCGTCGTCTTGCCGTCGGCAAGGAGTCTCTCAGTCGTCGAATGTCAAAGGCACCGGTTCGATCAGATAATCGTCGGGCACGAGGTAACCGGCTTCGCGGATTTCGCCGATGTAGTGTTCGGCGGGGAGCGGGTCCTGGTAATACGCGGCGTCATTGGGTGACATCGCCGAGTAAATGCCTTCCCACTGGGTAACTTCCTTGGGCGGCAACGGCAGCACTTCGTTCAATCG
>JAITWM010000159.1 GCA_031285265.1 Lysobacteraceae bacterium
TGCCAATCGCAAACTCGACACTGCTTGTTTGCGGCAGCGGGCACAGCAGCCGACCGACCATGACCACCTATTCCCGTCGGTCCTGGGACTGATGCAGGTACAGACCAGCATCTACGACCGCTCCCGCGATCTGTTCGCCGGCTGCCAATCCTGATGCGATAGATGACATGGTGAAATTCGACCGTCTTCCGGCAGACGGTTGCGTTAGGTCAATCGTTTTCATCCGGGGGCTCCTCACTTGAGCTTTACTGAGCATCCCGGCAGCTACAGATCATTTCGGCGCCCGATGCGGACACCGGCCGATGGCCGTAAAAGCGGATCCAGTCGCCGATCGAACTTCATGTTCGATACGCTGCCTCGGTTTCCTTCGAAACTCCAATGAGCCGTTCTTCGCTGAAACGCTTCTTCATACCACCTCCCTACGAAGCGGACTGCACGCCACTACCGTACTAAGCTCGGCGGGCAAACCATTGCCCCGAGTATGTCGAACACATCGAACGGAATACCCGCTTGGCGCAAACCATAAGCCGATTTCACGAATCGGCCATAAATGTTTCTCGATAGTGCCGGCACATATGCAATCGCCATTCTGCGCGCAATCGGCACTATTCGAATACTGACCCGATTACCGAATAAAAAATAGACATCACATGATGTACACTTTTTCAATTCTTATAATGTATTGAATTTCATAACATGAGTGGTAGTAACCCGGTCGAATCAAAGGAATGAACAGCCCGTTTCACATTTCGGTCCAACCAATGCATAAATTTCACGATATCAGGAGAACATTGCATGCGAGGCCCCATACGTTTGGGCGATCCGACTACAGGCGGCGGCGTAGTGATTCATTGTCGGCTCGGCGATGCTTATACCGTCGACGGTAGACCCGCCGCCGTCAAAGGCGACAAGGCCACCTGCGCCATCCATCAAGGCATGTTTCCTTTCATCGAATGTGATGGAGACTCGGCCTTTATCAAGATCGGGGACTGTGTGGTGCTGGAGGGGCATAAACTGGCATGCGGTTGTCATGCTATTTCCACTGTAACGTTCATCCCTGCGTAATCACGTCGACGCCGCCGTTCATCACATTACGCATCGACACTGCATGCCGTTCCGCCGAACGTTCGTTACAGCCGTTCGCTCACTGCTGCGCGCGGCCACACGGATTTGACATCATAAACTACCGCATCGGGCTTGCATAAACGCCGAATGTCTTCCATGGAAAAACCACGGAACTCTCCATGCGCTACCGCCAGTACGACCGCATCGTAGGCGCCTGCCGGGAATTCCGGCAATAATCGTACCCCTTCCGCTTCTGCCCGGACCGGGTCCGCCCACGGATCGTAAACGTCGACACTGGCGCCGGTATCGGTCAATTCATGCACCAGATCCAGCGCACGGCTGTTGCGAAGATCGGGACAGTTTTCTTTGAACGTAATGCCCAGTACCAAGACCGATGCGTTTTCAGGGCTTACGCCGCTTTCACGAAGCAAAGCGACCACGCGCCCGACGATATGCGTTGCGACGCGATTATTGACCGCGCGCGCGGTATGAATCAGATCGGGGTGATAACCGACGCTCTCGGACTTATGCAACAAGTAATAGGGATCCACACCGATGCAATGCCCCCCTACCAGCCCTGGACGAAACGGTAAAAAATTCCATTTGGTGCCGGCCGCTTCCAGCACATCCAGGGTGTCGATGCCGAGCCGGTCGAATATCAACGCCAACTCGTTCATCAATGCAATATTGACATCGCGCTGGATGTTTTCGACCACCTTGGCCGCTTCGGCCACACGGATGGACGGAGCGCGCCATGTTCCTGCGGTCACGATGCTAGCGTAAAGCCGATCGACCTGCTCCGCGATTTCGGGCGTCGAGCCCGAGGTGATCTTACGGATATCCGGTAATCTGCGCTGGCGGTCTCCGGGATTGACGCGTTCAGGACTGTAACCGCAGAAGAAATCGGCATTGAAACGCAACCCCGATCCACGCTCCAGAATCGGCACACACACCTCTTCCGTAGTCCCGGGATAGACCGTGGATTCGTAAATCACCAAATCGCCCGGCTTGAGCGACGAAGCAACCAACTCACTCGCCTGCTGCAACGGTTGCAGGTCGGGTTGCCGGTAACCGTCGATCGGCGTGGGCACGGTCACGATGAAGACATTGCATCGACGCAATGCCGTTGCATCTGCGCTAAAGCGTAGACGCGGTACCGACTCCAGTTCTTCGCGTTGCGCTTCCAAGGTATGGTCGAAGCCGCTTCGCAATTCCGTAATCCGCGCCTGATCGATATCGAATCCCAACGTTTCGATGCACTTACCGAATTCCAGGGCAAGCGGCAATCCGACATATCCCAGCCCTATGACAGCAATCCGTGTATCGGACAAATTCGAGTCTGGCCCCCTCATCATGAGTTTCCAGCCGACGGTGATAAAGAAATCGGGCGCCCCGAGTCACGCATAGGATTACACTCTATCGATCCAAGCGAATACAGCAATCATCGTTTACGCTGCAATGAACGCTTTCGAGCCGCAAGTGTACACCCCACTGATGGTCTTGAGCCTTTCCTGTAGCCACTACGCTGCCATGATTCCATAGCGACACCGATCTCATTGGACCGTTTAGCGCATCATGCAGGAACCGTGCGTTGTTGCGAACGATGAGTACTGCTTCATCCATCCAGTATTTGATCGAACCGCTTTGTCTCGCACCGTCAAGATGATGCAGGCCAGGTATTTTCTGCACGATTCCCTCTTCCTTCCGTTTCCGCATGTACCCGCTGATATTCGTTTCACGGCGATCACCCCGGCTGACACCGGGAATTACTATTTTGTCGTCGCAGACTCCCGATACCGTTTGGTCCTCGACGCCGGCGAACACTGCAATGCCCCGTCTTTGGGAAAATCCAGTCGCGCCGATTAAAGGCTCCCCTAGCCACAAACTTCACTGCAGATGTCCACGCAATTCAAAAACACGCTCGTCACAACTGATATGAAAGAATTATCTCAAAGCACTACTAGTAAGATTCAACACAGCGACATTTCTGACGCCCTGGCTCGCCGCCGGGGCTTTTTTTTCGGGAGAGAGACGAGTACGCATTCAACCAACCCAATATTCACCGACAGTCGAACCTGGCATCCCGTATCCGCAAGAGTTATCACGCCGTCATCACGTTGAATATATAAAATATCCGCCGCACATGATCATCCCCCCTGTTCCATGTGCATAAATGCCCTGTTCGACTTGGGACAGGGCATTTCTTTTTTCTTCGCTACAGCTCCGGAAAGCAATTATTGTGGAAGAACGGATCGCTTCCGGTGACGCTGTGAGGCCGGATCAACGGAAAAGACGATAAATCGGCGGCAATCTCAGCTTATAAGCGCCCCGCTCAATACATGTCCACCCGCCCCCCGCGTACGATGCTATTCGTCGACGAACGCTCGTCGTTTCCGATCCATAGCAAATACCAATGCCGGACCATGATGGATTCGAACGACATGTCATTCATTGTTTCGCAGTACCCCTAATATAGCCGCCCCTCGTCGTATCGACATTGGGCGGCCAAACCAGAAGACGCTTATTGTTTCCAGATCAATGTCGCCATTCGCCCGGTACGCTGGTCGCGGCGGTGCGAATAGAATCGCCGCGAGTCGGAAATCGTACACAATCCACCGCCATGGACCGATGTCGCCGCCATCCCCGCAGCTTGCAGCCGTCTCCGCGCCAAAGCGTAGAGGTCGGCTCGCCAGTGACTAGGCCGCGTTTCACAAAATGCCGCCGCCGTCGCCGGATCATACTGAACGAAAGCATCACGGACCTCCTCGCCCACTTCATATATTTCCGGACCCGCCGCCGGCCCGAGCCAAGCGATCAAGCGGTCCGGCGTGGTTTCCATCATTGCCACCGCAGCCTCCAACACGCCACCTGCCAATCCGCGCCAGCCGGCATGCGCGATCGCCACTTCATTGCCATCCTGTGCCGCAAGAATCACTGGCAGACAATCGGCGGTCAAAATCGCCAGTACGACGCCACGTGCATCCGTCACCATGGCATCGGCTTCCGCTTCGGCTTCTGATGCCTGTGCGAATTGCCGCACGACTTCAACGCCATGCACTTGACGCAGCCAGCGTGGCGCAGACGGCAGCGAAAAATATTCGACCAACGCTTTCCGGTTCTCGGCCACGATCTGCGGATCATCGCCACAATGCATGCCTAGATTGAAGCTATCGAATGGTGCAGCGGAAATGCCGATACCGTAGCGCAAGGTGGTCAATGCACGTACGCCATCCGGCGGCGTCCAATCAGGAAACAACGCTGCTTTCATCACTTCGATCGCGTTCTGTCTCATTTACATTTCCTTTCATGCTATCGCTAACGACCCGCCGCATGATGCCGATCATCCTCGCGCAATGCTTGCAGCAGCATTTGCATATCCTCGGGGACCGGCGCAGCCATTCGCAGCGCTATACCGGTGATCGGATGAACGAATTCCAAGACCTCGGCATGCAACGCCTGCCGCTTGAACCCGCGCAACATCGCCGTTAATTCATCCGTCGCACCCTTAGGTAATTT
>JAITWM010000183.1 GCA_031285265.1 Lysobacteraceae bacterium
CGATCGGGTGGGAACCATCGCGTTCGACCGCCGCTTCGTCCAAACCACTGGCCCAAAAGTCGCCAAGTAATTTTTGCGCATTGGTTTTTGGCGTGTTCATGGCGTTGTCGAGCAGATTGCGTTGCTGCAACAGGGCCCGTTCGCTGAGTTGTCCCAACGCGGTGATGGTGTCGTTGCCGTCGGTGAGTGGATTGGCTTTCAGCCAGTCGGCATTGATATGCGAATAGAAATCCCGGCATGGAGCGCTTGCCGCCACAGGCTGGGGAGTGGTCCGACGTCGCTGTGCATCGGCATCCGGAATCGAGGTGAGAGTGACGATTAGGCCGATGGTGGCTGCAAGGACGAACTGGCGCGAAGTATACATAGTGGCGAAGGCGTTATTTTTAGAGGGGAGGGGGGCGTAACGATATGGCGCTGCTAAATATAGCCGATCTTGATGGATGGAAAGAGTCGGTCATCGGTAAGAGGGATTCGAAATTGCGTGGCCGGGTTGCGTCATCACTATCGAGACGCAATGGCTTTGAGAAATGAGGGCCGCGCGAGTTTCCCCGCGCGATGAAATGACTTACCAAATAACGACTTGGTTGGCTCCATGGCGTACCATCGGGTCGCTGGCTCGGCAGCCGAACGCTTCCGAGAAAGCGGTGAGATTAGAGGGAGCGCCGATCGCGCGGAATTGAGCCGGTGCATGCGGATCGGTAGTTAAACGTACGGTCAGATTTTCCGGGGTGTATTTGGTACGCCAGACCGTTGCCCAGTTGAAGAAGAAATTCTGGTTTCGGGATTTTCCGCCTACTCTTGGATCACGTTTGCCGCGCGTGGCAATTTTCATTGCATCGTAAGCAGTGGCCAACCCGCCTAAATCGGCGATGTTCTCGCCTAGGGTCAGGTTGCCGTTGACTTGTTCGCCGGTAGGCAATTTGTAGTCGTTGAACTGTGCCACCAACTTTTCGGTACGCGCCTTGAATCCAGCGGCATCCGCTTCGGTCCACCAGTTTTCGAAGTTGCCCGTTGGTCCGAAACGAGAGCCCTGATCGTCATAGGCATGTGTCATTTCGTGGCCGATCACCGCACCAATGCCGCCATAGTTGAAGGCATCGTCGGCTTTAGGATCGAAAAATGGCGGTTGCAGAATGGCGGCAGGGAATACGATTTCGTTCTGCAGCGGATTGTAGTAAGCGTTAACGGTTTGAGGACTCATGCCCCATTCGGTTTTATCCACGGGTTGGCCGATCTTGCTTACTTGCCAACGGTGATCGAAAGCATGGGCGGCCAGAATATTGCCCAAGTAACTGGCACGGTCAGTCTGTAAGCCATTCCAACTGCGCCATTTGTCGGGATAACCTATTTTTGGCGTGAAGGTTTGCCATTTGGCCAATGCTTTTTCTTTAGTGGTATTGCTCATCCAAGCGAGTTTTTCAATGCGACTTCTCAGTGCTTGACTCAGGTTATGTACCAGTGTCTGCATTTTTTCTTTCGATTCAGGAGAGAAGGCCGCCTGGACATACAACTGCCCCATGGCTTCGCCAGCGGAATCGTTGATCGTATCGAGCACACGTTTCCAACGAGGTTTTAGCTCTTGTTGGCCGTGGAGCACATTGCCGTAGAACTTATGATGTTCATTGGCGAAAGCGTCGCTGAGATATGGAGATGCTTGGTCGATCGTATGGAATTGCAGATAGGCTCGCCAAATGGCGGGAGAAGTGTCGTCTAGCATCTTGCTGATTTCCTGAAAGAAGTCAGGAATGGCCAGAGAGAATGTGGCTGGCGGAGAAAGCCCTTGTGCCTCGAAATATCTGTTCCAGGAGAAATTCGGGGTTAATGTGTTGGCATCCCTGGGCGATACCGGGTTATAGAACAGCGATACATCGCGCGACATTTCTTCTCGGGATTTGGACACGCTCGCTAAGCGGGTTTCGAAAGCGATGATATCTCTGGCTTGTTGGAGCGCATCCGATGGGCGAATCCCCGACAATTCCAGCACGACGGCAATATGCGCCTGATAAGCGCCGAGCTTGTCTTGCTTGTCTTCGTCGAAATAATAGCTTTTGTCCGGGAGTCCAAGGCCGGAAGGCGTGATGTAGGCGATATTCCGATCCGAGTTCATGAAATCGGCATCGGCGCTGAAATTGAATAGAACATTCTGTCCAGTAACCGTTGCTTGCCGTAAATATTCGGCGATCGCTGAGCTTCTTCTGAGCGAGCGGATCTGATTCAGGGTGCTTAGCAGGGGTTGGATGCCTTCTTGGTTGAGTTTGGCCTCGTCCATGCCGGTAATCCAGAAGTCACCGATAATCTTTTCAATACCGGTGGATGGATTATTGGCAGCTACCTGTTCGGCAATCTGGCGTTGAATCGCCAGGGAGCGTTCTTCCAAGATTGAGAAGGGACCCCAACTCGTACGGTCGGCTGGGATGGCATTGTTCGTCAACCATTTGCCGTTGGCATAACCATTAAAGTCGATGCATGGGTTCTTACTTGAATCGAGATCTCTGGCAGAGAAACTGATTGCTGACGGAAGTAGGGCTTCATTGACTTGCGTTGCTGCAGATGTACCGGAGCTTTGTGCATACGATGGAAAGAACGAAAAAAGTACGCCCGTAACTGCTAGTGGAAGTAGCAGAGTGCGAGGTTTGCGGATATCCATAGGTTGCCTCCAGTACAAAAATAGGTGATTCGTTATTTCAGGTCGAAAAGCCGACGAAAGTGGTGATTGCGATATCAGGTCGGCATGTTGGGCAAAAGAGCCCTGAATGAGCGGCATATTTTGCCCTAATTACATCATTAGGTAAAAAAACTGCCTGATTGTTCCTGTGCAACGGAGGAAGCATTCTCGAACATGATGAGTACTTTTTTGAGGCCCCTCTGCGCTTGATGTCTTCCTGGCATCTGGCAAGATGAAAAAAGAGGGCGTTATCAAAAAACGGCTCGATCGCTTCTGTAATTGGATAAGGAGCAAAACGATAAATGCCATGGGCGGTGCGGCATGATGTCGCTTGCCTGTGCTATCCAGTGATCGAAGCCGAACGCTTGTTCAAGATGCTGGGTGGATGATGCAGGATTCGGTGGATGGAAGTTTTCCTATACTGCTGCGCGTGCAGTTACGGCCGGCCTGTTTGGCTTGATAGAGTGCAGTGTCGGCGGCCTTGAGCAGGCTGCTCGGTGTCATTTGTTCATCGCCTCCGGGAGACGTATGAACTCCAATGCTTACAGTGAATGGCATCGGGAGTTCCAATATGGAGGAGTGATAAGAAATCAGGGCATGCATTTCGGCGGCAAGGTTAATGGCTTCGATGCTTTTGGTTTCTGGTAGCAGGATGGCAAATTCGTCGCCGCCAAGTCTGGAAACCAGATCGCGCGGACGATGTGCACAACTACATACGGCATGGGCGAGCATTCGTAATGCGCGATCCCCCATGTCATGCCCCGATGTATCGTTCAATTGCTTGAAATGATCGATATCGATCATCAGTAAAGACAACGGACTGTCTGTGCGTGCCGATTGACGTATCTCTTTTTCCATCACATGGTTCAGACGCATACGGTTGGCCAAACCGGTCAGTGGATCGGAATGCGCTTGTTGCTGCGTGATGAACCACATGCGCATCAACCATCCCAACGTGATTGCTGATAGCGTCACCAAGGCGGACATCGGTGGGAACCAGTTATGCCAAAAAGTCAGTAACACGGTGGCGATCAACAGTGTCAGTACAGCGCTTGAAGCTAACGGAATCCAGAATTTCTGTGGCGTAGACTTGCGGTAAAACAGTAATGGCAGCACGGTCAGGATGGATGCCAGCAACCATTGCCCGGCTGGTGTCATCGGTGTGATGGCATTACCGTTGATGAGGGTATTTAGGACATTGGCTTGGTAATAGAGGCCCGGTAGCTCCGACCGCTTCGGTATGGCGATGCCGTTACTGAATCCGTTGGCCGTCATGCCGACAATGACCCAGCGTCCGTCCAATGCCGAATCGGGTATCTGTTTGTTTAAAACGTCGACATAAGACAGATGCGGGAAACCGTCCGGTGGATTGGTATAAGGAATCAGTACTTGGTAGTTGCGTGTCCACATAAACGGTGTCGTATCCGTCTCATGCAGATAGCGCAAGCCAGGAAGTTTTCTAGTGGTGTCATTTTCACTTTTCCCACTCTCCCACAGCGCCAATGCGAGTGATGGCCAACGTGGTGAACCGAGTCCGCCATAAAGGAAGACGCTACGTGCAACATCATCTGCATCCAATGCGATATCCGAATGTCCCAGTTTTGCGGTTCGCGCCAATTCAGGGGTAGGGAGCAGTTCGATGCCCGGAGAATTCAATTGATAGGGCTCTGCGGAGACGGGTAATACGACATTGCCATTACGTCGAATTGCTTGTGCCAGCAAGCGATCGCTCTCGAGATCGGAGTTCGTAGGTTCTGGCAGCAGCAGGTCCAGCGCAATTCCATGGACCCCGGCTTCTGTCAAATTGTCAATCAGATGCGCGTGGATACGTCGCGACCAGGGCCAGCGTCCGAGCTCCGTCAAGCTTTTCTGGTCGATGGCGATGACGACGATACGTTCGTCCACTGGTGGCGATAAATGCCCAACTATCATGTCGTAGAACCAGGCATCCGTGCGCCATGTCACATGCGAAAGCGTCAGTATCGAAAGAAGCGCCATGGCGACGATACCAAGCAGAAGCCGGTATATCAGAGAGGGCGCGACGAAACCGTTCCCGTTCATAACGTCAGCAATATCAACAATGCCCCTGAGCCGGCAGCAATATGGCAAATTCTACAAGGAAGGCGCAGTGTTTGTACTGGTGAAATGGGGCCTTCGTGACCATCAGGGGATAACGATTGCACGCGGATATGCCAGGACCCGGACGATAATGCAGGGATCGTGATTTCCGGCTCCTGAACAACTTGGTCAAGTTTGATAGTGCGGGAGTCGGCATGACGCGACAACTGGACACGATAATACTGATCAGATGTTCCCCCGTGCCACCGTAAAGTGATTGGGTGCGACTTGGACTTGTACGGATCTGCTTGGATTTTTCCGGGGGTGGCAAGCAGATTCAATTCGAAGCCGATCGGTTCGCTGTAAGGGCCGTATTTCCCATCTGTATCGCGTGACCGGATTCGCCAGTAGTAATGACCCGGAGGCAGGGGATGGGAAGGCTTGAAATGTGAAGACGGCAAATTGTCCATTACGATGATCGGGTCGTCGAAATCCGGATGGGCGGCGAGTTCGAAATGATAGCGGCGTACATTCTCGGGCTCGCTCCAGCGGAATGTCGGCTGCTGATCGTAAACGATGCTGTCTTTGACGGGGGTGATCACGAAGGGCGGGGGCGGATCGAGATCGACGTGGAAAGGTAGAACGGCATCGTATCCTTCCAGTCCTTGTTCGTTCACGGCACGAACGCTGATCCAGAAGTCGCCGTTCGCCAGGACTGGCAATGTCAATGCCGGCATAGTGGATGTCGCGTCTACCAGCAGATCACTGAAGTCATGTGCGCTGCTGACCAGTATTCGATACTCACTAGCCGCGGCAACAGGAGACCATGTGGCATGCAAGCGCACGGATTCGCCGGAGACAACCAGGGTACGCGGATCTGGAGCTGGCAGTAGTCTAGTCACATCGGATGGCCGAATCGCGTTTCCATCGACGACGGTAATTCCATAGCCATGGTTGACCGTGGCGGAGCGTGCTTTAGCGGTGACTACGATTTGACCTTCAAGTACTTCGGTATGAGACAAGGAATCGGTGGCTTCCACGCGAAAGCGGGTTCCGCGTACTGCGGAGGACGCGCGTGGTGTATCGATGGTAAAACCAGCGCTGCCACGAGTAGGCTTGATGTCGTTGCTGGCTCGACCGCGCTGCAGACGCAAGTGGGTATCCGCCATCCCTTGTTTTCCATACAGGGACAAGCGATTCAGAGACAGCGTACTGTTTTCATGCAACGTCAACCGGGAGCCGTCGGCGAATTCCAGTGTCAGACTGGCATCGGCGGCAGTTTGGATTGTGGCACCGATGCTCAAATCCATGCCGGAGACCGCGTCAGCACTAGCGCCATCGGAATAAGTGACAGTTGCTGTGCCATGCAGTGCAGTAATTTTTGCACTTGCAGGTTGAATGCGCAGCCATGCCAAGGGAAAGCGCAAGGTAGTGCCTGGTGTGAGGAGGTAGGGATCGTTGATATTGTTGTAGTGCTGTAGACGTTGCCACTGTACTTCCGGTTTGGCGAACTCGGCGGTCAGATCCCAAAGCGTATCGCCGGGGCGGATGCGATAAACCCAATCCTGGGCATTGGCTGGCATGCAGACCATCAACAATACGGCAAGCAAAACGAGCAGTCTTTGATGCTTCCAGTGAAACAGTCCAGTGATCAATACCATGTCTCGCCCAAGTTCTGCTTGCGGATCCGCGTTTTCGATGACGCGCTTCAGCAAGTGCATGCAAAAATTATGCCTGTTTTGGACAGCATTTCGCATTGGAACTGAGTAGGGAATTCCGGATATGTTCAACATGTCTCAATTTACCGCACAGCTCGAGGCGACGAACACGATGAAGTCATTTTTAGCAGATCATTAGGGGCATTGATCTGATCAACCGTGCCTCGATAAGACTAAAGATACGTGGCAGACAGGACAGAAGAGTGATGTTTGGGAGTGATGAAATCAATGTCGCGTATCGTACATAGTTAATATTAATTGCATTTGTAAATTAAAATTAAATAATCAATTGATTATTCTTATCATTCATCTTGTTTTGATTTTTTGTCCGCTATCCAGCGGTCGATTTTTTGTTCGAGAAGGTTCAATGGCATGGAGCCGTTCTTCAGCACTTCCTCATGAAACTCTCGGATGTCGAATATGGCGCCCAGGTCATGTTGTGCTTTCTTGCGCAATTCGTTGAACTTCATTTCTCCGATTTTGTAACTGAGTGCCTGTCCGGGGATTGCCAAGATGCGACCGATCTCGGAGGCGATTTCCGCATCATCGATCGCTGTATTGGTTTGCATATATTGCGTTGCCTGTGCAATGGACCAACCTTGGTGATGCAGGCCGGTGTCTACTACCAGTGCCACTGCACGGTATAGATCGTCTTGAAGCCAACCGTAATAACTGTAAGGAGTCTGATACAGACCTAATTCCTTACCGAGTGATCCGGCATACAGTCCCCATCCTTCCGTAAAGGCGATCTCGCCGCCGAAGCGGCGGAACTTCGGCAATCCGGCTAGTTCCTGCTGCAGAGCCAATTGGTAGTGATGTCCGGGTATGCCTTCATGCAGGAATTGAATATCCGCATTCCATGTTCTCTGATTCGACAGATTGGCAGTGTTGATGTAAAGCGTTGCAGATTGATTGTCATCTTCCTTGGGGCGCAGGTAGGAGACATCGGCAGCCGATTGCGCGCGTGCGGGTTCCACGGCATGTACTTCCAGTCCTGCCTTGGGTGTCAGCGTAAATAATTCCGGAATGCGGGCTTCCACCGTGCGTTTGAGGCCCTCGTAATGACTCAGGACGGCGGTATCGCTGTTGAACTGGAATTGTTTGCCGGATTGCATGTGACGGAGAAAGCGCGGTAAGGAACCTCGGAACTTGACTTGTTCCATCACTCGCTCAATTTCATGCTGAAGCCGTGAAACTTCGTCAAGCCCGATTTGGTGAATCTGTTCTGGAAGCAGGGCTGTGGTAGTGCTTTCCCGTACTAGATAGGCATACCAAGCATTTCCGTCAGGAAGACCGCTCATACCAATGCTGTCGCGAGTATGCGGAAGATAGTCGGTTGCGATAAAGTCGCGCAGTTTGCGGTAGGCAGGCAAGATCTGCGTATCGATCATCTGCCGGTATTCGTCGCGAAGGCGTTCGCGATCGGCATCGGAAAATTGTTCCGGCATGTTCTGAATCGGCATCCAGAATGGCGTGTCTTCTGGCCTGGATTTGGCAAGGGTATCCAACTGCGTAAGTACTTTTTGGGCCAATGGGCGTGGGAGAGTCACGCCCGCGGACATTCCGGCGCGCATATTGGTGATGGCTTGATCGAAAAGCAAAGGCGTGTTGCGCATGCGTGCGGCCCAATTTTCATAATCCTTGACGGTATTGAATGGTTGAGCGTTGGTGCCTGATCCGAGAATGGCGATGACGGCGGCGATGTTGTTGTATGGATTGAGTGGCATCATCCAATTGGGGAAGCGTTCACCTTTCAGCGCGTTGTTGGCGTCATCGACGAATATTTCGTAGCTGAGCAAGTCTTGACCCGTAAGACCTTCGGGGCCGATTGTTTCGACCTTGCGCAACCATTCGGTCGTGAAGTTGTGTGCTTGTTGGCGGTAATCGGCCGAAAGGAAATTCGGTATTTGATCGTTGTAGCGCAGATCGCCCTGAAGCGTCGCTTGCAGTGGATTGAGTTTGAGCGATGCCTCCCAATAGTCGTGGTAAAGCCGATTGAGTTGTGCCGCTTTGTTTTCCGGTGCCGGTGCCGTGCGGACGTCTGCACGATGCGTTGGACGTCTGGATTGTCTCGGCGTGGCATCGGCATCTGCAATGGTGGCCGTAAACAGTGCGGCAATAAGTAGTGACGAAAAGAACCGTATTGGGAAATTCTGCATGCGCATCTATCCGTATCTGTTATCGATTGACGGTTCATCCGAACCGTCCTGTTCCTGTATATCGGCTTTCAGGGTTTTCATTCGTTCATGCGGGGGACTGCGATGTTTGATGGCAAGTGGGAGCGGACATGGTCTCACAGTGTATTTAAGAGCATGGAGCGGTCTGTATCGCGGGTGTTGAATCGACGGGGGGTATTTCAGGGGGGTATTTCAGGGGGGAGCGGTACGATCAGCATCGCGTGTGAACGGCAACGAATCGGGTGCGACCGCGCCACCGGAAATGATGAAACTCATCGCCTGCTCGACGGTCCAGTCGGTGGGTGTCAACAATTCGACCGGGACTACCTCCAGATAACCCGATGTCGGGTTGGGAGTTGTAGGAACATAGACGGCGGCCAATTCGCGTTCGGTGCCTTCCTCGCGAAGAATCCGTGTCACCAGACCGATCGCCTTCATGTCCCGGTGAGGGAAATCGATCAGTACGACGCGTTGAGTGGCGACGGGTTTGGTTTGCAGGATGTCGAGCAGTTTGCGCACACTGTTGTAGACGATGCTCGCCAATGGAATTCGTTGCATCAATGCATCGAACCAGCGCAGCAATTGCTGACCGATAACGCGCCGGCTCAATGCGCCGACCGCCAATATGACGGCGAGTGTGGCGATCAGTGCAATGGTGTTCTGTACCCAGAATGCGCTGATCCATCCCATCGCCGCAGGAAACGAGGCAGCGATCTGCTCCGACATCGGTCCCACTAAGGGTTTGCTGGTGTTGGACAGGAAAACGAAGATGAACTTGACCATGATCCAAGTCAGCCAGATCGGCAATATGGTCAATATTCCGGTCAGAAATAGTTTTTGCAGGGAAAGACGATAAGAAGTGGTTTCTTGTGACATGGGATCAGGATAACTGTTTTGTTTTCATTCCGAGTCGGTGCCGGCGTCTTGCCGGTTCCGGTGCGATGCCATCGTACCGGGGAATGGCAGGAAGCTGAACCTTCAGGCAGGAGGAATATGCTTTTGCCGGTCCGGTTTGCGTCGAACGTAGATCTGTTTACGCAACTTGGCTACGACATCGCCATCGCTATCGAGGATTTCGCTTTCGAACCAATGGAAATATTTCTTGCCGGTAACGGTGGCGGCACGAATCCGTTCCAGCACATCATCTTCCAATTGAAAGGCGCAATAGACGACTCCGCGTCCCGGCTTGATGAATTCGATAGTTCCCGCCTTATCCCAGATGTAATAGTCCTTGCCCAACCTGAAGATCGTCAGCAGCGCCCAGAATGGGTCGGCCATCGCGAACAGGCTACCGCCAAAGTGCGTCCCATGGTAATTGCGGTTCCAGAAACGCATACGCAGTTCGACGCGTGCTGTGCGGTAGTCCTTGTCCAGCTTCGTGACATGAATGCCGGTAAATAGAAAAGGAGGCCATAGGTTCAATAAATGGCGGAAGAAGAAGGCTTTCATGATGCGTCATACAGCCTTAACGGGTTCGAGGGAAAGAGTGGCAAGGTGATGTTTTCTCTAGAATGGGAATGCCAGTTCCAGTGTTGCCGCTCCTTCCGGCAAAGCGTTTTCCAGTCGCAGCAGATACTGTTTGGTGGGCAGGCCGCCGGCAAAGCCGGTCAGAGAACCATCGGAGCCGATGACGCGGTGGCAAGGCAAGACAATCGGCAGCGGGTTGCGTCCATTGGCCGCGCCGACGGCGCGTACCGCTCTGGAGTGACCGATGCGTGCTGCCAGCTCGGCATAACTGATGGTTCGACCGTAAGGGATCGTGGTCAATGCGTTCCAGACCGTGCGCTGGAATTCAGTGCCGTGTATCGTCAGAGGCAAGTCGAATTCACGACGCTGCTTGGTGAAATATTGTTCCAATTGCATGCGAGCTTGCCGCAGCAATGGGTGATCGTCTTTGTGCTGGTAATGGTCCAGCCCAGGCAATCGTTCGTCCTTGGGAAATACAATCGAGTGTAGACCGCTGTCGTTGGCGATAATCGTCAGTACTCCGATCGGAGAGACGGTCGTGCAGTAAAAGAAAGGCATAGTGATGTCGATTGGCTGAACAATGAGGAACGGCGATCGAATATTTCAAGGGGACACAGTATAGAGTCGCCCGTCCTTCGATGCGGATGAAGGTAAGGGATACCGCCGTCTTCATTTCCGGGACGGCGGTGGAGCGGGCTGTTTCCGGGTTCAAAAATATGAATGATTGACGAGAGCCGTCTTGTCGTAGTCTTTGAATGTGAATGAACTTAGTACCGGTATTTTTCTTAATGCGTGCGAGTTCTAAGATAGTGTGCATTCGTCTTTCAAGCGACACCTGAACTTGGCATCTCACGCATTCAAATTCTTGGCCATTCTTTCATTCTGTCTAATGTCAGCCGGATGCCGGCAGTCGTCGCAAGGAGAGGTGCCCGGACCGCAGATCGTGGAAGCCACCATCGATCAGAGCGAAGGTGGCGCAGTCAGTACTGCACCGGTCCAGAGCAGTCGACCGAGTTTGCAAAAACGTGAAGAGAACGAACAGGAGTCTGAGTCTTTACCGGACGGGATACCGGCGGCGCTCATTTCCGGCAAGGCATGGATCAGTTGCGATCTGGATTACCGATCAGGTGGCGACGGCGTGGAATTGGATGATTTGGGGCGGCAGAGCTTGCTTGAAGCATTGGCCGATTGTCGCCGCGACGGTGTCGTACGGTTGCGTTACCGCGGCAAGATTGCCAGGGATTTCGCCGTGCTGATTGAACGCATTACCCAGGCGAGCAATGCGTTAGGGATCAAGAAACGAGTGCTGGATATCGATTCTGCGGGAGGTACTGTCGAAGACGCGATTCGAGCGGGCGATTTCATCGCCGAATCGCATTGGACGATCTGGGTACGCGAGGATTCGATATGTCATAGCGCTTGCGTATTCGTTCTCAGTGGCGGCGATGCGCGGATGATCGCCGGTAAAGTCGGCATTCACCGGTTGATTCGGATGAGTTCGACGGCGACCACTCGCATCGAGTTGAATGCCGAGTTGCGAGCGGTATATCAGCAAGTGAAGGATTATCTTGAGCGTAACGGCGCGGCTGTCGTGCTGGCGGACCAGATGATGACGGTACCTAATCGTAGCCTGCGTCTGTTGACCAACGAAGAATTGAGAATCTATGGGTTGGATGGCATCAATCCGGCCCAGGATGATCTGGATCGTTTGCGTTTGATGCGTAAGTGCGGTGAAGATTTCGTTCGTCGGCGCGATCAGTTCACCCGTCTGTTCGATCAGCGTTGCAAAGTCTCCGATCGGGATATCGACGCATTCAATGCTTGCGGCCTGGAGTTGCGCAAGGAATTCGGTTTCCCCGATTCGTCCTGTCCTGCGGAAAGTCCCATGTCGGAATTCGACGCATTGGGCGATGCATCGGTCCCTGCTGTCTCCGGCGAGCCCGTGATGCCTTCAGGGCAGGGCGGACGGGGGGAATCTGTCGCACTCTTTCAGTGAAGCGGCATTTTCCGGCAAGGAAAGCAACGTTACTGTGGAGGGAACAAAGTGAGTGTCATTTGAAATGAATGACACATTCCGTCAAGAATGCGTAGGCTGTTTTTTACCTTTGCGCTATTCCGAAACGATGTCGTGCAATGATCCCTTGGCCGGATTCATTGAGCGTTACCCGCGGTTGTTTGTATTGACGGGCAAACCGGTCGTGGCAATAAACCTGGGCCGTACGCGTGCGGATACGTTGTTGAAATTTCGTTTGGCGCAATCTTGTGGGCGTGCTTTATCGTCTTTATTGGAGGGCGATACGATGTCGGCCATGGTCAAACCGATGTCCGACGGCTGGCAGACAAGCGAGCCGCAGGCAATGCCTGACAAAGGTATCGTCACCTCGTGAAAACGGAGGATTCATTATGAGTCAGTTGTTCTCACCGGTCCGGTTCGGGCCAGTGCGGTTGGAAAACCGTATCGTGATTCCGCCGATGTGCCAGTATTCG
>JAITWM010000034.1 GCA_031285265.1 Lysobacteraceae bacterium
GTTGCAACAATCCGGTCTGGCCGCAGGCGACGTGTCCGAAGTCATCATGGGTTGCGTATTACCGGCCAACCTTGGCCAAGCACCGGCACGACAGGCCGCTTTGGCAGCAGGATTATCGATCACGACAGGCTGCACGACGATCAACAAAGTCTGCGGCTCGGGAATGAAGGCCATCATGCTCGGCCATGACCTGATCAAGGCAGGTTCCGGCAATGTAATCATCGCCGGGGGCATGGAATCGATGACCAATGCGCCGCATATGATTCCCGGCTCACGTCAAGGAAACCGTTACGGCAATTTTCAAGCGATCGATCATATGGCCTGGGACGGGCTGACCAACCCGTACGATGGACAGGCAATGGGGATGTTCGCTGAGCAGACCGCCGAACAGTATGGCTTTACGCGCGAACAGCAAGATGCTTACGCAATAGAATCGGTGCAGCGCGCACGCACGGCACAACAAACGGGCGCCTTCGATGACGAAATCGTTTCTGTCCGCGTCAGTACACGTAAAGGGGAAACCGAATATCGTACTGATGAACAGCCGGAAAAGTCCGATATCGGCAAAATTCCTATGCTCAAACCAGCCTTCAAGAAAGACGGCACGGTAACGGCTGCAAGCTCTTCCAGTATCTCCGACGGGGCCGCCGCAGTAGTACTGCTGAAGGCGGAAGAAGCCACTCGGTTGAATATCCGCCCGCTTGGCACAGTCGTCGGTCACGCCACACATTCACAGGAACCACAATGGTTTACCACTGCCCCTGTCGGAGCCATCGGGCAATTACTCGATAAAATCGGTTGGCGAATCGACGAAGTGGATCTGTTCGAAATCAACGAAGCATTCGCCGTCGTAGCCATGCTTCCTATGAAAACGCTCGGCATCCCTCATGAAAAAATCAACATCAACGGCGGCGCCTGTGCTCTGGGACACCCAATCGGTGCTTCCGGCGCGCGCCTGATCGTTACCCTGATTCATGCGCTACACAAGCGCGGTGGTGGACGCGGCATCGCTTCGTTATGCATCGGCGGCGGTGAAGCCACGGCGATTGCGATCGAAGTCAAACGCTAAAGTTGACGGAATTTTTACAAAACGGCTTTTCAGAGTACTTGACAGCCGATATAGGCTTGTCATCATGTAATAGACGCTAACTAGTTAGAATACGCGTTGTTTATCTACAAGACGAGGAAACGTAAAGAATGAACATCAACAAGCTGCTGATTGCATTGGCTCTGGGTCTGGCTCTGGCCGCATGCAACAACACCCCGCAGAGTCAAACGGATACGGCATCTAATGCCAATGCAACTGCAGACATGCCACCTGCCGATACGGCTGCCGCACCTGATACTGCCCAGCAGGATGCAGATGAAGCGGCACAGGCTGCTGCCGATACTGCGGCTGCTTCTGAAGCAACGGATACGACCAGTGCCGATGCAACTGACACCACCGAAGCCGCTGCTGCTCACGAAGCAACTGCCGAGCCGACCGATCATCAGGAACACGGCGAACCACTGAAAGAGCCGCAGCAGTAATTATTACTGTTGCCAATCTTGAAAAGCCGTCAGCTATCTGGCGGCTTTTTTTAATGCACAACCGTGCCCATGTACTTCTTGCACACATCACGGATCAATCTTTGATCGGGATGTCGCCGTCGACTTCCTTTAAAATCGTCACAACCCATGTACATTGAATCGATGCTTGCGCATCGAAAACCTCCTTCGCAACAGTAATGACAAGACACTGGTAAGACGACGACAGAACAAGTACATCCAGGATATCCTCAAACAAACCGGCCTCTCCGCAATGAACCGGCGCAAACGTGAAGCCTGTCAAATCCAGTCCTCAGAAATCATAAATTGACCAAAGTCGCCGATACGATCTACCATTAGCGGCCTAGTGTGATACGACCATTATTGTGGGCGGTTAGCTCAGCGGTAGAGCATTGCCTTCACACGGCAAGGGTCGCAGGTTCGATCCCTGCACCGCCCACCACATTGGTACGTCGTAAAATCCAATAAAGGCTAACATCCCAATGAAATCAAAGGGTTTAGCCTTTTTTGTTGTCCAACGAAGTCGCATAGCCTTTCTTGCAATCCGGGGACATCCGATGATCAGCATCGACTCAGCCACCAATCGCCTGAGCCGGACGTTCTCCACTTCCAGATTATGTCCATGCGGACTTGCTTGTAGACGGGCACACCAGCCTGCCCCTCTTTCCGGATGTCTTTCCGGCACGCTCCATCGCACACCTGAACATGCCACTGCTGTCTTCCCCGGCTGACCACAATCATTACGCACGCGTTCCGACATGCATCGCGACATATCCCAATAGCAGCTTTAGCTCTAGCACGAAAAACACATCATTGCGATTTCTCACCACCGAACAAGCGCTAAAAATCGTTTCGCGGTTTTTCGGGCAATGGAATGAACTCTTTGTCATCGCCGGGAACCGTCCCGAAACGGCCTTCGCGCCAATCCTGTTTTGCCTGTTCTATCCGTTCCATGGAACTGGAAACGAAATTCCACCACAAGCGTCGCGGACCATCCAACGGCTCACCCCCGAACAGCATCGCTTTCAACGCCGTCTTCGCGCGCAACCGAGCGCGTGCGCCAGAATCAGGAATCACTAGGCACCGGCTGGGAATATCCACTCCATCCAACTGTGCGTCGCCTTCAAGAACATACAGCGCACGCTCGGCATGGCTGTCATCCAATGTCAGCTCGGCATCGGGCTCTAAATCAAGCGCCACATTCAACGTGTCCGCAAACACCTGCACGGGCGACTCTTCGCCATAGCCACGACCAGCGATAACCGTCAATCGCACACCTGGATGATGCTGCTGCGGCAGCGAGGCAGCAGAATAATGGTGGAACGCCGGTGTCGTTTCTTCATGCACCTTCGGCAAAGCGACCCATGTCTGCATACCATGAAGCCGACCTTCCCGCTGCCGATCCTGTGCCGGCGTGCGCTCGGAATGGACGATGCCGCGCCCTGCCGTCATCCAATTGACATCGCCCGGCTGAATGATCTGATCGGAACCCAGGCTATCGCGGTGATGTATCCGGCCAGCCCACAGAAAAGTCACAGTCGCCAAGCCGATATGCGGATGTGGACGTACATCCACGCCTTGCCCATGTTCCAATACGGTCGGCCCCATATGATCAACGAATACGAATGGACCGATGCTGCGCGCCTGCGACGTCGGCACTGCACGACGCACTTTCAAGCCGCCGCCAAGATCATGTTCACGGGATTCGATGATAAGCGCCATGACTGTCTCCTTTGTTCAGGACAACAGCAT
>JAITWM010000198.1 GCA_031285265.1 Lysobacteraceae bacterium
TTCCGTTGTTCAAACGGCAGCAAATACTCGGCGCCTTGTTTGCCGCAACCGCCTGCGGTTTGCAAAACGCCATGGCTACCACCTATAGCGGCGCGGTCGTCCGCTCTTCGCATCTGACCGGCATGTTCACCGATCTGGGCATCGGTCTTGGGCATGTTCTTCGCGGCATGCAGGTTTCCAGCCGACGGCTCATGCTAAGCAGCATCGTCATTTCCGGATTTTTCTCCGGCGGCATCATCGGCGCGTTCCTATTCCGGTATTTGAGCTATGACGCCTTGGCAGTGCCGGCGATACTGACAGGCACTACCGGTATCAGCTATACGGTCTATCGACACTGGCTGATTCACCGGAGGCAGGACGATTTAAATAACTCCTGAACCAAGAGTCGTCATCGCAGCCATCACCCCGGTAACGGATGACGCACCTGCCCCGCTCCATGTACGACGAAACGTTCGACGGTCAACGCTTCCAGCCCCATCGGCCCGTAGGAATGCAGCCGCGTCGTGGAAATCCCGATCTCGGCACCCAGCCCGAGTTCACCGCCATCGGAAAACCGCGATGAAGCATTGACCATCACCACCGCCGCGCGCAATGCATCGACGAAATGCTGCGCTGCCGCCTCGTCGCCGGTAGCAATGACTTCCGTGTGGTCGGAAGTGAAACGCTGGATATGCGCGATCGCCTCTTCCAAGTCAGCGACCACGCGGACAGCGATGATCAAATCCAGAAATTCGGTAGCGTAGTCGCCTTCGGTAACCTTCAACGCTTCCGGAATCAGACTACGAGTCCGTTCGTCGCCTCGAATCTCCACGTTCCGCTCGCGCAATGCTCTGCCGGCCCGAGGCAAAAAATCGTCCGCGATATCGGCATGTACCAACAAGGTTTCCAACGCATTGCAAACGCCTGGCCGTGAGGTCTTGCCGTCGATCAGCAATCGCAACGCCAAATCCGGATCGGCACTCTTATCCACATAAAGGTGACAAACACCCTTGTAATGCTTGATCACCGGTATACGCGCATGCTCGGCGACGAACCGGATCAGCCCTTCGCCTCCTCTCGGAATGACCAGGTCGACGATATCGGTCAATTGCAGCAGTTGCAGCATCGTTTCACGACTGAGATCCTCGACCAGCGTCAGTACCGCTTCGTCAAGCCCAGCCTCGCGCAGCGCGCGTTTCAGGGTTGCAGCGATTGCCTGATTGGATCGAATCGCCTCCGAGCCGCCACGCAGAATCACGCCATTACCCGCCTTCAGACACAGTGCAGCAGCATCGGCAGTAACGTTCGGGCGCGCTTCGTAAATCATCGCGATGACACCCAATGGTACGCGCGTGCGTTCCACGCGTATGCCATTGGGGCGGACATCGGAGCGCGTGATCTGACCGACTGGATCAGGCAATGCCGCTACTTCGCGCAGTGCATCGGCGATTCCGCTCAGACGCGCATGATCGAGTTTCAAGCGATCCAGCATCGCGCCGCTGATCCCTTTTCCCCGGGCGGTATTCAAATCCTCGGCATTGGCCGCAAGGATGCTCTCCTGGTCGGCTTCCAGCGCATCGGCCATGGCATTGAGCAATGCATTCTTTTCAGCGCTCGGCATCTGCGCCAATGCTTGCGCGGCTTGCCGGCAGGCCAACGCTTGGGTTTTGATGTCGCTCATTCTCTCCGTCCCATTTTTTCGCGCCGATACTCATCGGCAATTTGCACCAAACCATGCATGACCAACACGCCGCTTCCCTGCCGATGGACATAATATCTGTCCGTTTTCCCTGATCACATCACAACGAGATCGTCGCGATGAATGATGTTCTCGCCATAGTTATATCCCAACCGAGCCTCGATCTCGCGCGAATGTGCGCCGAGGATACGGCGAATATCGACCGCGGAATACTGAACGACGCCGCGTGCGATGCGATGTTCGCCATCCGCATCGCGATGACGGACTTCCACCATATCCCCTCGTCGGAACTCGCCTTCGACCTCACTGACGCCGCCGGGAAGCAGCGACGCGCCTTTCTGGACCAATGCCTGCGTCGCGCCATCATCGATCCAGATCGCTCCCGGCTCAAGCGGGACGTGACGCAGCCAATACTTGCGTGCAGCGATACGGGTTCGAGCCGCATGAATCCGCGTTCCAAGCAGGCGATTTTGCGACAGCAAACGGGCCACATCGCTGCGGCGGCCATTGAACAGAAGCGTATCGATGCCTGCTGCACCCGCTTTCATCGCTGCTTCCAGCTTGGTGCGCATACCGCCGGTGCCTACGGCACTGCCGCTATCGCCGGCCATCGCCAGTATCTCCGGGGTCAGTTCGGTCACCGCATCGATCGGTGACGCGGCCGCATCGATACGCGGATCGGCGGTATACAGGCCATCGATGTCGGTAGCGATGAACAGAGCATCCGCATCGACCAATGCCGCAACGATCGCCGCCAGGTTGTCGTTATCGCCCAGTTTGAGCTCATCGACGGAGACGGTGTCGTTTTCGTTGATGACCGGCAAGGTGCGCAACCGTAATAGTTCGTTCAAGGTGGCACGCGCATTCAAATAACGGCGGCGATTACGGAGATCATCATGCGTCAGCAGTACCTGTGCTACCGGACGCTCGAAAAAACGCTGCCACAGTTCGATCAACCGCGCCTGCCCCAGTGCTGCCAACGCCTGTCGCGCCGCTATTGCCGCTCCGGCTTCGGCGGCTTTAGGCAAAATCGCCCGCCCCGCTGCGACTGCGCCTGAAGAAACGATGATCACTTCGCGGCCGGCCGCGATACTGGCTGAAACGAATTGCGCCAATCCCAACGCAAAGCGCGGCGTCAGTCCGCCATCCGCGGCCGCCAACAGACTGCTGCCGACCTTCAATACGGCACGCCGCCAATCCGGCAGTGCTTGTTCGGTAAATCGGGAATGGGAAGATTCGTGCATGGCCTTAGCGGGTATTCCACTCATAGAGGGTCACTGTCGAGGCATCGTGCCGGACCAATGGATCGGACTGCACGATGGCATTCGCTTCCTCCAAGCTCGCGGCCTGCAGCAGATAGGCGCCACCACTCGCATCCGAGAAGCCACCGGTCATCTCGATCCGACCCTGCGCTCGCAAATCGTCAATAAAAACACGATGAGCAGCGCCGGCTTCGGCGCAATAGCTGGATTTACGTAGTGCGATGATCAAATAACGTTTCATGCTTTCTCACAATTTCGAGAACGAACCGAGCCTCGACAGCGCGGGCCATCGATTACTCATAGAACAGCGTGTCAGACCGTTCCGCCCGCAAGCGGAGTCAATCGCTCCCATCGCTGTTGCAGTTCATCCAGTTGCAGATCGGCCGCGGCGCCCGGCGACACCCGTGCGACGAGGCTGGCTTCCGGGCTACGCCCCTCCCCAGCCTGATCGGCGCTGGCGGCCGCGGCCCGATACGCATCGCGGAACGGAATTCCAGACGCTGCCGCTTCCACCGCGACATCGGTCGCGTACATGCCCGAATCGATCGCGGCCCGCAGTTTATCCGGCCTCCACTCCAAATTGGCCAACAAGGCGGGCAGCAATTCCAAAGCGCCCAAACCATGGTGGAATCCACGCACCAATGCCCCCTTGCCGTTCTGCAAATCGCGATGATACCCCGATGGCAACGACAGCAATTGTTCGATCTCACTGCGCGCGCCAGAGACACTGGCATGCGTGGCGCGCATCAACTCGATCACGTCCGGATTGCGCTTGTTCGGCATGATCGAGCTACCGGTCGTATATTGCGCGGGAAGGTCGACGAAACCGAATTCGGCGCTGGTGAACAGCGACAAATCCCAGGCGATCCGGCGCAGATCCAATGTCGCGCCGCCAAGCGCCTCCAATGCCGCCATTTCGAATTTTCCGCGCGACAGTTGAGCGTAGATCGGATTGATCTGCATCCGCGCAAAATTCAACGCATCGGTGACATGAGATCGCGGCAACGGCAGATTGACGCCATAACCGGCCGCCGTACCCAATGGATTGGCATCGACCAAGCGATAGGTATCGATAGTACGGACGGCATCGTCGATGAATGCTTCGGCCCATCCCGCCCACCACATCCCAGCGGATGAAACCACCGCCCGTTGAATATGGGTATAGCCAGGGATCGGTAACAATGCCTCGGCACGTGCGCGTTCCAGCGCAACCCCGGCGATCTCGCGAACGACCGCCGCCAAGCGCGCCAACTTCTGCTTCAACCATAACCGGGTCGCCACCAAAATCTGGTCATTTCGGCTGCGTCCCGTGTGGATTTTCCGGCCGGCATCGCCTAAACGTTCCGTCAGGCGGGCTTCGATCGCCGAGTGACCATCTTCATAATGCTGATCGAGAATGAAACGGCCTGCCCGAAAATCCTCCGCCAGCGCATCCAGCTCATACGCCAGACTGGCCAATTCATCGGCCGACATGATATCGATCTGCCGCAACCCCGCCGCATGCGCTTTGCTGGCCGCGATATCGTGCAAAAAGAATTCGCGATCCAGAACGACATCGTCGCCGGCCAAAAAATTCTGGATCTGCGCATCGACCGCTACGCCGGGCTTTTGCCATAACAGATGGCTCATTGCACCTTCTCCATCGGCGGAATGCTCTCGAACTCATCCAATCCGAGCGCCAGATTCAAATTTTGGACCGCCTGCGTAGCGGCTCCTTTGAGCAGATTGTCCAGCGCGGCCACCAGCACTACCCGCCTGCCGCCCGGAGCCACCGTGAAGCCACCGATCTCAACGCCATGCCGATTGGCGATCCGGCTTACCCAGGGAGCGTCTTTCCTTATGGAAATCAACGGCTCGCCCGCATAACGCTGCCGATACTTGGTCTCGATGAAATCCGCCGTCATCGCCTCCTGTAGCCATAAATTCACCGTCACCATGAGGCCGCGAAAATATGCCGCGACGTGCGGCATGAATTCCACCGGCACCCCCAAATGCCGCGTCACTTCGCGTTCGTGCAGGTGGTCGACCAAGGAATACGGCATCAGGTTGTCGCGCAGCTTTTCCGGATCGTTGCGATCCGAAGGGGTGGTACCGGCCCCGGAATAACCGGAAACACCGAAACATTGCGGCGGACCGGCCAAATGCTCCAGCAAAGGTGCGATCGCCAGTTGCATCGCCGTGGCATAACAGCCCGGATTGCTGATTCGTTTCTGCCCCCGGTACCGGGTCCGGGTCAACTCGGGAAGCCCGTAATACCAGCGCTCGTCGAAGCGATAATCTGCCGAGAGATCGACGATCACCGTTTCCGGCGCCGCGTCTTCCAGTGCCACGACATAATCCAGCGCCTTGCCATTCGGCAAAGCGAGTATGACCGCATCGGCACGCTTATTCGCCACCGCCTGCGGATTCAAGCTCTCGTACCGCAGTTGTCCCCGGTATGCCGGATTATGTTCGGACACGAGCTGACCATCGAGTTCGCGCGAAGAAACAAAAAGCAATTCGATATGTGGATGCGCAGTGATCAGACCGATCAATTCGGCACCGGTGTATCCCCGTGCGCCGACGATGCCAAGAGTGTAGGTTTTGCTCATGAAGAGTAGGAGTCCAAAAGAAATTGCAAGTGCTGTCCGATTGCTGGCCATTCCGGTTCGATGATCGAGAACATCACGGTGTCGCGCAGAGTGCCATCGGGCAAAATCCGATGACTGCGCAGTACACCTTCCTGTTTTGCACCCAATCGTTCGATAGCCTGGCGCGAACGATGATTGAGCCAATGCGTATGAAACTCGACACGTACACACTGTAGCGTTTCGAACGCATATTCCAGCAACAGCCGCTTGCTTTCCGTGTTGATCGCCGTCCGCTGCGCACTGGCCGCATACCAGGTGTATCCCAGTGCCAAGCGGCGATACTCGGGAACAATCTCGTAGAACGCGGTATGCCCGATCACGGCGCCGGTATGCAGATTGCGTACCGCGAACGGCAGCGACTCGCCTTTTTCCTTCCTGGCAAGAAAGTTTCCGATATAGGCGCGCATGCGCTGTGGCGGTGGAACCTGGGTATACCACAACCGCCACAATTCGCCGTCGATCGCCGCGGCGATCAGCGCGTCCAGATGCTCCAACGCAAGCGGCTCCAATTGGACATGCCGCCCGCGCAATGTCACCGCTTCAAGATACTTGTCCACATCAACCCTGCAAGGTAGGAGGCCGCGTCGCACAGTGCGCCACACAGGCCTGTATCTGCTCGAAATCACTCATTCCGTACCAGAACACTTTCCATTTCTCCTGTTTGTAGCACCCATCCGATTGCGCATAATAGAAGTGATTGACCGGATTGCCGTGGCGCGAACGCCAGAACAGGCTGGGCGTGTCCTTCAGCATCACCTGCCATACTGCCCGTCCCAATCCCTCGCCCTGCGCTTCTTCCAGCACGGCGAACTTATCCAGATAGGTACACCCGTCCTCATCGGTCAGGATGACAGCAGCGCGATAATTCTGGCTGACATATGCCCGCAACAGCCGAGTCTTTTCGAAATAATCCGGTATCAGTTTGCGGCCGAAACTGGATTCGATAAGACGCTGGGTCTTCTCCAGATCCAACTGTTCCCATGAGGTCGCGCTCATCACCTTTTCACCACGGACCACCAGCGTTCCCGATCCTTTATGCGTGAATAATTCCTTGGCCAGATCCGCAGGCCGGGTGATCGATACGGAAGACGTCAACGGCAATCGGTCCAATAGATCCTTGATCTGCTCGATTTTGATGCGCATGCCACCGTTGATCCAGGGCTGCTGCATCAGATAATCGTATTCAGTAGACAAATTGATCGAATCGATCACCTTGTCGTCGGCATCGAGCAGCCCTCCCGTTCCGGTCAAAAAGATGATCTTGTACGGCTGCAATACCTGCACCAGTTCG
The DNA here is from genome assembly GCA_031285265.1 of Lysobacteraceae bacterium. Classification (GTDB taxonomy): domain Bacteria; phylum Pseudomonadota; class Gammaproteobacteria; order Xanthomonadales; family Xanthomonadaceae; genus JAITWM01. Next base: position 6,862 of record JAITWM010000198.1, read on the forward strand.
TTAGCGGCGAAATCGGCGTTGACGTTGAGAATCTGGCCACCGACGGTTTCGCCCATACTGGCAATGACCGGAATGGAACCGGCATTCAGGCTGGTCTCTATTGGCGCGAGATTGACTCGTTGGACTTCACCGACCAGACCATAGGTGTCACGGTCCAGATATTCGGCTTCGAATACACCGGAGACAATCGACGTCGCCCGCGCGCCGGACTGCTGCAAAGCTTCGACCAGAGCGAGATTCTGTTGCAAGAACACCTTACGCACGATCGCCAGCACTTCCGGCGTGGTGATCCGCAGACCGTTGGCGGTTCTCTTTTCGATGCCGGCGGCCGCGGTCTCCTCGTCCAACTGCGGACCGGCGCCGTGCACCACGATCGGCGTCAAGCCAACTTCCTGAAGAAACGCCAACGACGAGGTCAATGCCTCCAGATCGTCGCGCAGCACTGCCCCCCCTACCTTGACCACAGCGAATCGTTTGGCATCCAACTGGGAAAAACGCTTGAGGTATTGGCTGATTTCCTTCGCGCTGGCCATACTCGAAAGTAGCCGCACGATGGTTTGACGTGTTTGTTTATGCTCCATGATCGATCATCCGGTATGCCTGTTCGGCGTATTGCTGAAGTTGAATGAAAGAAACCCATTCATCGGCCGTATGCGCCTGAGCGATATCGCCCGGCCCATAGACCAATGCGGTGTATCCGGCTTGAGAAAACAGTGCCGCTTCGGTCCAGAAATCGACCGCATCACCAACCGGCAACTGCAATTGCTCGACGATCGCCAATGCCGACTGCCGGCGTGCGTCGGCATGCGCTGCTGCGCCCGCCGGCAAGCTCGGTCCGCGAAACGTTTCGGTGAATTCGGACGCTTCGGGTTCGGCGAATCCGGCAAAGGTGGTCAATAACCGGTCGATATCCATTGAGGGCAACGGACGGAAATTGAATCGTAATTCGGCTTCCGGTGCGATCACATTGGCTTTGATGCCACCCTCGACCCGTCCGATATTGAGACGCAGGCCGGATAACGTGTCGAAACGGGAATCCCGCAACGAGTCGACATAGTCCAATGTCCGTCCCCCCCAGCGAATCGCTTGATGCAACGCGCTGGCCGCCGCATCCTGCTTGCCGGAAGCATGCCCGGCGCGGCCCTTGAATCGCATCAGCACCGAACTGAGGCCACGATGTGCCAGTACTGCCCGGCTCATCGTCGGTTCCGCCACCAATACCGCGCGATACGGAATTCCCCGCCGCAGAAACGCCGCGATGCAACGCGGATCGTTGGCTTCCTCATCCGACGAGAACAGCAATGCGGCGTCGCCTGCACTGGCATTGACGGCCGCCAGCAATCCAGCCGCGGCGCCTTTGATATCGCAAGCGCCCAAACCGATGGCACGCGTTCCGTCAAGGCGCAAGCGATGCGGATCGGCGCTCCAATCCGGCGAATCCGGCACGGTATCCAGATGTACGTTGAACAGGTAATCCGGCTTGCCGCGTACTGCATACAAACTGACGGCACCAGCGCCATGATCGTTTATCTGGACGTCGAATCCCGGCAGATGTCTTCGCAGGTAGTCGAAAATACCGCCGGTATCGATCACGCGAGGCGGATTGCGCGTATCGAAAGCCACCAGCTCGCGCAAGTGCCCCAATGTAGTGTCGAGCAGTGCAGTCATCGCATCATCCACCCCAAACGGATGCAGGAGTCACGAAAAGCTATTACGCCATGTCCCGATAGGGATCGGGACGACGGATTTCCATCAGGTTTTCCGGCTTTGCCAGCGCAGTGAATCCCAGTCGAGAATACAACCCCTGCGCATCTGCAGTGGACAGCATGAAACACCGCAGGTCTTGCAGCCGCGGATGTTCCATGACTGCATGCAGCAATTGCTTGGCATAGCCTTGCCCTCGATGGTCGGCCAGGACGAATACATCGGCCAGATACGCGAACGTCGCATAGTCGGTGACGACACGTGCGAAGGCAACCTGACGATCCTCCAGATAGCCGCCAAAACACAGCGAGCCGGCGATCGCACGTTGAACGATTCCCAACGGAATTCCACGGCTCCAATAGGCTTCGGTCGAGAGGAAACGATGGATCAGGAGTAAATCCAACTCCTGTTTGCTGGTGCTGATACGTAACTGGCTCATCGGTCGCTCACCGGTTGATCTCGGCCCACAGAGTCGAACTCATGCCATACAAGCGGATGAAACCTTCCGCCTCTTCCACTCCCCAGTCGGCCGACTGCGCATATACGGCTCCCTTGGCGTTGAGAATGTGCGGCGACTTGACGGCCACCGCGTCGACACGGCCACCGCGGGTTTCCAGTGTCACATCGCCATTGACCATCGCTTGAGACGAAGCCAAAAACGCTTCCAGATCGGTTTTCAGCGGGTCGTGATAGAACCCCTCGTAGACCAGTTCCACCCATTTGCGCGCGACTTCCGGCTTGAAGCGATTCTGCAACTTAGTCAACACCGCTTCTTCCAATGCACGATGCGCGGTCAGCAACACTGTCAATCCCGGTGCTTCGAAGATAATCCGGCCTTTCAGCCCTACGGTCGTGTCGCCCGTATACAGACCGCGCCCGACACCGTATTGAGCAAACATGACATTCAGTTTCGCCAGCAATTTGGCGCCATCGAGCGGTTTTCCATCCAATGCGACCGCTTCGCCATTCTTGAAGGTCAGCGTTACTTGTAATGGTTCCTCCGGCCATGCGCTGCGAGGCTCGCACCAGCCACGCGCGCCTTCGCCCGGCGCTTCCCAACGATCGATCTCGCCACCGGACATCGTGATTCCCAGCAGATTCTCGTTGATCGTGTAGCTCTTTTGTTTCGCGCGCACTTCAAAGCCGCGCGATTCAAGATACTTTTGCTCATAGGCACGGACTTCGGCATGCTCTTTCTGAATCTCGCGGATCGGCGCGACGATCTGATAATCACCCGAAGCTTTGATCGCCAAATCGAACCGAACCTGATCGTTACCCATGCCCGTGCAACCATGCGCGATGCATTTCGTGCCGAGTTCGTTGGCCCGCGCCAAAGTGAAATCGACAATGAGGTAGCGATCCGAAACCAGCAACGGATATTGCCCCTGATACCCCTCACCGGACCATATGAATGGCTTGACGAAACCCGACCAGATGGCAGGACCGCCATCGACGGTCACATGACTGGCCGCCCCCAGTTCCTTGGCCCGCTTTTCGATATAGGCATATTCATCGGCATCGACCCCGCCAGTATCGGCAAATACGGTATGCACTGCATATCCCTGCTCCTGCAGGTAAGGAATACAGAAGCTGGTATCCAATCCGCCAGAAAAAGCCAGGACAATATCTTTCTTGCTCATGAGAGGTGATTCCGATAGGTGAGAATTTATTGGGAAGCCAATGCCGCCATGATCGCCTTCTGTACATGCAGACGGTTTTCAGCCTCGTCGATGGCGATGCATTGCGGCGAATCCATGACCGCGTCGGTCGCCTTGATATTGCGGCGCAGTGGCAAGCAATGACTAAAAACGCCATGGTGGGTCATCGCCATCTTGGCTTCATCGACGATGAAATGCCGGTATTGGTCGCGTATGGGTTTTTCCGCATCCCAGTTGCCGAAGAACGGCAATGCCCCCCAGCTTTTCGCATAAACGACATCCGCTCCGCGATAAGCGCTTTCGATATCGTGGCTGACCGTGAACGAACCCCCACTTTCGGCCACATTGCCTTCCGCCCACTGCATATACCGCCGATCGAGAACATAATCGGAGGTCGGACACAGCAGTGTGACATCCATTCCCATCCGGGTAGCGATCGTCAATGCGGAATTGGCGACAGCCGTATTCAATGCCTTGGGATGGTAGACCCAGGTCAGCACGTATTTCTTGCCGCGCAAATCATCGGTCTGAAAATGTTCACGCAGCGCCAGTATATGCGCCAGCTCCTGGCATGGATGGGTAATGGTCTCCATGTTGATCACCGGCACCGTGGAATAACGCGCAAAACTCCGCAACACATGATCCTTGCGGTCGATCGACCAATCGACGAATTTCGGAAAAGCGCGCACGCCGATCAAGTCCACATACCGCCCCAGCACCGTGGCGACTTCGGCGATGTGTTCTTCCGCCTCACCATCCATTACCCGGCCCAACTCGAATTCGATCGGCCATGCATCCTTGCCTGGCTGCAGCACTATCGCATGCCCTCCCAAATGGAAGGCCCCCAGTTCAAAACTCGTGCGGGTACGCATTGATGGGTTAAAAAACACCAACGCGATGGATTTTCCCTTCAGGCTGTCACTGAGTTTATGCCGCTTGAACCAAACTGCCTGGCTCAATAATGCGTCCAAATCGTCACGATCCCAATCCTGAGTGTTTAGAAAGTGCTTCAGCGTTGAATGGTTCGACGACATCTTTGATCCTCCGTCTGCCCCTTCGGATATGATTCCCGGACTGATTTCACAGATTCCGCCATCACATCCCTGGTTGAATTCCACAACGAAAAAACCCGGCATCGCCGGGCTTCCGAGTTTATAACGAACCAACTCCGACTACCCGGCAACGATGGCTAGGTTTGGTCGGCGCGCGCGTGAGGTCATCCCGGAAGCCATCCGGGCGGCACTGTTTGCATGCGGTTGCAGGCGGATCGTCATAGCACCGCATCCTCTCATGAGCAACCCTCCAACGCAAGCGCCACTTTGCGCACACGCCCTATGGCGTCGACTCCAGCGATGCGACAGGATAGTCGGGAATGACCGAGACTCGAATACGGATACGATTGCCCGGGTCCTCGGCCAACCGCGAGCGATACTTGGTTCCGCCGAAAATATAATCCACATCGTAAGCCACAGGGCGTTGAAATTCGCGTTGGACTTGAACGATCCGGCAATTGCGACGTGCGGATTCAGGCGGAGCTTGCGACGAAGACGAAGACGATTGCGGGCCGTTCGCTCCTTCGGCGGCATCGCGACTGAAAAACCCCCGGATGGACCCTACCATCCGTGAGAACGTCCCCCCTTCTTTCGCATAAGCCGGAGCGGGTGCCGCAAGCGCCGGCATATTGGGGCCGGGATCGCAGACTTCCTCGCTGCCGGTAGCGCGCAATGTCTGATAGACCGGCTCAACCTTCAGCACCTGAGCATATTCGATCCTGGTGTTTTCGACAGGGGTCGCGCGTATCTGCGTCCCGGCTTCCCGCGGCTGCGCCATCACCGCCGCCGCTGGCAACAGCAGGCACAACCACAGCGGAAATAGCGAATATGAACTCATTGCCCCAGGCATCTGATCGATAATGGAATTAGTTTAGGCAATCCGCCTTGCGAGCGGCTGAACCACAGCCACTCTTTGCCATATATTCCAGTATTTCACATGATGAGCCGGCAATCCGGTCGCCCGCCATTCAAGTACTTCAATGTACGGCAACCATCCGGCCTGGGACGGATGAGTCTTCCTGATGATGAAATTTCTTACAGGAACCGTGGCAGGCAGTAGAATTTGAAGCCTTCACATTGCCACTCCATCCATACCGATGAGCCTGCGCCTGTACAACACACTCACCCGGCAAATCGAGGATTTCACTCCCTTGGTCTCCGGTCAGCCCACGCTATATGTCTGTGGTCCAACCGTCTACAGCTATGTCCACATCGGAAATGCTCGCGGCCCGGTGGTCTTCGGCGTACTGGCCGCACTGCTACGGCGACGCTTCGGCAACCTGCGCTATGCCCGCAACATTACTGATGTCGACGACAAGATCAATGCCGCCGCACGGGAGCTGGGAGTACCGATCACCGCCATTACCGACAAATATGCCGCCGCTTATCGGGCCGACATGGCTACGCTCGGAGTGATGCCGCCGGACATCGAGCCGGAGGCCACGGCGCATATTCCTCAAATCATTACGATGATCGAACAGTTGATCGCCCACGGTAATGCCTATGTCGCCGCCGACCATGTCCTGTTCGCCGTCGATACCTTTCCGAACTACGGAAAACTATCGCGCCGTGATCCCGAGGAAATGCTGGCAGGGTCGCGCGTAGAGGTAGCGCCGTATAAACGCAATCCTGGCGATTTCGTATTGTGGAAACCCTCCAGCACGGATCTGCCCGGCTGGGATTCTCCCTGGGGACGAGGCCGTCCAGGCTGGCATATCGAGTGTTCTGCGATGGCTGCGGCGCATCTGGGCGATACCATCGACATCCATGCCGGCGGGGTCGATCTGCAGTTCCCGCATCATGAGAACGAAATCGCGCAAAGCGAATGCGCACACAATGGCCGTATCTTTGCCCGTTTCTGGTTGCACAACGGTATGTTGAATTTCGACGGGGCGAAGATGTCGAAATCGCTTGGCAATATCGAAACCGTGCATACGCTGCTGCAAAAGCACCCACCGGAAGCACTGCGCTACGCACTGTTATCCGCCCATTACCGGCAACCTCTGGACTGGTCGGAAACCTTGATAGAGCAATCGGTCCGGACACTGGACCGCCTCTACGGCACTTTACGCGACCTGAACGGCATAGCGGCCGCTCCGTATATTCCGGATACCATCGAAGCGGCGCTGAACGACGATCTCAATACGCCCAGCGCACTGGCCGAACTGGCGGGTCTGGCTGCTCAAGCACGCAAAGCCGAAACCCTGGAGAATAAAAGCCGCCTCAAGAGCGGATTGCTCGGCGCAGGATCGGCACTGGGTTTGTTGCAGCAAGATCCCGCGGATTGGTTCGCGCGAGGGGCGTCGCAAGATGACGAGGTCAGGATTCAGGCGCTGATCGATCAACGAAACGATGCGAAACAGGCGCGTGACTTCGTTCGCGCCGATGCGATCCGTGATCAGCTGATCGCAGAAGGCATCCTGCTGGAAGACACGCCGCAGGGCGTTCGCTGGAAGCGGGTATGAATCGATTCGCAACACGCTGACAACCCAACCTTTCGTCTTCTCCTGGATGTTTCATAGTGACTGACACGATTTTCCCGCTCGAACCCACTGCCGCCGAGGCCCAACAAGCCATTCGTGATGAATTCGGTCTCTTCAGCCACTGGGGAGAACGGTATGCCTATCTGATCGAACTGGGCCGCAAGCTTCCAGCCTTTCCGGAAGAATGGAAGACCGAAGAGCACCGATTACATGCCTGCCAATCGCGAACCTGGATCCTGACACAAGGAAACCGCGATCGGCTCGACTTTTACGCGACTAGCGAATCACATATCGTTTCAGGGCTGGTCTATCTGGCGCTACGCGTGTATTCGGGACGTTCGGCAGAAGAAATCCTGGCCACCGAGCCCAAGTATGTCTCCAGCATCGGTCTGAATCAGCATCTTTCACAGGGGCGCAGCAATGGCATGATCGCATTGCTGACTTATATGCAGGATACGGCGCGCCGATATCTGTGAATCAGGAAGTCACCAATACGACGACCCCTGAGGCGGTCTCGCCATTGCGCGAACGGCGTTTCCTTGTCCTGCTGACCTACCGCATCTGCGCCATCCTGTCTTACCAGATCGTCGCGGTCACGGTCGGATGGCATGTCTACGAAATCACCGGCAATCCATTTTCACTGGGTTTGATCGGTTTGGCCGAAGTATTGCCCTATTTTTGCATCGCACCGTTTGCTGGCTATCTGGTCGATCACTTGTCACGCCGCAAGCTCGGCGCAATGGCATGCTTGGGATTGACCGCCACCGCATTGGCGCTGTTCTGTTTTTCCAAAGACTGGCTTCCCTTCAAAGGCATATGGCCGATATACGCCGCCATCGCTTTGACCGGTACGGTTCGTGCGTTTCTTTCTCCGGTTTATAACGCATTGTTTGCGCACATATTGCCACGCGAGCAATTCGCACGCGGCACCGGTATCGGCAGCGTGGTATTTCAAATCGGCCTGGTAACCGGTCCGGCGTTGGGCGGTTTACTGGTCGCTTGGTCAGGGAAAAGTGTCGCCTATGGAGTCGCAGCGAGTTTTGCATTCATTGCGTTAGTGGTCATCGGCTCCTTGAAGAACGTCGTCGAACCCATGGCCTCTGCACGGCGAGCTCCCATTTTTGCCAGTATCGGCGAAGGGCTTCGCTTCGTATTCAGCAATCAGATCATGCTGGCGGCAATATCGCTGGACATGTTTTCTGTCTTGCTCGGAGGGGTCGTAGCCATGTTGCCTGCCTTCGTCAGCGACATACTGCACTACGGTCCGGAAGGACTCGGCATCCTGCGCGCCGCGCCCGCTCTCGGTTCCATCCTTGCAGGACTATGGCTGGCACGCCACCCATTGCAGCAAAACGCAGGCCGCGTACTGTTGATCGCCGTTGCCATTTTCGGATTTTGTTCCATCGCCTTCGGCCTGTCCCGGTATTTCTGGCTCTCGGCCGTGATCCTGTTGATTTACGGTGTCTGCGATGGTGTATCCGTGGTAATCCGCTCAACTATCATGCAATTGGTAACCCCGGACGAAATGCGCGGCCGCGTTTCATCCATCAACGGTATTTTCATCGGCTCTTCCAACGAATTGGGAGCGTTTTATGCCGGCAGCATGGCTCGCCTTCTGGGATTGGTCTCCGCGATCATCTTCGGCGGCATCATGACCCTCTGCGTAGTCGGCATCACCGCCAGGAAAGCGCCGCATTTACGCCGGTTGAACTTGCGCGACCTGCAATAACCATTTCCCGGCGTTCACATCATCGATAAAGCCGCGACCCGTCGATACGGCGGCTCATATTGGAAAACGATCCTTCGCCCCATATGGGAAAGCCCGCTAAAAAGCGGGCTTTCAAACGCAACCATCAATGCGCGGCAGAAGCCGGCATCAATCCCCTTGTTGCTTCTGCAAATGCTCCCACCGCTCCTGAGCATCGAGGGGATTGATGCCGGCTTCTGCCGCGCATTGATGGTTGCGTTTGAAAGCCCGCTTTTTAGCGGGCTTTCCCATATGGGGCGAAGGATCGTTTTCCAATATG
>JAITWM010000001.1 GCA_031285265.1 Lysobacteraceae bacterium
GATAGTGCAAGTCCAGGAGACCATCGTTCTCTGGATCATAATGAGTGACCGTCACTCCAAGACTCTCCAGCCTCTGCCTAACCTCAGGCTCCCGGCCATCGGGAGGATCGCTCTGGCACAGCAGCGCCGCCCCGAACAACCTGGCTACAGCCTCGTTACTATCGGCTGGTTTCTGTTCCGAATCGGAAGCCTCCGACTCTGCCTGACCCGCTGCCACCATTGAAACGGCCTGCGAATCGGCTTCTTGCTGGCCGGTGGATGAATCCGGCTGCCCTCGTTGTGTACAGGCAACGAGGCTGGCGCATAACAGCATCATTATCCAAGGTGTTCTTTTCATTGGTTCCCAATACCCTTTAGGTTTGACCATCTCAATTCAAAACCGCACTAGCGCTGACGCGTTTCCGATCCTCGATAAGCAGCGGATCGCCGACGCAACCCGCCATTTATCTGGTGGCGGCCGGATACCGATAGATCTTGAAACTCGGACGCGCTTGCCGGTATCCCGGTCCCGGCCAGAATTCTCTCTGCTTGAAGTCCGATATCCAGACACTGCCATCGTACATCTGCATGTGACCCGCCGTATTGCCGGTATACGTGCCGATAACCGCCACGTCTCCCTTGACATATCCGCCTGTCGGTTCGCTCGCATGCTCGGCGAAGCCGGCCGCGACCAGTGAAGTACCGTATGCAAAAGCGTAGTCGGCCCGCGCCAGCGTCACGCCCCCCGCCTCGATGGCTTCGCGTACATAACGTGCACAACGTCCCTGCGTATTTATATGCGCCTTAGTCTGCAAGTGCTGGACAGCGGCATCAATATTCCACGGCATAATTCCCCCTCGGTTTTATTATTTATCCTATCAGTATATGAAGTGTAAATTTTCATCGCAATATTTTCCTATTGCGCCGACTCGCCGCATCTGGCGCCCTGAAAATCAGAGGATGTGCTCGGACGACAATGAAATTAATGCATTGCATTGAATATCCTTCAGAACATCCGGCATACATCTTCTTTTCGAACACATTGGAATACCGGAGAGGGAAAATATGTAATCAACTGATTTAAAAAGAAAACACCGCGTCAAACAGGGCAGGCTAGTGATCCGGCACTGTTCGCAGGCCGCAAGAAAAACTCCGAGATTCACGATATGTTTCAGTGCAACCGGCATCTTCTCCTATCCCAAGAACGCTAATTCCTCCCGGCTGTCTATCGAGTTTCTTCGTTCGCATCCGCCAATCGACGAAGTTTCTTTCCGATAAAGGCATTCGATGTCTGAATCCTGCCGAGCTTTTCAATAAACCCTGCCTGCCCCGATCAATGTGCAACAACGCATACTCTGTTCTTTCGTCAGATGCATCGCACCGCATTCAGCATTCGGCCCAACGGCGTAATAGGTTGTGATAAACGCCGGTCAATCTGACGACATTAGGATCGTCATTGCCGACGGCGGGCACCAGTCCTTGAATCGCCGTGTCCAGATCGAACAACATCCGGCGCGCACCTTCATCGCGTACCATGCTCTGTATCCAGAAAAACGAAGCGACCCGGACGCCTCGTGTCACCGGGGTAACGCAGTGTTCGCTGGATGCCGGATACAGAACCAGATCGCCTGCCGGCAATTTGACCCGATGCTCGCCGTAGGTATCCTGCACCACCAGCTCGCCGCCATCGTAGTCGTCCGGCTCCGACAAAAACAGCGTCGCCGATAGATCGCCGCGTACCCGAAAATCGGTTCCGCGCAGAATCCGGACCGCATTATCGATATGGGTGCCGTAAGTCTGTCCTTCGGCATAACGATTGAATGCGGGCGGATAGACCTTCAATGGCAACGCCGCCGCGATGAATCGTGGCGACTTGCCCAGCGCATCCAAAACGACATCGCCCAGTTGCCGTGTCAGCGGTACCCCCTCCGGCAATTGCCAATTCTTTTTGACCATTGCCGACTGGATACCGGAAGTCGCCAAACCATCGACCCATTCGGCGGAATCCATGGCCTGACGAAACTGCCGGACCTGATCGGAACCAAGCACTTTAGGAATATGCAGCAGCATCGCTCTCTTCTCCCCAATGCCGATGTCCGGTTATACGGACAATTATTTATTGTAATTGAAAATCGTTCTCTTCACGTGCAACACAGTAATCATCATTAAAAGCAGTAAGCTTCTCTGTTGCTCTACCTCAACCGGCTGCATCGACGGGCAACCCCGAAAGTCCCGGCGAGCCTATTCCCCGGCCTGCAGCAAGCTCCATTGAAAACGGCCCGGCCGGAATGCGCCATATCGATCCCGGCCCGGCATCCAAACCGATTCAAGAAACATCATTCTTCGCCTGACGCACGATGGCCAGCACCCGTTCGCCATAACGAGCCAATTTACCGCCGCCGACTCCTCCGATTTTCGCCAATTCGCTCAACGTCGCGGGACACAGTTCGGCAATGGCGCGTAACGTGCTGTCATGGAATATCACATAGGCAGGAACGTTCTGTTCGCGTGCGCTGTGCGTACGGAACGCACGCAACGCCTCATACAAAGGACGATCCTCCGATTGGACATAAACCGGCGATCCGGCACTTTCGACATTGCGCAAAGCTTGTCCACGCGAAGGATCCTTACGCAATTGCACGCTGCATTCACCGCGCAATACCGAACGACTGGCTGCCGTCAACCGCAACCCCCCGTACCCTTCGATATCGGCTTCAAGCAGGCCATTGACGAGCAGTTGCCGATAGACGCTGCGCCATGTCCGCGCATCCAGATCCTGCCCG
>JAITWM010000031.1 GCA_031285265.1 Lysobacteraceae bacterium
GGCGATCGAAGCGTTTGCGCCGCTATTGCCGGAAATGATTGGCGGGTCGGCCGATTTGGCGCATTCCAATCTGACACTGTGGAAAAGCAGCAAGTCGGTCACCACAGGTGATGCCGATGCCAACTATGTGCATTATGGCGTCCGTGAATTCGGCATGAGCGCGATCGCCAATGGATTGGCGCTGCATGGCGGTTTTTTGCCGTTCGACGCTACTTTCCTGGTATTCAGTGACTACGCGCGCAACGCGGTGCGGATGAGCGCGTTGATCCCGGCCCAGGTCATTCATGTCTATACCCACGATTCGATCGGTCTGGGCGAAGACGGCCCGACCCATCAGCCGGTCGAACATTTGGCATCGTTACGCTATATCCCGAACAACGATGTCTGGCGTCCTTGCGATGCGGTCGAATCAGCGGTCGCTTGGCGTTGTGCCATCGAACGCAAGGATGGGCCGAGCTGCTTGGTCTTCAGTCGGCAGAATCTTGCGCATCAGCCGCGCGATCAGGAGCAGTTGCGGCAGATTTCCCGTGGCGGCTACGTGCTGGCCGACACGGAAGGAACGCCGGAAGTAATTCTGATCGGAACGGGATCGGAAGTGGATCTGGCGATGAAGGCGAAGCATGCGCTGGAAGCCGAGGGCATCAAGACGCGTGTGGTATCGATGCCGTCGACGGATGTGTTTGACCGTCAAAGCGAAGAGTATCGGGAATCCGTGTTGCCGGCGAAGGTCCGCAAGCGCGTCGCCGTGGAAGCGGGAGTCAGTGATTTCTGGCGCAAATATGTAGGGCTGGATGGCGCAGTGATCGGTATCGATACATTCGGTGCATCCGCACCGGCTTCTGATCTGTACGCATATTTTGGCATCACGGTCGATGCGGTGACAGCGGCGGTCAAAACGCTGTATTGACCGGAATTGCTTTTGCTGAATTCGAGTAGCGTTACGATCTTATATATTCATACAAACTATTGACATATATATTTATATACATACCGTTAATTACATGATCGTTGCTTAACGATGCAAGGTGCAAGCTGCGCACGGTATCAGACAAGTGATCGTGGCGCGCTTCAAATTGGCGGATTGAATGAAAGAACCGGCTGGCGAAGATTTGACGGTATCCCGTGTTGCCCATCGGCTAGCGAAATGGCGCCGATGGAAACCGTGGCTGGTGACAGTTGCTACGACACTGCTGGTGGTGCTGGTGGTGACTGCGTTTCACCGTCTTTGGCAAGAAATCAGTTACCAACAGCTAATCGAAGCCATACGCCGGGTCCCGGCGGGCAGTCTGATATTGGCGCTATTGGCGACGGCTGTCAGTTATACGGCGCTGACCGGTTATGACCGCTCGGCAATACGGTATGTTGGAGCGAAAGTACGGTACCGGGTCGTTGCGGAAACATCCTTCATCGCCTATGCGCTGACCAACACGATCGGGCTGGGAGTTTTCACAGGAGGGGCCGTGAGGATGCGGCTGTACAGCGCCGCCGGAATGAGCGTGGGGCAGGTTTCGCGCGCCATCGCATTCAATGCCGTGGCGTTTGGCCTGGGAATTACAATGATCGGGTCGCTGGGTGTGTGGCTGGATGCGGCCGCATTGAGCAAACTGCTGCATGTTTCGGCAGGTGGATTGCGTGTGCTGGCCGGGTTGACAGTGGTGGCCATCGCTGGGTTGATCGTCTGGTGTGGACGAGGGCGTGAAGTGCGTCTTTTGGGGCGCTGGTCGTTATCTTTGCCCATGACCTCATTGGCGTTGCAACAGTTGCTATGGTCCGCGATCGATATCATCGCAACGGCCGCTGTCTTGTGGGTATTGCTGCCATCAGGAGCTATCAGTTTTCCCGCCTTCGTCGGGTTCTTTGCGGCGGCGATCATTCTCGGTGTCATCAGCCACATTCCGGGTGGGATAGGCGTATTTGAAACGGTCATGCTGGTGGCACTGGGCAATCAGGTTCCGCCGGAAGCGTTGGTGGGAGCGCTTGTACTGTATCGGTTGATCTATTACATCATCCCGCTATTGCTGGCGTTGTTTTTGTTGCTGCTATATGAGCTGCGGCGTGGCGTCAATACCCCGATAGCGAAGGCGGCCGCCAATCTGACGCCATTATTGCTGGCGGCTTATACGCTAGTTATCGCCATCATATTACTGGTGTCGGGCGTTACGCCGGTCATGCCGGAGGCAACCACGCTGCTCGCTTTGCATGTGCCTCTTCCGCTCGTTGAAACCTCACATTTCATCAGCAGTATCATCGGTTTCGCACTCCTGTTCGTTGCGCGGGGAATCTTGTTGCGCTTGGATGCCGCCTGGTGGGCGGCAATCGTGCTGACGGCATTGGGGTTGCTGTTGGCACTGCCAAAAGGTATAGCGGTTTCCGAGACGGCGCTGTTGGCATCGTTGGTATTGGTTCTGGCGCTATCGCATCGGCAATTCACCCGTAAAGCATCATTGTTGGCGGTACGGTTCACCGGCGGCTGGTTGTTGGCCGTGGCCGCCATTCTGGCGGCATTGATTGCTTTGCTGTTCTTCGTTTACCACGATGTCGAGTATGCCCGGCAGCTTTGGTGGCAGTTCGAATTCGATGGCGACGCCCCGCGCTCGTTGCGAGCATTGGTCGGAGTAGCGTTATTGGCGCTGGCGTTGGCCATCTGGCAGTTGCTGCGCCCTTCTCCAGCGGTGTTGGAGAAGCCTGATGCGGAAGCATTCGAGCGGGTGGCTGCGATCGTGCGCAGTCAAGATAACGCGGACGCAGGTTTGGCGTTGACGGGCGATAAGCAATTCCTGTTTTCTGATTCGGGAAATGCGTTTGTCATGTTTGGACGTCAAGGGCGCTCGTGGATCAGCTTGTTTGATCCGGTCGGTGTCAAAGAGGAATGCCAGGAGTTGGTGTGGATGTTTCTTGCGCGCGCGCGCGAAGGCGGAGGACGCGCCTGTTTCTATCAGGTCCGGCCCGAGGCATTGCCCTGGTACCTCGATGCAGGCCTGCGGCTATTCAAATTGGGCGAATATGCTTATGTTCCGCTGGAACGGTTTTCGTTGCAGGGGCGACGGTACGCCAGTTTGCGTCATTCGGTCACTCGTGCCGAGCGCGAAGGACTGGCATTTGAGATGATTCCTGTCGAGGGCGTCGTATCGATATTGAGTGAAATCCGTGCGATCTCGGATCGCTGGTTGGATATGCGCCGTGCAGCGGAGAAACGGTTCTCTGTCGGTGCGTTCGTCGATGCCTATGTGCTGCGGCAGCCTGTCGCGGTCGTCCGCAAGGACGAGAAGATCGTGGCGTTCGCCACGTTGCTGGAAACCGATCAGAATGCTGAAGCAAGCATCGATTTGATGCGGCATTTACCCGATATGCCTTATGGTGCGATGGACTTTTTGTTTTCCAAGTTATTGCTGTATTACAAGGGACGAGAGTTTCAACGTTTCGGGTTGGGCATGGCGCCGCTGTCGGGTATGGCAAAGCATCCGCTGGCGCCATTGTGGCAACGGTTTGGTAACGTTTTGTATGCGCGTGGAGAGAATGTCTACAACTTCCGTGGACTGCGCGCATTCAAGGAGAAGTTCGATCCCGTGTGGGAGGCGCGTTATCTCGCTTCGCCCGGAGGGGTCGCACCCTTGTTGATACTGGCGGATATTGCCGCGTTGATCGGTGGCGGACTGAAAGGGGTCATCAGCAAATGAAACTGAGATTTGTCCTGTTCCTTGGGTTGATGGGGGTGCTGTCGTCGGCCGCCGTCGCATCCACGCAATCACATCCGGTACGCGTTGAACACATGGAACACGGTCGTTTCAAGGATGTGGCGCTCTATCGGCCCGAGGGAAATACCGAGCAGTTCGTCCTATTATTGTCTGATGATGCTGGTTGGACTGCCGCCATGGACCAGATAGCGCGCGCATTGAACGCCGAGAATGTCATGGTGGCGGGTATAGACGTCCCGCGGCTCCGTAGTAACCTGGCAAAGGACGATGGCGATTGTGTCTTCCCCGACGGGGACCTGGAAAATTTGTCGCATTACCTGCAGGGGTATGCACAACTGCCGACGTATTACACGCCTTGGTTGATAGGCTACGGTACGGGAGCCGCATTAGCGTATGCCATGATTGCGCAGGCGCCCGATGGCATATTTTCGGGTGCGATGTCGATCGGATTTTGTCCTGATCTGAATATCGGTAAACCGTTGTGCCGCGGACAGGATATCCATTTCGCGCACCGGGCCGAAGCCGGGAGAATCAATCTGTTGCCCGCAGCGAAGATCTCTGTGCCATGGGTGGTATTGCATGGAGAAGGAGATCAGCGATGCTCGACTGCGACCGTTTCCGATTTTGTCGGACATGTTCATGGGGGCGCCATGGCGGAGCTGGCGGGAACATGGCGCGAGGCGAATGGATTGCCGTCTCGTCGATGGACGGCCGCCATGTTGGCCGGTTATCGGGTATTGAATACGCAACGCCATGCCGATGTACTGCCGCCGCCGCCGGAAAGCTTGGCAGACTTGCCGCTGATCGAAGTCCCGGCAACCAACGGGCATAGCGATATGTTCGCGGTCCTGCTGAGCGGCGATGGCGGCTGGGCAGGATTGGATAAGGATGTGGCGGGTGCGCTGGTGGCCAAGGGCATTCCCGTTGTGGGTTTCGATTCTTTACGGTATTTCTGGAAAGCGCGCACTCCTCAGGGGCTGGCAAACGATCTCGATCGCATCGTTCGATATTACGCGGCCCATTGGGGCAAGACCCGGGTCATCCTGGTGGGTTATTCTCAAGGAGCGGACGTTCTACCTTTCGCCATCAACCGGATGCCAGCGTCCTCCCGGTCGATGATCGTGCAGACTGCGTTGCTCGGGCTGGGTAAGAATGCGTCATTCGAGTTCCATGTGAGCAATTGGATAGGAGGCTCCGGCGGCGATGCCTTGCCGATATTGCCGGAAGTGAAGCGGCTTAGTGAAAAAGACACGCTTTGTCTCTACGGAAATGACGATGGCGATTCCCTGTGTGCCGAGATCCCAGCGGGACATGTTAGAGCACAGGCGATGCCCGGCGGGCATCATTTCGATGGATCGTACAATGCATTGGCGGAATCCATCCTTGCGGCGATCGAAGAAAACCGACATCCATCGCCCTGAGGCCAGGAGTTACGCCCGCGCAGGTGCAGGGAATTCAGGTGGCGCAATGGATACCATCGGGCGGCGCTGATACATATTGCACACGGCGTTCAAGACTTCGCTAGGAGTGTCATTAAAGCCGGGTCCGTGGTGGGCACGAATATGGGGAGGGCGGATCGATTCTTCCTTCGGTCTGGATAAAGCCATCCGTTAGATTCATGTAGCTGCCGTCTTTGCGATACGACGCTGGCATTGGCTGGTGATGTCTTTTTCTGGTGCATAAAAAACCCAGGCCATGCCGAACATTCGTCCGGCACGGCCTGGGTTGTTACATCGTATATCTGTGATCTTTAAAGCTAAGGCGGTGCCTAGCCTCAGAACTTCCAGATATAGGACACGCCATACACCCATGGATCGACATTGGCGGTTCCCAGCCGGACGCCGTCCAGCTTGACCCGGCTGTCGATATCCATCCAGCGGACGTCGGCACGGATGGCGCCACGCTCACCGATTGCGAAGTCGAGACCGGCGTGACCGGCAACGCCCCAGGAGCTACCCAGCTTCAGGTCGCCGCCACGCAATACACCTCTGCTCTTCGTGCTGAAGAAGGTGGTGTAGTTCAGGCCGACGCCGACGAACGGAGAAACCGTGCCTTGGCTATTGAAGTGATATTGCAGCGAAACGGTCGGGGGCAATTGCTTGGTCGTACCGACGCGTCCCAGGCCTCTGATGTTGATGTCGTGTTTGAATGGCCAAGCAGCCAGCACTTCGACACCGAGGTTGTCATAAACAAAGTATTCGAAAGTCAGGGTCGGGCGGGTGCTGCTCTTGACGTCAAGCCGCAGGTCACCTACCAGATTTCCGTTGTTGGATTTGGGATTGACCAGGCCCAGACCGGCACCCAGAGTCCAATCACCCTGAGATTGAGCCATGGCGGGGAGCGCAACGGCTGCAGTCAAAGCAACAGCCAAGCTGGAGGCGAACAATTTAGTTGTCTTACGCATTTATCTGCTGTCTCTGTGTTGGAAGATGTGCGCAAATTAACATTTTTTTACAGACCCATGGATTGATTTAAATCAAGGCATGTCAATTGTTTGGTTTTCGTTCAAATTTTCACTTTGTCATTAAGCGAGAAAAGACATCCGCCTGTTACCATGAACCCCCTTTTTGACTACTACGCACAGTCGGTGTGCAGGAGCGAACGATCTATGGCAATCAAAGTGGGTATCAATGGGTTTGGTCGTATCGGGCGTAACGTGTTGCGTATAGCTGTGCAGGACTTTGCTGGTGAAATCGAGATCGTAGCGGTCAATGATCTGCTTACTCCGGACTATTTGGCCTACATGCTCAAATACGATTCAGTGCATGGGCGATTCAAGGGAGACCTGGCTGTCGATGGCAACTACCTGATTGTCAATGGGAAAAGGATTCGCTTGACACAAGAACGTGACCCGGCCAACTTGAAATGGGCTGAAGCGGGAGCCGAAGTCATTCTCGAGTGTACGGGCTTGTTCCTGACGGATGAAACGGCACGGAAGCACTTGGACGCGGGCGCCAAGAAGGTGATCCTGTCGGCTCCCAGCAAAGATGACACTCCGATGTTCGTCTATGGCGTGAATCACCAGGCGTATGCTGGTGAAGCCATTATTTCGAATGCCAGTTGCACGACGAACTGTTTGGCGCCGCTGGCCAAGGTGGTCAATGACCGTTGGGGCATCAAGCGCGGCTTGATGACGACGGTGCATGCCGCGACGGCAACTCAGAAAACGGTGGATGGTCCCAGCAATAAAGATTGGCGTGGCGGGCGCGGCATCTTGGAAAATATCATTCCATCATCGACTGGCGCCGCCAAGGCAGTGGGCAAGGTGATTCCGGCGTTGAATAAAAAATTGACCGGCATGGCCTTCAGAGTTCCGACTTCCGATGTTTCGGTAGTGGATCTGACCGTAGAGTTGGAAAAGCCCGCGACTTACGAGGAAATCTGCGCCGAGATGAAGGCACAGAGCGAAGGCGCTTTGAAAGGCGTCCTGGGCTATACCGAGGATAAGGTGGTTGCGACGGATTTCCGCACCGATCCGCGTGCTTCGATTTTCGATGCGGGTGCCGGTATCGCGCTGGATCCGACATTCGTGAAGCTCGTGGCGTGGTACGACAACGAATGGGGTTATTCCAGCAAGTGTCTGGATATGGTCAAGGTCGTTGCAGCGAAATAGGCAGCGTTTTTCAAACAGTAGACAAGTACAAAGCCCTGCGGTTGCGGGGCTTTGTTCGTTCTGCCGTATTGACGATGCGGGGGGAGGATGCCTGCATCGAAAAGGGTAGTCACAGGCATCATCGTACGATACGGATCAATATGTGCGGTACTGCCTGGGATAGGGTCGATTGTGCAGTTTCGATGGCGTGTGCGATCGTAATGCGCAGGCTTGACGCGAAATCGGAATCGGGATGACGGACAGCATGCATGTCGTTGGGGAAGGAGTGAGGCAGCAATGGAATGGTTGATAACACTGATCGGTCTGGTGGTGCTGGCATTGCCGGTGATGCTGGTCATTGCGCTGGTTTTGATTTTTGGGCTCAGGCAACGAGTCAGCCGGCTTGAAGGCAAGGTCGCTGCACTGGAATCGAGCGTGCCGGCCGATACCGTTGCGGCTGCGTCGATGGCGGTTCAGGAATACGGGGACGAGCCATACGATGCCGTTTTTGCCAATGGATATGACAATGAGGATCAACAGCAAAAGGATGCCATGGAGTCATCGCACTCGATTGCTGAGGCGCGGATGGATGCGGCAGCCGAAAGAGATGATTACCCTGAAATGGAGCCGGTCGCATCCGTTCCGCCGCCGCTGCCTGGGAGCTTTTCCAGCGATCGCGGCCATCGACGAGTACAGCCGGGAAAGAGCGGCGTCGAAAGGGCGCCTTCGGAGTTTTTGGAGCGTTTATCTCGCTCAGTGAAGGGTTGGTTCACCGAGGGTAACATCCCGGTGAAGATCGGCGTACTGGTTCTATTCGCTGGCGTGGCGGCATTGCTTAAATACGTCAGCGATCAAGGCTGGCTGACTGTTCCAATCGAGTTGCGTCTGACGGGCGTTGCGGCGGCGGCATTGGGAGCGCTGCTATTCGCATGGCGCAAGCGCGAACATCATCATTTGTTCGCTCTCAGCATACAAGGCGGCGCCATAGGCGTGTTGTTATTGACCGTATTCGCCGCTTTCAGCAGGTATTCGTTGTTGCCGGTATCGGCGGCCTTCGGGTTGTCGGTCGCTCTGATCGCAGGCGCCGGGATATTGGCAGTTTTGCAAAACGCCCGGGTTTTAGCGGTATTTGCCATTCTGGCCGGTTTCTTGGCTCCGATCTGGCTTTCCACGGGCAGCGGCAATCATGTCGCTTTGTTTTCCTATTACGCGATATTGAATGTCGCTATTTTGGGTATCGCCTGGTGGCGGTCGTGGCGTGGGCTGAATTTGTTAGGGTTCGGATTCACGTTCGGCATCGGCACGATCTGGGGGATGTCGGATTATCGAGTGGAAAAGTTTGCCAGCACTGAACCTTTTTTATTGCTGTTCTTCGCTTTCTATTTGTTGATTCCGATTTTGTATGCTCGTAAGCGAGTGGGCAGCCAACGGGATGTCATCGATGGTTCTCTGGTGTTCGGTACGCCATTGATTGCGTTCTTATTGCAAGCGGGATTGTTGGAGTTCGAACGGTTACCGCTGGCGTTTTGCGCATTAGGCTTGGGAGGATTGTATTTAGGATTGGCTGCGGTTTTCTTACGGCGCGAAAATTTCGTTTCGCTTGGGCAAGCCTATGCGGTACTGGCGATAGGTTTCGCTACGCTGGCGGTTCCTTTGGCACTGTCGGCGCAAAACACTGCGTGTATTTTCGCGGTAGAAGGAGCAGCATTGATATGGGTGGGATTGCGACAGCGCCGGTTGCTGCCACAGATCGGCGGTGTAGGTCTGCAATTGATGGCTGCGATTGCCTTTGGTTATGCTCTTGCCGACTCACATGGATACGCAGACACGATTTTCGCCAATGCGAGCTTTATGAGCGCATTGTTGATTGCGTTGGCTGGATTGGCGAGCGCTTGGTGCTATCGCAATGCGAAAATCACATTTCTGAGTGTGCTGTTTTATCTATGGGGCATATCGTGGTGGTGCGGCAATGCGCTTCATGAAATCCATGTCTTTATTCCGGAGGTCAATAGAGCCGATGCGGCTCTAGTGATTTTTGCCGTTACGGGATGGCTGGCAGCGGAAGTGCATCGGCGCCGTGGCGCGATGGCGTTGGGTATGACCACATTGCTGGCTTTCGTCGCAGCGGGACCATTGTTGTTGGAACAGAGCCGGGTGCATGACTACCCCTTTGCCGGTTACGGTTTGATTGCGTGGTGTATCTACGCGGTCTTGGGCATCCGTAGTCTGTTGTGCCTGCGCGATTCGGATCACCGTTTGGCGGGATACGTACAGTTCGTGTGGTGGTCGGTTTGGGCGTTGGCCTTGTCGATGCTATCGGAATGGTTGGGACGCCGGTTCGATCTGGATCAAGGCTGGAGCACGGTTGCGATCATATTGCCGTGGTTGTCGTTGTGGGTGTCGAGCCGCTATCGCTGGCGATGGATAGCCGCTCCGCTCGGAGAGCGTTTTGATTCGTTCCGCAGTGCCTTCCAGGGCACGATCTTCGCAGTGTTGAGTATTTGGTGGTTGTATGCACTGTTCCAGCCCGGTGGCAGCGCGCCGTTACCGTGGGTGCCGCTATTGAATCCGATGGAGCTGACGCAACTGGCCATATTGTTATTGGCA
>JAITWM010000045.1 GCA_031285265.1 Lysobacteraceae bacterium
CGCCTGGCAAGCGCCCGGCACCGACGGCCAGTCGCCGCTCTTCGTGGCGGGTTATACCCAAACCTCGGTCGGCGATGATTACTACAACTGGGTGTTTCGTGGCTTTCGCCGTTTCGATGCCGCACTCAGCGTACTTGATATTCCCGATCACGGCGGCGACAAGGCACTGCTGCTGAACAATCTGCCGATCGCCTACTGGTTCATCGCCCAGGCCGGGCACCTCAAAGTCATCGTCCGTATCTCCAACGTCTACGAGTGGCTATACGCCGGGTATGGCCTGCCTTATGAAACCCCGGCCCAACACCCGTATCCGTATCTATCCGGCGCACCATGGGGGGCCGGCAATGCACGTTGGGATCTGGCCACTGCCGGAGGATATCGCAATCCCTGCGATCCCGGATCCGCGTCCAGCGGTATCACGGCCAATGCGGGACTGGCCGCGTATTTTCCAGACAGTCAATGGCGTCAGGTATGCAATCGTTACAGCGGCAACAACACCTCCGAAGGCTATGGCGACTCCAGTGGACGCGCGAAAACGTGGCCTTATGCCGTCGATGAGAATGGCAGCGTGCAACCCAATCACCTACGTGATGCGATCGGCGGCGCCCAGCCGCTCATTCCGGTCGTGATCTTCAACCCCGCCCCCGCCCACGTGTGGGGCGAGTTCGACGGCGTGTACTTCGTGGCCGGATACAACAACACCGCCGAAGCACTCCTGCAGGTCGGCGCCATCGATCACCTGGTCGTACCCAATATTCATCGCGGCACCCTCAACAACTACTGCGCCATCGCACTGGACTGAACATGGCCCGCTATCAGACCGGCACTGCCGCCACGCTCGACGAACTGCTCACGCAACTGCGCGCGTTCGCCGTGTCACACGGATTTACCGTCGATTATTTCGGGCCGCGCAGCGCGGGATCGGGAATCGCACTGCAACTGACGCATGGCCCGCTGCATGCGACGGTGTTGACCGATGCGGCCTCGACAGGGACCGATCCGGGTCCACGCATCGGCGTCTACGGCCACGCCGCCTATCAAGCCGCATCCGGTACCGAAACCCAAGCCGAGGCTTCGGCCAAGACCTGGACCAACGCGGTCGTGACGCCGTTGCAGGGCTATCACTTCTTCGGCGGATCGGACAACGCGCGCCCCTATCTGTACGCCGCCCTGGAGACCACCCCCGGCACCTATAAACATTTTGGTTTTGGGCAATTGATCCAACACGGCACATTCGAAAATGGCACGTTCGCATTCGCCTGTCGCTGGCACTACGATGCCACTTACATCAGCAACTGCTTTGCCTCCCGGCACGCCATTGCCTTTGACAGCGGCGAAGATAGTTATCGTCACGGGCCCTCGCTGCAAGTCCGCGCCGATAGCGACGCCATCACCCCGCGCTGGTATGACGCCCATGCTTCCGCTTCGCGGCTGGGCGGCGGTTTCCGCGCGCCAAACCAATCCTACCAGCAGCGCGCCACGGTCACCGGCCTGGTCCGCTATGGCGCCAGTCAGATCACCGGACGCACGGTACTCACCCCCTGTTGGCTGTCGGGCGAACGCACGTCCCAGTTGTACAGCCCTTTGGGATTTCCGCCGAACGTGCGCTGGGTTCGGTTGGACTATCTCTCGCCTGGAGAAATTCTCGAAATCGGCGGCGACCGATGGTTGTGCTTACCCATTATTCGCAAGAACGGCAGCAACGGCCAGCCAAATTCCGAAAACTACGGCTATGCCTACCGGATCGACTGATGTTCACGCTGCTGTGGCATTACCCGCTTACCCCGGTCTATTCCGCTCCGCGCTTCCATCCCGGCAATGCGTCGGCTTTGCAGATGCAGGTTCAAGCGCGTCATCGCGGGTATGGCCGGCACCCGGCGCCGGCCCGCTTATCGGCCGCCTATCTGCACAGCACGTTCTATCCCGATTTTTACGAACGCTTCCACGTGTCCGCGCGCCAACTGGCCCTGGGCAATTTGATCGGCGAGCAACGCCGTGAACTGCGTCTGTGGAACAGCTACCGGCGATCCCGCATCCTCCAGTCGCTCACCCTCATCCACGGCGAAGGACTCGTCGTCACCGGTCCACCGTCACCGCCCACACCCTTCCTGCCCTTGCAGGAACGCACTTACACCGTCGTCATTTCCCCGGAAGGCCCGTCGATCCTGCGGGCCACGATGCAGTTCACCTTCGACGGCGCGCAGACACTGGCACTGCCCGTCACCGGCACGCGCATCGTCAGCTGGTGCTGGCCACCGGATTGGGGCAATCCGGTTCAGGAGCGGCTGACCTGGCTGACCGAATTGCTCCCATCGCGCACCGGCGTTACCCAGCGCCGGAAACTACGCCGCTGGCCCCGGCGCGCTTTCGAGTTCAGTGTACGGGTCCACGCCCAGGACCGGCGCACACTCGATAGCGCACTGTTCGACTGGTCCTCGCTCCGCTGGGCCTTGCCGATTTTCCCTCACGTCAGCCGCCTGGACCGGCCTGTTATCGCAGGGGCATACGTGATCGAAACCGATACCACAGGCCGGGAGTTTCAAACCGGCGGGCTGGCCATGCTGTGGTACGACGCACGCCATAGCGAGGTGATTCAAATTGCCGACATCCGTCCCGACCGCATCGTCCTGACTCATCCGCTCCTGTCGCACTGGCCGCGTGGAACCCGGCTGTACCCGGCCCGCAGCGCCCACCTGCATGCCGCGCCCGAACACACCTACTGGCACGATGACGCGGGCAGCGTGCGCGTGGTGTTCGAGCTCGACGAGCCCGGCGAAGCGACCGCCGACATCCCTGCCACGCACTACCGCGGATACCCCGTATTCGATTGGCGTCCGGACCGCAGCCAGGACCCGATCGCCCGCTATGTCCGTCTAAGCCACGTACTTGATGAACACACCGGCCTGACGAGCGTACTGGATCGTCCCAACCGCCCCTATCGCGGCGACACATTACACTTCCTGCTCGATGGCCGTACCCAACGTGACATGGGGCGGCGATGGCTGTATCGGTTGGCCGGACGTTACCGGTACGTATGGCTACCCAGTGGGACTCACGATGTGCACTTGGTGCAACCTGCCAGCGCCGCCGATACCGCCCTGGTGATCCAGTGGAGCGGCTACACCCGGTTCGCCCGTACTCAGCCGAACCGGCGCGATCTGCGAATCGAATTGCGCGACGGCAGCATCTTCTTCCGCCGCATCATCGGCTACGGCGAACTCGATGCCGAACGCGAACAACTGACCATCGATGCACCGCTGGATCAACGTCTGGATCCCGGCAACGTGCGCCTGATCAGTTTCATGACGCGCACGGCATTGGCCCACGACGACGTGGTGATCGATCACCTGACCGATCTGGACGGTCTGGCGCGCGTCACGCTGGAATTCTCCGGAGAACCCGATGAGCACTGAAGCGCGGGAACGCTCTTGGCATGACGGCGAACCGCTGCTGTTGTTGCGGTTTGCCTGTGCCGACCGCCTGTGGCGCTACACCACCGCCGACCACGATTACCGTTACGGCGCCGACCTCTACACCGCGGTGCCGGGCGGGATCGGATGTGCGTCGTATACCGAAGGCGCCGAGCTGCGCAAACTCACTCGCACGATCACTGTACCCACCACCTTGGAGGTCATCCAGCACGGCTGGCCATACCCTTCCAGTACGCCCATCACCCTCACCGTGATGACGACACACGAGGGCGAAGACGATGTCTGGGTGGATTGGATCGGCCGCATCGTCGGCGTCCGCCGTCTGAACCACGGAGTCGTCGAACTCAAAGGCGAACCCTCGCAAACCGCCGCCCGTCAGCGCGCGCTCAACCGCTGCTGGCAGCGCGCCTGCCCATTAGTCCTGTACAGCCAGGGCGAAGGACAGTGCAACGTGAATCCTGAACAATATGCCGTGACCGGAATCGTCGCCGCGTTGTCTGGGCTGACGGTGTACTCGGAAGCCGTGGTGG
This sequence comes from Lysobacteraceae bacterium, assembly GCA_031285265.1. Classification (GTDB taxonomy): domain Bacteria; phylum Pseudomonadota; class Gammaproteobacteria; order Xanthomonadales; family Xanthomonadaceae; genus JAITWM01. The sequence continues at coordinate 3,962 of JAITWM010000045.1, forward strand.
CGTTTCCCTTTGGTCGCCTGGTTGGCGGCTATATCGAATACACCCGCGATGGCGGCCTGATCGAACGCCGGGGCGTCGCCGCACAGCTCGCATGGAATGCGATCCAATTGGAATACGGCGCACCGGACCTAAGCGCAGGCACACCGGTGCGCCTCTATCCCGGATGTGCGCAAACCTTCATCGACTGCGCCGAGTATTTCGGCAACCAGAACAACTACGGCGGCATTCCCTGGCTGCCCACCCGCAGTCCCTTCGACGGCCATCCTCTCTGGTAACCCCTCATGCTCTGGCAAGCCCGGCTCCTGATCCTGGTGGCATCAGCATTGCTGACCCGCGCCCTGACGCCACGCCCGAAAACCCCCGAACCGGTCAAAACCGAAATTCCAACGGTAGAAGAAGGCACCCCCGTGCCCTGGATTTTTGGAGACGTCTGGGTCGACGACGCCCAGATCCTCACCTACCGCGAAGCCGGACGCGATCCCATTCGAGAAAAAAGTAAGAAATGAACATCACCGTTACCCATTTGCGCGCCGTTCCCTTTTGTCTTTCCGGTGCGCGCCAATGGTTCCATCGTCACGGCTTGGACTGGTCCGCCTTCGTGCGCTCGGGCATCGATGCTGCGATCCTGGAAGCCACCGACGATGCCCTGGCATTACGCCTGATCGCACACGCCAAGGCCCAGGAGAAGGTGCGTGGGCGGCAGTAAAAAACAAACCGTCGGCTACTGGTATCGGCTGGGACTTCATTTTGGCTGGTGCCACGGCCCCATCGACGCTTTGACCGAAATCCGCGGCGGCGACCGCACCGCCTGGGCCGGACATCAAACCCACAGCGGCCGCATCCGCATCCGCGCATCCGAACTCTGGGGCGGAAAAAAAGGCGAAGGCGGCATCGATGGTGAGTTTGATGTCATGTTTGGCGAGCAAACACAGCAGCCAAACGATTACCTAATGCGGATCTTTGGAGCACCGCAATCGGCCCATCGCGGGCTGGCCACCGGCGTGTTCCGCGGCGGGAAAATTGGCGCGAACAATCCCTACCCCAAACCCTGGGCCTTCAAATTACGCAGAATCCTCCGCGGCTGGGATGGCGAGGTCTGGTATCCCGAGCGCGCCACGATTCCCCTGGCCAATGGCGCCATCCACGCAATCAACCCCGCCCACCTGCTGTACCAGACGCTGACCGATCGCCATCGCGGACAAGGCGAGCCGCGCACGATGATCAACGAGGCCGCTTGGCGCGCTACGGCGGACCGGCTCTACGCCGAAGGCTTCGGTCTATGTGCAATCTACCGCGGATCCAGCGCCTCGGATCTGGTGGCGTTTCAACAACACACCATCAATATCATCGGCGCGGTCTTGCAGCAGGACCCACGCGATGGCCTGTATCGCCTCGATCTGATCCGCGACGACGAGGCGATCGACACGCTGGCAGTGGTCACGTCCGACGACATCATCGAGATCGAGATCGAACCCAGCACCCCCACGGAGGCGACTAACCAAATTACCGTGGAATGGTTCGATCCGATTGTCAAAGCCAACCGGACCACCGGGCCGGTACGCGCCCTGGCCGCCATCCGCTCGGCCGGCGGCGTCCACGCCGAAACCTTGACGATGCGCGAAATCCCGACCGAATCGCTCGCCTTGCGCGTGGCCGCGCGCGAGCTGCACAGCCGCGCCACCCCGGTGGCCCGCATCCGCTTGACGCTCAATCGTCGAGCATTCGCCTTGCGCGCCGGACGTCCCTTCCGCTTGCAATGCCCCGAAGAAGGCATCACCGACATGGTGTGCCTGGTCGCCGACATCGATCGCGGCACGCTAACCCGAGGCCAGATCCAAGTCACCGCGCTCCAGGATGCGGCCAGAATGGCCGATACCACCTATGTGCAAGCGCCGCCGGTGTTGTGGCAACCGCCCTCCTATACCCCGATGCCCGCACCTTATCGATGCGTGTTCGAAGCCCCCTACACCGTCCTCGATGCCGTCACGCGCGAACGGCTCCCGCTTGATGCAGGGTATCTGCTCACGGTCGGCGCGCGACCGACCGGCATGGCACTCGATTATGCGCTGGCCACCGCCGCGCCTGGCGAGGAGTTCGAAACGCGAGTGAGCGATGTCTTCGAATGGTGCCCCACCGCCCAAGCCGTTGAGACCGCCGGACCGCTCGACACGCAGTGTCGGCTCACTGCCAGGATCGACCTCGCTTCCGTGACGCCCGGATCGGCCGCCCTGTGGGAAGACGAAATCGTCCGCGTGGATGCCCTCAATCCGGAAACCGGTACCGTGATTCTCGGGCGCGGCTGCGCCGATACCGTTCCAGTCGCACACGCTGCTGGAACGCGCCTATGGTTCTTCGACGGGTTCGAAGGTGCCGATCAGCGCGAATACGCCGCCGGAGAACGCGTGAGCGCCAAACTGCTCACCCGAACCCCAGCACAGCAATTAACCTTAGAAGCCGCACCGGTCGATACCATCACCATGGCCCGCCGTGCCGCAAGACCGTATCCACCTGCCAATCTGCATATCAATGGCGAGCTTTACCCAAGCAGCGTATCCGGAACCATCACGGTGACCTGGTCGCACCGCGATCGTGTTCTACAGGCCGATCAGTGGATCGATACCACACTATCGGATATCGGCCCCGAACCCGGCACGACCTATACGGTGCGATGGCATATCGATGACGTATTGGTCAATGAACAAACAGCGATTACCGGCATGCAGGCGCAATGGAAACCTTCCGCGCAATGGGCCGGACGCATGATTCGTATCGAAGTCGAAACGATCCGCGATGCGTTGCGGAGTTGGCACGCATTGCAGCACACGCTGCTATACCGCACACCGCATCTAGTCACCGGCGACGGTCGCCGGATCATGACGCTCGAGGGCCGATCCATTATGTCGGAGTAATGCCATGTCAGATGTACTCATCTCGAATTTACCAACTCAATCCCCAGAAAGCGCCGCCGCGGCCGCCCGCTTCTGGACCGGAGGCGGCAGTATTTGGGGCGTCGAACCCAAATGGACGAGCGCAAACTCAATCCTGGTCTCAAGCGGCAGCGCTCTGATCCCCGAACCAGGCTTCATCGTCAATGTCGATCAGCCCATATCCCAAAGCGGACTATCGCTTCCCCCATCAAGTTTTCGTCACCTATACCTCACCCCAGATCCAAATATCGAGATCTCGACAACAGAACCAATCCACTATTTTGGAAACACATGGATCAAAGGGAACGATAACTCGCGCCGTTATCTGGGATCACTGCTCACCGACGAAAACAGCGCGTTGATTAGATTCCGGCAGGATAACGGGATCGTCCGCTATATCCCCACCCCGGATCCCCAGCGCGCACCGTTCCAGGTACTAAGCGCCAAAAATACCATCGCCGAAACACGAATCGATTTATCCCATGTCGTCCCCGTGACCGCAATTGAAGCCACCGCGACGCTGCATATGGGAAACAATGAAACCGATGTCATGATGACAATAGGCGCCCTATCCGGCACGCAGTGGGCGAGCGTGATTTCTCCAAGCGGCACCAATCAAATCCAAATCCCCCTGGTTGCCAGGGAGCTGTTTGCATCGCTGAACAAAACACCCGCTTACGGTGGCGGCAATGTATACATCACGGGATATCGCCTTTCAAGATAAAACTCAGAATACGTCGTAGAAAAGTTGAGTACCATTTGATATCTGCGCCGATTGGACAACCTAAACTTCATTCATTAGCATGAAAAATAAAATGAGATTGAATATTCAATCAGCCGCCGGACTCAATTTCAACACAACCTGCTTCTACAAGGGCCGACAAAGCATGTTCAATTGCTTTAACCATTGAATCGTGAATACCAAACAATGGATCTGAGCTTTCTACTAACGAATCATCCTTTTCACGCTTCAGGCAGCAGAAATGAATTACTGAAAGCATGTGGCAACTGAGGCACAGCTTTGCGATATCAGTACGAAAGATAGGAATATGATGAATTACTTTATCAGACTGTCCATCGGCTTTAGCTACTATTTCTCCAAAAATATTCCCCAATGCGTCTATGTCTGCACTATGTGCTATCTTGGAAAAATAGTCGTATTTTTCCCGCAGTGAACCCACGCGGAGGTTTTTCATATTCTTGACATTTTTTACAAATTTTCTGTTTGGCTCAGAAATATGTTTTTTTAATAACTCCGGGTAGTCTTCCGAAGAAGTTTTCTCTATGTGAGCTAGCGTTTCCACCTCCTGACGAATGAGCGTCATGGCTTGCACATACATACCTTCAACCGTAGATCGCATGCATTCGGAAATTCCAGTGATGAAGGCCGCAGAAAGCAACTCCTCCGCAATCATGGCTTGTGACCGTCGTTTTTGACGAATGTGTGTGTAATAAATATATAGACCACCAACCAATAGGTCATGAGCCTGTATTAGCGCAGCGTACTTGGCCTCCGTCTCTTTTTTGCAAGCCATTTTGGCGCATTCTAATGATGTGTCACGCATAGCTGCTCCTGATGCGAGCATCTCTTGCCAGGACTCAAAATATTCGATACTACCGTCGCTGCGGCGTCTTGAATAACGTGCTTTCATGATGTGCGTGCTCGTGATAGTTGTTCCGCTTATCTTAGGTTGCTCTGCTGCACTTCCGTCCAGCTACTAGATCTGCCAAATACCTTAAAGCTGTAGACTATCTTTTATATCGAACGCTAAGCCGCCATCGTTGACTGTGCGCGACGTTCCTCGCAGTGTGGTGGCAACCTCCGGCGCCTACGCCGGAAAAAGCGGCGCGACCGGGTGTTGACGCACCCGGCCACGCCTTCCACAACCCGACTACTTTGGAGTCGAGATCATGGCAAGTGCAAGCGTATCCGAAAATCCATCCTCTGTGCCCGCGCGACACGACGAAACCGCCTCGTTGCGACTGACTCAAGCCGTCGCCCTCATCCGCATCCTCGGCATCGCCGTTCAATACGCGCCCAGCGAAGGATTACCGGTTGAAGACGCCTGCGGAGGCGTAATCCACCTACTGGAAGAAGCCGGGAGATTGTTCCAACGGGGCCATACGATGGCATGAGAGATCGCCCGAGGCCGAGGCAAGGAGCCGTCGGCTCCAAGCCTCCATGCCTCTCCGTTTTAGAATAAATACGCCACGCGGAAACCATACGTGCGAGCGTCGGTTTGTCGTTTGAACTCACGCGGTGCATCCAGCGGCCAGCCGACGAAGGCATCCCAAGTCAGGGCGTCAGCAGCGCGGCCGCGAACGCCGAGATAACCGCCAGCCAACGTGCCGCCGGCAATGCCGCGTTCTGGCGCGCGGCTGATATGACCCAGATCGATACCGGCATAGGGCATAAAAGACGGGTGCAGTGGCAATGTCAGACTATTACGCCAGTAACCGCCTTGCTCGCCGCTCAAGGTGACTTCACCGTCAAAACCATTGACGGTATAGCGGCCACCGATCGCCAGGTATTC
>JAITWM010000097.1 GCA_031285265.1 Lysobacteraceae bacterium
GGTGTCGAATAAATTGAAACCTGGTCAAAAAAAGCAGGCCGGGGTCGGAAAATCCGATAAACAACGTTCCAATAAACCGGTGGTTCGCACTTGCGAACCGCATGCGGAGTGATGAGATGAGCAAGGAACTTCTGCTGGTAGTCGATGCGGTGGCCAATGAAAAAGGGGTGCCGCGAGAAGTTATCTTCGAAGCAATTGAGGCTGCGCTGGCTTCTGCGGCCAAGAAACGTTATGCCGATCAGGATGTGTCGGTACGGGTCAGTATCGACTCCAAAGACGGGAGCTACGAGACGTTCCGCCGTTGGGAGGTCGTAGCCGATGATGTCGTCATGGAATCGCCGTATCGGCAAATTCGGCTGATGGATGCGGTCGATGAAGTCGATGGCGTGGAAGTAGGCGACTATATCGAAGAGCAGATAGAAAATCCCGGGTTCGGCCGTATTGCCGCGCAAGCGGCGAAGCAGGTCATCGTTCAGCGCGTCCGTGAGGCGGAACGCCAGCAGGTTGTCGATGCGTGGAAAGACCGTGTTGGAGAACTGGTGACCGGCGTGGTCAAGCGTGTCGAACGCGGTAATGTCTATGTGGACCTGGGCGGCAACGCCGAGGCCTTTATCCCGAAGGACAAAGCAATTCCACGCGATGTGCTGCGCGCGGGCGATCGCGTGCGCGGATACCTGTGTGAAGTACATAATGAGCCGCGTGGCCCGCAACTGTTCATCAGCCGTGCCGCGCCGGAGTTCATGATCGAACTGTTCAAACTGGAAGTCCCCGAAGTCGGTCAGGGATTAGTCGAGATCAAGGCATGTGCACGTGATCCGGGAGATCGCGCGAAAATCGCGGTGATCGCCCACGATAGTCGTACCGATCCGATCGGTGCGTGTATCGGTATGCGTGGGTCGCGTGTACAGGCGGTATCCAATGAGCTCAATGGCGAGCGCGTGGACATCGTGCTTTGGAATGACAATCCGGCGCAGTTCGTCATCAATGCGATGGCACCGGCGGAAGTGCAATCGATCATCGTCGATGAAGAAAAGCACTCGATGGATCTCGCAGTCTCCGAAGAACGGCTGGCGCAGGCCATCGGCAAGGGAGGGCAGAATGTACGTCTTGCCAGCCGGTTGACAGGCTGGCAGTTGAATGTGATGACTGCCGAGCAAGTACAGGCCAAGAGCGAGGCCGAACAGGTGGCGGCACGGCGCTTGTTCATGGAGAAGCTGGAGGTTGATGAGGAAATCGCTGGTATCCTAGTGGCGGAAGGATTCAATACCGTTGAGGAAATCGCTTATGTTCCTGTCGGCGAATTGCTTGCGGTGGAAGGGTTCGATGAGGATATCGTCGAGGAATTGCGCGCACGCGCACGCGATGCCTTGATCAATGATGCGTTGGCGGTCGAAGAGGGATTGCACGACAATCAACCGGCTGAAGACTTGTTGGCGTTACCGGGAATGGATGAAAGCACGGCTTATGCGTTGGCCGAGCGGGGTATCTGCACCAGCGAGGATTTGTCCGAATTGGCTGCTGATGAAATATTGGATATCGATGGCATGGACGAAACGCGTGCCGCAGGATTGATTCTTGCCGCTCGCGCCGAAGAGATCGCCAGACTTGAGCGCGGTGAATAGCCAGCGGCCACCGGCGATTCGCAGGCAGATGCAAAATGTAGGCGTTAAAACCGGCCCCGATTATTTCGGGGATATATACCCGAGACCACAGGATCCGAATGTCGCAGCAAACTACCATCCGCAAACTTGCCGAACTGGTCAATACGCCAGTCGATAAACTGTTGGAGCAACTGGCTGAGGCCGGTATGAAATTCGATGGTCCGGATCAGGTTGTGACCAGCACCGAGAAAGTGAGATTGCTCGGGTTTCTGCGTCGCGCCCACGGCAAGAACAGTAAACCGGCCGAAGAAATCGAGGCGCCGAAAAAAATCACGCTTAAACGCCGTAAAACCGAAGAGTTGACCATCGGTGGTGGGCGCAGTAAGACCACCGTCAATGTCGAGGTTCGGCAGAAACGTACCTACGTCAAAGCCGCTGCGGTCGGTGCGGAAGAACCGCCGGTCGATGGTGAGCGCATTGAAGCGATGCGTAAGCTCGAAGAATCGCGTCAGCGTAATCTCGCCGAACAGCAGAAGTTGGCTGAGGAAGATCGTCGGCGCGCTGAAGAACTAGATCTCAAACGGCGCGAAGAAGAGGCTGAGCGGCAGCGTTTGGAGGAAGATGAGCGGAAACGGGTCGAAGGGTCGGCTCCGCCTCCCACTCCCAAGGAGGAGGAAGAGGAAGCATCGGCCCCGCGTGTCACACGGGTGGTTCATAAGCCGGCTCGTAGTGACGAGCACCGTGGAGTGCGGCATGGCAATAAAGGGCGCGCTCCTCATGCGAACAACGATGGCGGCGGGAGTGACGACGAGGACGGCGGCAACCGTTTTGTCGGGCAGTTGCACTTGTCGACGTCTGATCGAGCACGGCGTTCCGGGAACCGCTCCAAATCCAAGTCACGCCGGACCGAGTCTCATTCCAGCAGCGGTGGCTCGGGAGGGTTCGAGCGTCCGACTGCGCCGGTCGTACGTGAAATCGCCATTGGCGACAGTGTCACTGTTGCGGATCTCGCACAGAAGCTGGCATTGAAAGGCGGCGATGTCGTTAAAGCGCTGTTCAAGATGGGCGTGATGGCTACCATCACTCAGAGCATTGATCATGATACGGCCGTGTTAGTGACCGAGGAACTGGGGCACAAGGCGGTGCGGACATCATCCAATGATGCCGAGAGCGAGCTGCTGGCTTATGTCGGGGATGTAAAAGGCGAGAGATTGCCGCGTCCGCCCGTGGTCACGATCATGGGACATGTCGACCACGGCAAGACTTCGTTACTGGATTATATTCGCCGTACCAAGGTCGCCAAGGCTGAAGCGGGCGGAATCACGCAGCATATCGGCGCCTATCATGTAGAAACCCCCAAAGGCGTGGTCAGTTTTCTTGATACGCCGGGTCATGCCGCATTTACTTCAATGCGCGCGCGCGGCGCCAAATTGACGGATATCGTGGTGCTGGTCGTGGCCGCCGATGATGGCGTGATGCCGCAGACCAAGGAGGCCATTCAGCATGCGAAGGCGGCCAGTGTGCCGCTGATCGTGGCGGTCAATAAGATCGACAAATCGGACGCTGATCCATTGCGTGTCAAGAACGAGCTGTTGGCCGAAGGGGTCGTTGCGGAAGATTTCGGCGGTGAGACGCAAATGGTCGAGATTTCCGCAAAGACGGGTCAAGGCATCGACGATTTGCTGGATGCGATTTTGTTGCAGGCCGAGGTGCTCGAACTTATCGCAGTGCATACCGGACATGCCTCGGGAGTGGTCATCGAGTCCGCCTTGGACAAGGGGCGCGGTCCGGTGGCGACAGTGCTGGTGCAACAGGGTGTCTTGAACAAAGGTGATTATTTGGTCTGCGGCATTCAATATGGCCGCGTGCGCGCGTTGTTCAATGAAACAGGCGGGCAGTCGGCCAGTGCCGGACCATCGATTCCCGTACAGATATTGGGCTTATCCGGAGTGCCGGATGCAGGTGATGACTTCGTCGTCGTCAAGGACGAACGCTTGGCCAAGGACGTGGCGCAGCAGCGCGAAGCCAAACGCCGTGAATCGCGGCTTGTCAAGCAAGTCGGCAATCGGATGGAGGATATCATGGCGCAAATGGGCCATGATGCGGAGCAGCAGGTGCTCAATCTGGTCGTCAAGGCGGATGTGCAAGGTTCGGCGGAGGCGCTGAAGCAGGCGTTGACCGCGTTGTCCAACGATCAGATCAAGATCAATGTGCTCAGCTCCGGCGTTGGTGGAATTACCGAATCCGATGCCAATGTGGCCGTCACTACCAAAGCTTCGATGATCGGTTTCAATGTCCGTGCCGATGCCAGTGCGCG
>JAITWM010000213.1 GCA_031285265.1 Lysobacteraceae bacterium
CCCACAACTCGCGGCGGCGGGAGGGCAGCTCATCGTGATCGGCGGTGGCGAGCCGCGCCTGGAACGCGCCGTATCTGAACTCAGTTGGCGTTATCCGGGGCATGTCGGTGTTTATGTCGGGTTCGATGAGAGTCTGGCCCGCCGTATGTTCGCCGGTTCCGATTTTCTACTGATGCCATCCCGGTTCGAGCCCTGTGGTTTGAGTCAGATGTATGCACAGCGTTTCGGCAGTTTGCCGGTTGCGCATGCGACGGGCGGCCTGATCGATACGGTGGATGACGGCGTCACCGGTTTTCTGTTCCAAGGCGCATCGGCTGACGCATTGCGTCATTGTCTGCAACGCGCATTCCGTGTATTTCGATTACCTAAACTTTTGAACGCGATGCGGCGTGCAGCGATGCTCAGGCCGAGTGGATGGGATCTGGCCGGGCGTGAATATCGGGCATTGTACGAGCGTGCAGTGGCATGAAAAAAACTAGTGACGCAAAGAGCGGGAACAGGAAAAAACGAGCTGTATCTTCGGGTGCGGTGGTGCCGGTATTGGATGCGCCGGTATCGGAAATGACGGAAGACAGCAGGCAGTGGCAGCCGTTGCTGGATGGTGAATGTATCGATCCTTTTGCTTTGTTGGGTCCGCATGCAGCATCGGATGGGATGGTGCGGGTCCGGGCGCTTGCTCCGGGAGCCGACGAAGTGCATTTGGTGAATGCGGACGGCGCTGTCATCACGTCGATGCGCAAGGTGCATCCAGGCGGTGTCTTCGAAGCAGCGCTTCCGGTCCGGCCTGCGTATCGTTTGCGTATCCTATGGCCGAATGCCGTCGAAGAAGTTGAGGATGCTTATGCCTTCGGCCCGATCCTGCATGAAGATCAGTTGCAGGGCATCGTCAATGGCGATGGCAGGTCATTACAACATGCTCTGGGGGCGCATCACGCGGAAATGGATGGTGTGTCCGGGGTGCGTTTCGCGGTATGGGCGCCCAATGCCAGACGCGTATCGGTAGTCGGAGATTTCAATGGCTGGGATGGGCGCCGCTTCCCAATGCGTTTGCGGCATAGTGCCGGTGTCTGGGAGATTTTTCTGCCGGGAGTCGTAGGTGGCGCACGCTACAAATACGAGATTGTCGCTGGAGATGGACGTCGTTTGCCGCATAAAGCTGATCCTTTGGCGCGTCAGGCAGAGTGTCCCCCGGCGACGGCATCGATCGTGCCCTTGAAAGAACAGTTTGAATGGAACGATGCGGAGTGGATCGAACGTCGCGGCAAACATGCCGATATGATCGGGCCAATGTCGATATACGAGCTGCATGCCGGCTCGTGGCGGCGCGATGAGTTCGGGCGATTGCTGGATTGGGACGGGCTGACGGCGCAGTTGATTCCTTATCTTCTGGAACTGGGATTTACTCATGTCGAACTGATGCCGGTGACCGAATATCCCTTTGGTGGTTCATGGGGATATCAGCCGTTGGGTTTGTACGCGCCTACGTCGCGCTACGGTTCCCCGGAAGGGTTTGCGCGTTTTGTCGATGCATGCCATCAGGCGGGTATCGGTGTGATCGTGGATTGGGTCAGCGCGCATTTCCCGAATGATGAACACGGTTTGCAGCGATTCGATGGGACCGCACTCTATGAGCACATGGATCCGCGCGAGGGGTTTCATCACGATTGGCATACGATGATTTATAACTACGGCCGCAACGAAGTGGCAGCCTATTTGATCGGCAGCGCACTGGAATGGATCGAGCGCTATCACGTGGACGGTCTGCGTGTGGATGCGGTGGCATCGATGCTGTACCGCGACTATAGCCGTTCGGAAGGCGAGTGGGTGCCGAATGTCTACGGCGGACGAGAGAATTTGGAAGCAGTGGCATTCCTCAAGCGGCTCAATGGTGAGATTGCATGGCGTTTCCCCGGAGTGATGATGATTGCCGAGGAGTCTACTGCTTGGCCGGGTGTCACCGTGCCGATCGAGTACGGTGGATTGGGGTTCAGCCACAAATGGAACATGGGCTGGATGCACGATACGCTGTGCTACATAGAACGCGATCCGATTTATCGTAAATACCATCACAGCGAGATGACGTTCGGCTTGGTGTATGCCTTTTCCGAGCGATTTGTGCTGCCGCTCTCGCACGATGAGGTCGTGTACGGCAAGAAATCGCTATTGTCGAAGATGCCGGGAGATATGTGGCAGCGTTTGGCCAATCTGCGCGCGTATCTGGCGTTCATGTGGGCACACCCAGGCAGCAAACTGTTGTTCATGGGGGGCGAGTTTGGACAGTGGCGCGAGTGGGATCACGACGGTGAACTGGATTGGGCGCTATTGGAGGTCGAGCAGCATCGTGGATTGATGCGTCTGGTTGGCGATCTCAATCGTCAGTTGCAGACACAGCCGGCACTGTATCGGTGCGATCGCGTCAGCGAAGGATTTGAATGGAGTGTCGGTGACGATTCCGCCAACAGCGTATTCGCTTTTATCCGCCATGATTGTCAGGGCGGCGCGAAGCCGATTCTGTCGGTCAGTAATTTCACGCCGATGCCGCGGTATGGGTATCGGGTCGGCGTCCCTCGTTCGGGATGCTGGCGGGAAATCTGTAATAGCGATAGCAGCTTCTATGGTGGTTCCAATGTGGGCAACAATGGCGGACTGTATACGGAGCCGGTGCCGATGCATGGGCACGGGCAATCGTTGGCGTTGACATTGCCGCCTTTGGCAACGGTCTGGTTGCAGATGGAAGACTGATAAGGTTACGCATGCGCATGCCTCCGGTATTCGGTTGGCCATGGCGTCTGTAGACGATGGACAGACACGATTCCGTCGGTGAATAGCGGCAGGTGCCGGGTGGAGAACACCGGCATCAAATACAGGATCGTGGCGGCCGGAGGTGTATACGAGATTTTCGATGGCGCGGCGAAGGCTTTCCAGCGGCAGTTTCTGAGGACGGATTCGATATTTTCGAAACCTTCGAGAAAGACGAACGATTCGATTCTGGTATCGAAGACGGTGGATCGTGTTCGGTCATGCCGAGTGCTTGCCGGCGCGGCGGGGCAATGCCGCACGGATTGCATCTGGATATCTGTAACGATGAGGCGTGATGTTCTGCCGTTATGGTAAGCCACCGTGATCCACACGAATGCATTCGGTGAACAGGGGTATGCCGGCATGCTGCCGCATATACGGGCTCGGTGTTTGGCTATTGGGAGGTCTATCGGAGGCCGGCGATATATCCCAAGGTGGCGTGCGGTGCGCATTCGTGCGCCGGAGCGCATGATAGTAGCTTGCGATATGGATCGGCCCGGCGTCAGCAAGTCGATTCCGGTGGTTGGTAAGCGGTGCCGCTGTTGCCGGCATACGATATCGGCTGGAAATATACTTTGATGGATAATGCGTCGTTCGTGGGTTTTGGAAAGCATCGATCGGGGAAGCCGCATGAGTGATGCAGTTTTATATGAGTTGGCTGAAGCGGCTGGACTACTGGTCGATTGGGTGGATATAGCAGGTAAAGCGCATCGGGTGGCTCCAACCACATTACGCGAAGTACTGGAGGCACTGGATTTTCCGGCCAACAATGATGCGGCATGCAGTGATAGTCTGCGGCGATTGCGGGAATGCGCGAAGGGAACGCCACAGTTATGTATCGTGACAGTTGGCGAGCCGGTCATAGTGAATGGCGAGCCGGGTGCGCACTATCAGCTTTATGACGAATCAGGGGAGTGCATTGAAGGACGCTTGGATACGGACGGCCGTGTCTCTGGAATTTCCGCATTCGGGTATTACACGTTGTTATGCCGTGGGCAGGATCCGGTTTCCATAGCAGTGGCGCCGCCGCGTTGTTATGGGATTGCTGATCGATGCGGCGATGGTGCGCGGCGTTGGGGAGTCGGATTACAGGTTTATTCCGCACGCGAAGAGCGGGATGCAGGTATCGGTGATGCTGGTGCGGTTGCGCGATGGGCGTGCCGTATCGCCGGTGCTGGTGGAGATATTCTCGGTTTGAGTCCGGTGCATGCATCACGGCCGTCGTTCGGACATTACAGCCCCTACTATCCCAGCGACCGTCGTTTCCTGGAGCCGTTATATGCCGCTCCGGCTTTGGTCCTGGGAAAAGAGGAGGCCGATGCGGCACTGGCCGAGGCAGGTGTTTCGGCCGAGTTCGAAGCGCTGCACGCTGCGCCGTTGATCGATTGGCAACGCAGTACGCGTGTCAAATGGGCTTGGCTCAAGCGATTGCATCGGCGTTTTGAGTTTGCGTCCGCGCACTTGCGCGAGGACTATGCCCGATTCCATCAAATGGGTGGTGAGAGATTGCGGCATTATGCGCGTCATGCTGCCGCCGACAGGGGCGACAAGAACGAGACTGCAGTTGATTTGCAATGTTTTGCGCAATGGCTTGCCGCGCGCAGCTGGTCGGAGGCGCAGAAGCAGGCCTGCGAGGCAGGCATGGCCTTCGGGTTGATTGCGGATTTGGCGGTGGGTTTCGATCCGGCGGGTGCAGAGGCATCCGCGTGGCGGCAAGCCGTATTGCCGGGGGTGACTCTGGGCGCTCCCCCGGATGCGTTCAATCCGCAGGGGCAGACCTGGGGAATCGGCACTTATTCACCCGTTGGCCTGATTCGTGAAGGCTTTGCGCCTTTTATTCAATTGTTGCGAGCCGTCATGCGTGATCGCGGCGGTGTGCGCATCGATCATATTCTCGGATTCTTGCGATTGTGGACGGTACCCGCAGGCGGGGCATCGGCCGACGGAGTTTACCTTCGCTATCCATTTCGCCAACTGATACAGCTGTTGGCGTTGGAATCCTGGCGGCATCGAGCCATCGTCATTGGCGAAGACTTGGGTGTCGTGCCGGCGGGATTGCGTGACGAACTGTCGCATTGGGGAGTACTCGGGATCGACGTGTTGTTATTTGCGCGCGGTCACGATGGTGCATTTTTGTCTTTGGATCACTGGCGACACGATGCCGTGGCAACGACGACGACGCATGATTTGCCGACATTGGTCGGTTGGCGCAAAGGGTTGGACATGCTTTGGCGTGCACGCTTGGGTCTGGGGGAAGCTTCTTTGAAAAATCGCCACGCGGATGTGACCCAGCTACAGGATCGTGTGGCATCGACTCTGGGTGGAGATGGAACTGCTCTGGACGATTGGTTGCGATTTGTTTCGCGCGGTCCGTCGCCCTTGGCGTTGTTGCCAATCGAAGATGCATTGGAAATTGAAGAACAACCGAATTTCCCCGGTACCGTCGATCAACATCCTAATTGGCGTCAGCGTTTACCCGAGCCGATTTCCGAGACCATGTTGACGCAACATTTCTCTGCTTTTGCCGAAAGCCGTGGAGAAACGGAGGCATGATGCCATTGCATGCGGCAGCGCGGTTGCAGTTGCATGCTGGTTTTACTCTGTACGATGCCGCCGAGCGGTTACCGTACTATGCCGACCTGGGCGCTGGTCATTTGTGCCTGTCACCTATCAGTGCGACGGTGCCTGGTTCGACATGGGGATACGATACGATCGATTCGGGCGTGATCGATCCGGAATTGGGCGGTGAGGATGGATTCCGGCACTTGGCGGAGCAGGCATACGCTTGGGGTATAGGGCTGGTTCTGGAGATTGTGCCAAGCCATATGGCCGCGCATTCCTGCAATGCCTGGTGGTGGGATCTGCTGTTGCATGGCCGGCGCAGCCGTTATCACGACTGGTTCGACATCGATTGGTGCGATTCGGCATGCGGCGGCAAGGTATGGCTGCCGGTGTTGGATCGCCCTTATGCGCAAGCATTGCAAGAGGGTATGTTGACTGTGACCGTGGCCGATGGAGGCGTGGCACGGTTATGGTATGGCGAGCACTGTTTTCCACTACGGTTGAATGATGGTGACACGCCGGAAGGAAATACCGGTTGTCAGGATTGGACGACAGGCCTGGCGGTGGCGGCGGAGAACAGCGACGATTTGCACCGTTTGCTTGAACGGCAGTGCTATCGGCTGGCTGGGCGGCAGGCGGACGATCTGCATAACTATCGTCGTTTTCCTGGCGATGGAGCATGGGTGGCGTTGCGCGTGGAGCAGCCGGAGGTATTCGCGGCGATGCATGCATTGCCGTTACGGCTGACTGTTGAAGGGATTTTGGATGGGCTGCAAGTGGCCCATATCGATCACCTGGCTGACCCTGGCGCGTACCTGAGGCAACTGCGCGGCTGTCTGAATCAGATCGAACATACTCACGGCCGTAGAATCCTGTTACATGCCGGTAGGACGTCGGCGCCGGACGAATCCGTATTCGCGAATGGAAGCTACGATGGCGGCATGGGTTATGACTTCATGGATCATGCGGGAGCAGTATTGCATGATCCCGTCGGCGAAGCGCCGTTAGCCGAGCTTTGGCGGAGCGCCAGCGGCCGTAGCGGCGATTTTCTTGAAGAGGAGGCCAAAGCGCGTACCGAACTGCTTTGCGCTGTGCCGAACGGCCGGTCGGTCGACATGGCACGCCATCGTTATGGGGTACTGCTGTCACGTAACGATGCTGGCGGCCGCCCGGATCGTTTTGCGTTATCGGTGGAACGGTTTCACGGTGCGTGTTTACGTCGCCGTGAGCAATACCCGCAGGCTTTGTTGGCAACAGCTACATGGGATTGCCGTTATGGTGAAGATGTCCGCGCCAGACTGGCCGTACTGAGCGAACGAGCCGAATGGTGGCGGCGAAAAGTCGCTGAGCTCTCCGAACGTGCGGTTGGATGTTGTCCGTGGCTTTATGGCGGCAGCCCGGCGCCCGGCGATGTCCTGATGCTATGGCAGTTATTGGTCGCAGCTTGGCCGTTGTGGTTGAATTGCGAAGACAAGACGGGCTTGCGCATGTTTGCCGAACGTGCCGCCGCCTGGCAGATCGCCGCACTTCGCCGGGCAGGCTTGCGAACTTGCCAGGCCGATCCTAACTACGATTACGAGCAATGCGCACACGCTTTGATTGCTGCGATATTGATTGAGCCTGAAGGCGCGGAAGTGCGGCGGATATTGGCGCGGGCGGCGGCATCCATCGGTCCGGCAGGGGCGCTCAATGGGCTGGCACAGGTGGTTTTGCGCTCGACCGTTCCAGGCGTTCCCGTGTTCTATGAAGGTACCGAAGACTGGGATTTGTCTCTTCGCGATGCCGATGGGTGTCAGCCGGTGGATTATCGGCGGTACCAGGCATGGTTGCGGGAGGATGTCACGTGGACGCAATTGTTGACACAATGGCGCGATGGTCGAGTCAAGGCGCATTTGACGGCGCAACTGTTACAGTTGCGCCGTACGGAAGCATCGCTTTTTACGAAAGGCGATCACCAGCCGTTGGCCGGTATCGGCGATTTTGCCGGACACCTGCTAGCCTTTCGTCGGCAATATGAGGGACGTGCAGTGACTGTGATCGTACCGCGATTGTGTTCAGTATTATTGAATCAATGTAAATCGCACCTGCCGAGGGTATTGTCATGGGGTAATACCGCCATATTGGCGCCCGATTCGCATTATTGGCATGTTCTGGAGGGGCGCGATCATGCATCATGTGGCGGGCGGTTGTATTTGTCTGAGGTATTTCGGGATTGTCCGGTGGCGGTCTTGAGTTCCTTTTCCTGATTACGGCACAACATCGATATCAAAATTACGTGGACGAATTGGTAAGACAACAACGCATACAAGAATTGGCGCGTGAAATATGGGAAGCGGAAGGGCGGCCCGACGGGCATTCGGCGCGGCATTGGGCCATGGCCGAGCGCTTGGTCGAAGCAGAAATCCTTGCTGCCGGGCAGTGTACGGATGGAGTAGTTCCAATTCTCGAAGATGACAAAGGCGCGTAGCCGCATTGTCCGTCTTGCCAGGAAATATGGCAGGCGGCGTCGGTTGCGCGCTGGGCGTATTGTCGCCTGAGAACCGTGCATGCGTTCATGCGGTTTGGAGTAAGTACGAACTTGGAAAAGCGGTTTCGGCCCGATGTCTGTAGGTCGCCTGTTTTGCTGTTGTCAAATTTGTAGAGGATTACATTCATGACACGTAAGCTCGTTCGGCGTTCCAGAATTCGCGAAGGACTTCCATTCCCGTTGGGAGCGACCTGGGACGGATTAGGAGTCAATTTTGCTCTGTATTCGGTCAACGCCACCAAGGTGGAACTGTGTTTGTTCGATGAACGCGGACGTGAGAACGAGCGGATCACCTTACCGGAATACACCGATGAAATCTGGCATGGCTATCTGCCGGACGCACGTCCGGGACAGTTGTACGGGTATCGTGTTCATGGGCCTTATCAGCCCGATGCCGGACACCGTTTCAATCCGAACAAGCTCCTGTTGGATCCTTACGCCAAACAGATCGTCGGGCAATTGAAATGGTCGCCGCCGATATTCGGCTATACGCTCGGACACAGGGATGCGGATTTGAGCTTTGATCGTCGCGATAGCGCCAGCTTCATGCCGAAGTGCGCGGTCATCGATCCTGCATTCACCTGGGGCGATGACCGCCGTCCACAGCATCCATGGGACAGGACCATCATCTATGAAGCGCATGTCCGAGGGATGAGCATGCGCCATCCGGCCGTGCCGGCGGAGTGGCGCGGAACGTTCTCTGGAATGATGGTCGATGAGTTGGTCGAGCATATCTGCAGGCTCGGCGTCACTACGGTGGAACTGCTGCCGGTGCATGCGTTTGTCGACGACCAGTATTTGTTGAATCGCGGATTGCGTAATTATTGGGGTTACAACACGATCGGGTTTTTCGCTCCGCATTCCGGTTACATGGCAACGCAGTCGGTGTCCGAGTTCAAACAGATGATCGCGCACCTGCACCATGCCGGATTGGAAGTATTGCTGGATGTCGTCTACAACCATACGGCGGAAGGCAATGAACTGGGGCCGACGTTATCGTTTCGCGGCATCGACAATGCCAGCTATTACCGTCTGGCCGAGAACCGGCGTTATTACGTCAACGACACGGGTACCGGCAATACTTTCAAATTGACCAATGTCGGTGCGTTGCGCATGGTTAACGATTCCTTGCGCTATTGGGTGATGGAAATGCACGTGGATGGCTTCCGCTTCGATCTGGCGACCATTCTGGGACGGGAGCAGCACGGATTTGACCCCAGTGGCAGCTTTCTCGATGCTTGCAGGCAAGATCCACTGCTAAGCCAGGTCAAGCTGATCGCCGAGCCTTGGGATATTGGTCCTGGCGGCTATCAGGTCGGAGGATTCCCGCCGGGATGGTCGGAGTGGAACGATAGGTTCCGCGATACGGTACGAGCGTTCTGGCGGGGCGACACCGGGCAGTTGGCAGAGTTGGCCACTCGAATCACCGGGTCGGCGGATCTTTTCAACCGGCGCGGCCGTCGACCGACCAATTCGATCAACTTCATCACCGCGCACGATGGTTTTACCTTGCACGATCTGGTCAGTTACGAGCAGAAACATAATGAAGCCAACGGCGAGCAAGGTCGCGATGGCTCCAATCACAATCTGTCGGCCAACTATGGTGTCGAAGGCGAGACCGAAGATCCTGAGATCAACGCGTTGCGGCGACGGCAGCAGCGGAATTTTCTGGCAACGCTGCTCTTGTCGCTAGGCACGCCGATGTTGCTGGCCGGAGATGAGTTTGGACGCAGCCAGTCCGGGAACAACAACGCCTATTGTCAGGATAATGAATTGACCTGGATCGATTGGGATGTGCAGGACCAGACGCGCGATCTGACGGAATTCATCCGAAGATTGATCATGTTGCGCAAGCGTTATCCGCTGTTGCGGCGCAGTCGTTTTTTCGACGGTGTTTTCGATGAAGAACTGGGCATCAAGGATGTTACTTGGCTGACTGTTCAAGGGATCGAAATGACCGATGCGGACTGGCACGACGCGCGTGCGCGCACTCTGATGATGAAATTGGATGGGCGCGCGCCGCATAGCGGTTTGCGTCAGGTGGCGGCCAATGTCACTTTGTTGATGGTGATCAATGGTATGCCGCAGGATGTGGTGTTTCGATTACCGTCTGCGGTAAATGGCAGATGGCGGATATTGCTCGATACCTCCGAACGGCAGCGGGAGCGTTTCGTTCCTGGAGGCACCGAATGGACTGTGAAGAATCGTTCGTTAGCGCTTCTGGCGATGGAATGAATGGCGCCGGGAGCTTGGATGATGGTTGGATGACTGCTGTGGGAGGCTGGAGCGATGCCGTGCTGATGGTACGGAATCCATGACGGCTTCGAATGGAGACGCAAAACGGTCTATCATCTCTATCCATGGGTAAAATGCTATTCAATCTTCGCCATGTACCGGCGGACGAAGCCGATGACGTGCGTGCGATGCTGGATGCGGCAGAGATCGGTTACTACGAGACCCGTCCCAGCCCGTTCGGAATTTCCGCTGGCGGGATATGGTTGAAGAATGCTGAGGATCATCCGCGCGCCAGGCAATTGCTGGATGAATATCAACGGCAACGACGTGATCGCATCCGTGCAGAGCATGCGGAAGCTCGGCGGCAAGGAAATTCCGAGACATTTCTAAGTCTGTTGTACGCTCGGCCGCTTTTTGTGGTGTGTATGCTGCTGGGCATCATTGCGGTGGCTTCGTTGGTATTGTTGCCGTATTTCTTATTGACCCGGTGAAGACAACGTTCGCGGTGAAAGCGTACGGGGAGGAAAGTATTTGCGGCTGTAGGAAGCAGGAAGGCGTATCGACACAGTTCTGGGGGGCGAGGACATCTCTTTTCGCAACATGGGCGTCATTCCGGGTTAAATGCGAAAAAGCTTGCACCTCTGGGAATGGATGGCTACAATTCCGCCCTTTCCAGCATAACGGGGCCATAGCTCAGCTGGGAGAGCGCTTGCATGGCATGCAAGAGGTCGCCGGTTCGATCCCGGCTGGCTCCACCAGTTTTGAGCTCCAGGTTCGCTTGAAGCTGACAGTCCTACGTCCCCATCGTCTAGAGGCCTAGGACACCACCCTTTCACGGTGGTAACCGGGGTTCGAATCCCCGTGGGGATGCCAACTTAACCCCCGGCATAGCCGGGTCTGTGACGCGGTAGCAGATGTTACCCGTCAGCGATCGAGGATCCAGCTCGACGCGTTCAACGACGGAAATAACTACCGGCCGGAGCCAATCGCTCCGGCCGGTTTCTTTTGCCGCATCGACCAGGTTG
This sequence comes from Lysobacteraceae bacterium, assembly GCA_031285265.1. Taxonomy (GTDB): domain Bacteria; phylum Pseudomonadota; class Gammaproteobacteria; order Xanthomonadales; family Xanthomonadaceae; genus JAITWM01. The sequence goes on from JAITWM010000213.1 coordinate 11,149, forward strand.
GCCAGCGCCCTGGCCACGTCGGCGACGCCGACATTCGAGATCCACGCCGCACGCTCGGCCTCGACCTGCAACTCCTGCAGGCGCAGGAGAGCATCAGCCCGCTTCTTTTCAAGCTTGTCGACCTTACGCAACGCCGATGCCGGATCGGCAAGCTTGACCGCGAGATCCACCGTCCGGCTGATCTGGCCGACCAGGTCGGTCGCCTCGGCCGCAACCCGGCGCAGGGTTGCCGGAACGACCGCGACTGCATAGCTTTATGACATCGATAGTGATCACCTTCCGATCACCACTTTGCGCCGTCCGGCGCATACAAGAGGCCGCCAAGCAAGGCGGAAGATTCCCGATCGCGCTGCACGGGTGCCCTGGCTGCACGGTCCTTTGTCTTCTGTTCCAGGAGTCCGAGCAGCCGCTCCGCTTCGTCGTCGCTGATTAATGCTGGGTGCGTGTCCCGTTTGATCAGCCAATCCGATCGTGGTCGCCGTTTGCTCCCGCCCACATATTCTCCACCTTGGCGTTCCGCATGCACGTTCCATATCGTGTGGCCCGCATACGTAAGAGCATTCCACTCGATGCCGATCAGCGTCGTGTCTTTTGCAGCCGTGAGGCCTGCCTTTTGTTTCGCTCGCCAGCGTGGCACACCGGCCGTCCGCTCACGCAAATAAACCGTGATCGCGTCGGCTGTCGCTGGATCCGGCTCCAGGACCGACTTGGTCACTGCGTCGCCTTCACGTATGGCACCAGTCTCGACCTTTCGCAGCAGGTACGGGCCAGCAAGCTGGATGCTTACCGGGAGCGTTTGACGGCCTGGCTGCGGACCGACAGTCACCGTCCGGCCCGTGAGCGGTGGACGGCAAAGCGGCTGTTCGAGCAGTTGCGCGCACAGGGGTTCA
>JAITWM010000044.1 GCA_031285265.1 Lysobacteraceae bacterium
CCACGCCCGAATCGATGCGTTCGGGCCAGCCCAGGCCGACCGCCAGCGAGGTTCTCATATCCGGCAGCCCGAGTTGGGCAAGCGTCGAACCGTCGATGAATTCCACCAGTGAATGCACCAGGCTTTGCGGATGGACGACGACGTCGATGTCTGCTTCGGACATGCCGAACAGATGGTGGGCTTCGATGATTTCCAGACCTTTGTTCATCATCGTTGCGGAGTCGATCGATATCTTCGGCCCCATGGACCATTTGGGGTGTGCCAGCGCTTGGGCCGGGGTGACGTGCGCAAGCTGCGCCCGCGTCCAGCCGCGAAATGGGCCGCCGGAGGCGGTCAGAATGATTTTTCGGATATCGCGGGGATTCTCGCAGGAGCGTAGACACTGAAACACCGCATTGTGCTCGCTATCGATCGGGATGATTTCGGCGCGGTTGGCTTTGGCCGCATCGATCAACAGTTCTCCGGCGATTACCAAAGACTCTTTATTGGCCAACAGCAATCGCTTTCCCGCCTGCGCGGCCGCCAAGGTGGAAGGTAGGCCGGCGGCCCCGACGATGGCGGCGACGACCGTATCGCAATCGGAACTGCCTGCCGCCGCGTTCAATGCTCCGGTACCGGCATGGGGTGTCGTTTCCAGGCCAGCGGTGCGCAACCCGTCGCGCAGCGCTGGATAGCAATCTGTATTGGCGATGATGGCGTGTTGCGGATGATGTTCGAGACACAGTCGTAGCAATGCATCGACATTACTGCCGGCGGACAGAATACTGGCGCGATAGCGCTCGGGATGACGGGCGATGACGTCCAGTGCCGATGTCCCGATGGAGCCGGTGGCGCCGAATACGGCGATATTACGAATGGTCGATGCGCTGTTCATTATGCTCAAAGGCCGCTGATCTCTTTGCTCAACAGAAAGATCGGCAGCGCGGCCAGTAAGCTGTCGATCCGGTCCAGCATGCCGCCATGTCCGGGGATCAGTGCTCCAGAGTCTTTGGCATCGGCATGGCGCTTCAACAGGCTTTCGAACAGGTCACCGACGATCGAGGCGAGGACGGTGATCAGTGCAACCAGCATCAGGATGGGCCATTGGGCAGATGGAATGCCGAGTCCCCAACCGAACGGCAGAACAATGACGATACCGGCGAGGATCCCGCCGATGGCGCCTTCAACGGTCTTATTGGGGCTGATGATCGGCGCCAGCTTGCGCTTGCCAAAATGGCGTCCGGCGAAATAGGCGCCGGAATCGGCCGCCCAGACGATCATCAATGCGCTCAGTAACCAAAGGTGCGCATTGAAATGGGAGCCGGGGGTGGGGGCGGAGGAAAAATTATCGGAATGCAGCAGACACAAAGCGCACCAGGCGGGAACGATCGCCAATGTGCCAGCGGCGAGCTTGGCGGCGCGTACCAAACGCCCATCGTTCGCGGTGGCTTTGAAGAGCTTCAGCCAGATCAACGATATTCCCCACCAGCCGACGCCGATCAGAGAGGTGATCTGGAACAGAACCGGAGAGAATCCACTCTCCTCGGTACGCGATGCCCAAACCAGCAGCACCATCAACAGCAGATTCAGCAACAGCAGTACGGTTCGCGACAGGCTATCCTGAACACCGGCCAGTTTCAGCCATTCCCAGAGGCCGATCAGCAATACGATCGCCGCTAATGGCGACAGCCAGGATGTGGGGAGCAGTAAGATCGCGGCAATCGCGACCGGCGCCATGATCAGCGCCATGAGTACACGGATACGGGTCATGCACTCTTCTCCAGAATCTGTGCGCTGGTCAGGCCATAGCGGCGTTCGCGATGGGCGTAATCGTCCAATGCGTGCTGTAAGGCTTCCGTGTCCAGCTCCGGCCAGAGTTTTTCGGTGAACCACAATTCGGTATAGGCCAGTTGCCAAAGCAGGAAATTGCTGATCCGATGTTCTCCGCCGGTACGGATGAACAGGTCGGGAGGAGGCAGGTCGGCCAATGCCATCCGCGCGTCCAGAACGGTCTCATCAATGTCTTCCGGTCGCAGGGTTCCCGCCAATACGTCATGGACGAGCGATTGCGTTGCCTGGACGATATCCTGACGGCCGCCGTAACTGGCTGCAATGGCCAACGTCAAACGGGTATTCCCGGCTGTCAGCGCCTCGGCGGCGTTCATGCGTTCGAGAATCGTGTCAGGAAAACGCACCCTCTCGCCGATGAAGCGGATACGGACGTTGCGGCGGTTCAATTCGTCCACTTCGCGCTCGAGCGCGTTGGCGAACAACTTCATCAACGCGCTGACTTCATCCTGAGGACGCCCCCAGTTCTCGCTGGAGAATGCGAACAATGTCAGCACCTCGATGCCTTTCTCGATGCAGAAATCGATGACCAGGTTCACGGTGCGCGCGCCGGCGCGATGCCCGATGATGCGTGGACGTCTGCGGCGCTCGGCCCAACGGCCGTTACCGTCCATGATAATGGCGAGATGGCGCGGAACGTTGCCCTCGCTGGCTGAAGTGGGCGGCATGGCCGTCATGATTGGAAGCGTTGGTTCAGACTGCCATCAACTCTTGTTCTTTGAGTTTGACGACTTCATCGACGTCTTTGATGGCTTTGTCGGTGAGTTTCTGAATCTCATCCTCTGTGCGCCGGACGTCGTCTTCGGTGATCTGCTTTTCCTTCAATAGATCACGGACTTGCTGATTGGCATCGCGGCGGATGTTGCGGATCGCCACTTTGGTGTTTTCACCCTCGCCATGGACGTGCTTGGATAACTCCCGGCGCCGTTCTTCCGTCAGTGCCGGCAGATTGATCCGGATGGTCGTGCCAGCCGTATTCGGCGTCAGCCCGAGATCGGAGGCCAGGATCGCTTTTTCCACGGCCGATACCATGGGCTTTTCCCAAGGAGTGATCGTCAGTGAGCGCGCATCGCTGACGGTGACGCTGGCGACCTGCATCAGCGGCATTTCGGAGCCGTAGTAGTTGACCTTGAGATCTTCGACCAGAGCGGTGCTGGCACGGCCCGTACGCACCCGGGTGAGATCGTGGCGCAGCGCCTCGATGCTCTTGGTCATGCGGGTTTGCGCGTCTTTTTTGATGTCGTCGAGCATCGCCGTTTCCATTTGGAGTACCTGAATCGATCAATTATAGAGGGAATACGCTCGATTGCTGAATTTTGCGTCTTTTCCTCGCTTGGGAAGGATTCAGTCCGAGCTGCGTACCAGCGTGCCGATGTTTTCGCCGTGCAGAATGCGCATCAGGTTTCCGGGGATCGTCAGATCGTATATGCGTAATGGCAGCTTGTGATCGCGGCATAAGGCAAATGCCGCCGTGTCCATGACCTGGAGATTGCGGGATATGACCTCGTCGTAACCAAGTTCGTCGAAACGCCGCGCATCCGGATATTTTTTCGGATCGCAGTCGTAGACGCCGTCGACCTTGGTGGCTTTCAGCAATACATCGGCGTTGATTTCGATCGCCCGCAAGGCGGCGGCGGAATCGGTCGTGAAGAAGGGATTGCCGGTTCCGGCAGCGAAAATGGCGATCCGGCCTTTTTCCAGATGCCGGATAGCGCGGCGGCGGATGTAATCCTCGCAGACATCGTTGATCTTGATCGCACTCATGACCCGGACCTTGGCGCCGAGCTTTTCCAATGCGTCCTGCATCGCCAGCGCATTGATGACGGTGGCCAGCATGCCCATCTGATCTCCGGTCACTCGGTCCATGCCGCCAGCGGCCAGTCCCGCGCCGCGGAAAATGTTGCCGCCGCCGATAACCAGCCCGACTTCCGCCCCCGCGTCGTGCGCCTCGATGATTTCGTTGGCAATCCGCTGGATGACAGTGGGTGCGATGCCATAGTCATCGTCTCCCATCAATGCTTCGCCCGATAGTTTTAAAAGAATGCGGCGATAAGCAAGCGGGGATGACATAGGAACCTCGTGAAATCGGATGGGGACAAACGTGAAGATATTAGCTGAATGTCGAAGCAGCGGTGCGTTTTTATTTGTCGCGGGAGTGTATCGATGGTGACTTCAAACCGTTTTCGCGGGTGTATCGAAGTCATGTTGGATTATGCAAAGGCGACGGAATACCGCGAAAACGATAGCTCCGCCATGTGGAAGGAAACGCTTGAACTGAAAGTTGGCCAAGATCAAGCGCGAAGTGAAGTCGCAACCGTCGTTACCTTACGCCGAAATCGGCACGTTCATAGCCGAACTTCGCAAGAGTGTGAAAGCGGGTTGCTATGTCGGCTGGCGGAAGTGCATGCGCTGTGGTCGTCTGTTCTGGTTGGACGGTGTGCAGCGGTTGCGCCTCTGTGCGTGGAACGGGGTCAATCCTGGGTACAGGACACGGAGTGATGATGGCGGCATCTGAAAACTCTGCACCGCTCATTTCGTCGTCAATGGTGTAGTGGCGCGTAGTCCCGGAGAAGCTGCGCCGTCCCATAGCGAACCGTCGGACGTAAATTCAAACGGGCTCAGTCAGGAACGGGGCCACTCCTACCCGTGCGACCTGGCCTTCGACGGGTGCCGCTGGTGCCCGTTGTCGTGAGCGCGGGGCGCTACGGGGTGGCACAGGCTGCGATCACCACATTGCCGCTGCTAGGGTACTGGCGAGCGCAACGCGCGGCCTGTAGCGGCGTGCTTGCCGGTAGGCAAGGAACGGGTAAGGCTGAATTTGGCGGGCTTACCCGCTAACCGATTGCTGCTCTTGTGGTTAGGTCGGTTCAGGCGGCAGGGCATAAGTACTGCGTGAGACGTGCTACAAGTTCGCCAAAGAAATCGGGTAGCCCTGAGCCGCCATTTCCTTCGCTAGAAGTGGCCCTGCATCCTTTTGCAGGTTGTCCTTGAACGGGATATAGAGCAATCCCTGAATATCGGACGGACGCTCCATGTTGTCTTGTTGCTTCATGAGAATGGCAACGTTCTTGCGACCGAGCAGCGTGAGCATCATGCCCAGTTCCATCACAACGTTTTGGCGCGCACGGAACGCCTTTTCGTCCTCGTGTCCAGCGCGGTAGCCCTCGTCATCAGGTGTCGCCAGCACTACAGCAAACTTCACCTCTGCCGTGTACTTCTCCAGCTTCTCGATGATGGTCTGCCCCTCCGATGGAAGCTGGTCCAAGATTAGCGGCTCAAGCCTCCAACGGCGCAGCATTGCTTCAAGCTCAGTGCGTGCTACGTCGTCGTGCCCATAGACGACGAATACCTTGCTGAGCATCGGCTTGGCAGCGGCGCCATTCTGCGGCGCGGCTGCCGCCGCAGCCTGCGCAACTGGAACGCCGAGACATTCCTTCACTGCGTCCTGATTCTTGCCCTGGACATTGAAGTTGCCGGTCTTGAAGCTGTTGACGATGGCACCGTTCTGGAGTCGGAGTTGCGTGCCTGTGCCGTTACCAAGCTCGGCCTCGTTCTCAATCTGCAAGCCGCCCGCTTGGAGGCAAGCCTTAATTTCGTCGAGAGTCATCGCCATTCCTTCTAGGCTCCCCAAATCGCTTTCTTGGCAGCTTCGCTGAGTATATCAACAACGATGTCACGCACACCGGACGCAACTGAAGTTCCGACCTTCGCCATCACCTTCTTGAAGCGAAGGGAGGCAACTTGGGCCTTGGGGCTGTCTTTGGTCAGTTCGGTTAGGTCGGTGCGGAACTGTTGAACTTCATCAGGCGTCAGGTCAGCGCCTGCTTCAACAAGTTCAACAGCGCCAGCAATCTTGCGTTCAGTCCAAGGGAACCGACTGCCACAGTTGTGGCAGAAGGCGGGTGGCTCGTAGTATCTGTCAAATCCATAGGTGCCTTCGATGTAGTAATGGCCGCGAATGGAAGCACTACATTTCGGACACTGCATGATGGTCGCTTCACCACACTGGGAGCAGAACGCTTCCCGCAATTCAGGCTTCTGGTCTGCGGCAGTTGTTGGGACGTGCCCATTGGGGCAGACCTGTGCGACTCGATACGTGCCCATTGCGCTCCCTTCACATATGGTAATGGCGGTGGGTCAGGGATTCGAACCCTGGAAGGGGTCACCCCCTTGCTAGTTTTCAAGACTAGTGCCTTCAACCGCTCGGCCAACCCACCTTTTTCTGTGATGTGCTAGGAATCCGCTAAACGGCGCAAGCTACAGCGCCAATGCGAACACGCTAACACGCTGTTTTACTATGCTTTTCCATGCCAACGAGCCGCCTGAACGTAAGTTTTCAAGACCGGTGCCTTCAACCGCTCGGCCACTCTTCCTGTAACTGTCTTTCGATTGATGCCTGCCTACCGGTCATGCTTTTTGCAGCAATACTTCGAACGGTTTTCACGGCATACGGAACATCGGGGGAGGAAATCCGGCTTCGATAGCCTTGACCATTCACCGCCGATGGCCGGGTCAGCGCGGCAATGATAACAGCAAGCCGAAACGGATGTCGCTTGTCTGCGGCTGTCAAAACAGATACATAGGCGGCCGAACTGTGGTGGCAAGCGGTGAACGGCTACGATGCATCCGGGTGCGGATCGTATCGGACAAGTTCGCGGAAGTCTTTGCGGTCCGGTTATGCGTTATGCGCCGGGTACGGCACAGGCGGGGCTTTGGCAATTCAACCGGGATGCTTCGATTTCCTGTGGCAGGTGTTCGGCCAGAAAATCGATGAACACGCGGACGGCGGGCAACAGTCCTCGGCGTGATGCGAAAACGGCGTGGCAGATGCCTTGCGGCAGTGACCAGGACGGCAGGACAACTTCGAGTTCGCCACGGTGTACCGCATCGGCGCAAACTATTTCCGGCAGCATCGTGATGCCGAAACCGTCTTTGGCCATTGCTTGCAGCAGCGGGAAATCGAATCCCGCCAGACGGGGCCGCAGGTCGATGCGGCGGACTTCGCCATTTGGGCCGTGCAGTTCCCAGTGTTGTTGCACTTCGTCTTCGTTGCTGCTGAGGGTGACATGCGATGCGAGATCGCCTGGATCTTGCGGCCGTCCGGCTTGATCCAGGTATTTAGGACTGGCGACCAGAAACGCCTGAATATGGCCGAAGCTGCGCATCACTAGGCTACCGTCATCATCCAATCGGGATCGTACCCGAATGGCGACATCGAAGCCTTCGTTGATCAGATCGACACGGCGATTACTGATATGCAGTTGCAGGCGCACCTTGGGGTATTGCTTGAGAAATTTCGGCAGTATCTTGGGCAACTGCATTTGCGCGATGGAGACGGGTACGCTTACTCGTACCAAACCGCGCGGTTCGGCGCTGAGCCTGTCGACGACCTCCCGAGCCGCCTGAGCTTCGGCTAGCATGGTCTGAGCGTGACGGTAAACGCTTTGACCGACGTCGGTCACGGCGAAGCGTCGAGTGGATCGCTGCAATAAGCGCACGCCAAGGTCGATTTCCAACTGACTGATACGGCGGCTCAAGCGTGACTTCGGGATTCCCAATGCCCGCTCCGCCGCTGCGAAGCCGGCATGCTCCACAACCATTGCGAAATAGTAGAGATCGTTTAAATCCTGCATTCTATTTGCTTGCACAGAACAATTGCTGGTATTCGAACACCATTATTCCATCATGCAACACGAAGAGCGGGTGGTATTTGCGCTGATTTTTCTTATCAATAACATAGTTCGTGTCAATGAAAATGAAGAAACGCCTTATCGATTCATGTTTTCTATCACTATGAATGAACGGTACGGAATGGGATAGGTCGTTGGAAGACACGTAGCCATCGTGGTGATGGTGGCGGGCGAACGGCTTTCGATTCGCTGCTGCTGCGCTTATCGACCTTTTCGATATTCCCGATAATGGCGATATTGAATAGACGCGTGCTCGGGAAATTGCATCCGATCGAATGCCGGCAGGGAGCGGTAGAGCACGGCGTTGACGAACCTGCGGTTGTCCTGTGCTGGGGCTCCTACACTACCGGCCTTGCCGGGCAGAAGGTCTTTGATGCTCTCCCATTGGGTATCTGACAGGGCGTATCTGGCTGTCGTTCCTCATAAATAATGCAGCATTCGAGAAATTTGATGACAGGCCCTAGACTCGTGCATTGCGGAGCCATGGCGACTATTCGCCACGGATGTCATGCTCTCGTTCGGAATAGCTTCAGGCGATGCGGTCCAGACCGCCCATGTAGGGCTGTAGAACCGCCGGCACATTGATGGAGCCGTCGGCGTTTTGATAGTTTTCCATCACCGCGATCAGTGCGCGTCCTACTGCGACGCCGGAGCCGTTCAATGTATGCAGCAATTCCGGTTTGCTGGTTTCCAGGTTGCGCCAGCGGGCTTGCATCCGGCGTGCCTGGAAGTCGCCGCAATTGGAGCATGAAGAGATTTCGCGATAGGTCTCCTGCGAAGGCAGCCAGACCTCCAGGTCGTAGGTCTTGTTGGATCCGAATCCCATGTCGCCGGTGCACAGCAATACGCGGCGATACGGCAACGCTAATTTCTCGAGAACGATTTCCGCGCATCGGGTCATGCGTTCGTGCTCGTCGAGACTATCGGAGGGACGGCAAAGTGAAACCATTTCTACTTTTTCGAACTGATGCTGGCGGATCATTCCGCGCGTATCGCGGCCATGGCTACCTGCCTCGGAGCGGAAGCATAGCGAATGTGCTGTCATGCGCAGCGGTAGCTTTTCCGAGTCGGTGATCGTTTCGCGAGCGATATTGGTCAACGGGATTTCGGCGGTGGAAATCAGATAACGTTTGGAATCGCCAAGCGCCGTGCGAAACATGTCTTCCTCGAATTTCGGCAGCTGTCCCGTGCCTATCAGTGCGTCCGGCAGTACGATGACCGGGACGTTGGTCTCTTCATATCCATGCTCACCGGTGTGCAGGTCCAGCATGAACTGCGCTAATGCGCGGTGCAGTCTGGCCAGTTGGCCGCGCAGGATGGTAAAGCGGGCACCGGCCAGTTTTGCGGCGGTGTCGCTATCCAGCCAGCCATGGCGCATGCCGAGTTCGATGTGATCCTTGATCGGAAAATCGAAAGAACGCGGAGTGCCCCAGCGATGCCGTTCGATATTGCCGTTTTCGTCATTGCCGAGCGGTACGTCATCCTGCGGGAGATTGGGGACATCCAGTGCAATGGCTTCGATGCGGGCGCGGATGGTCTCCAATTGCGACTCGGAAGCTTTCAGTTCGTCGCTGAAGGCGGTTACTTCCGCCATGAGTTCGGAAACGTCCTCACCCTTGGCCTTGGCCTGACCAATCGCCTTGGATCGGATATTGCGCAGGTTCTGCAGTTCCTGCGTTCGGGTCTGGATATGCTTGCGCTCGTGTTCCAACGACTCGATCGTCGGCACATCAAGTACGTAACCGCGAGTGGCGAGCAGACGTTCAGCCAATATCGCCGGCTGTGAGCGGAGCAGAACGGGATCAAGCATGACGCTACTGACCAAGTGTAGTGGTATAGCCGGTCATTATCGCTTGGAATACGTATCATTGCCTGCGATATGTTCCGAAGATGGATCGACGGGTGCCGGAACGAATATCGTGGCGATATGACGTACCGGAACCCGACGGCTGCCAATACAGTCGAATGCTGATTGATGTGGCTCGACGAATTGCCGTCGTGCGAACTATGACAAAATTGTATGTTGACCATGTCATAAGGATGCTGTACCCGTGCCCAATGTCTCGAAACGGCCTCATTTCACAGTGCGATTGTCCCGGCGTGTGTTGCTGTTGGTGATAGCGGCATTTGGCTTGGGGGTATTGGCATTTGCCGGGGTATTGCTGAAAGAGCGTAGACAGAACGATTTTTACCGTCCGGCAGCGATACAGCCCGTGGCGGCGGATCAGAAATTCGCCCCGCTTCCGGAACCGTCATTGTCCGATGCCGGAAGTGCCGGACAGATACAGACGCCGGACAGTGTAGATGACGTATTGCCTCAGTTGGTGGAGGACTCGGTAATGCCCGGTAACGATATGGCATCCGTCGAGCCGGCGGCGACAGATCCCGTGCCGGTGGCGCTTCCAGAAATCGTTCCGGAGCATGGCAGTAATATCGCCGTGCAAGACAGCGATCCCTTGCCGCTTCCCGATCATTCGCCGCTTCCACAATACCCCGCGCGCGCTTTGCGGCGTGGTGACAGTGGAACAGTACGAGTGCGGGTCGAAGTCGATGCTGGGGGAAATCCCACCAAGGTGACTTTGGTCGAGCGCAGTGGCTCACGGCAATTGGATCGTGCGGCGCAGGATGCGGTGCAGCAATGGCGCTTCAAGCCCGCGCAACGCGAGGGGCGGGCGGTTCCGGGAGTCGTCGTCGTTCCTATCGATTTTGGCTTGAATTAGGCGAGCGGCTGCGTGTTGGTGGTGCTTGCCGGATAGTTTCCGGTGATCTGCGGTGGATCTGCCTTCATGGTATGCACAAAGCAATGATGATATTTTCCTGCCGATCATCTGTGGTGTGGCGATCGAAGATATCGGCAATATATATGGCAGTGTGATGCGAGTGTGAGCGCTGGGTAATTATGGGTCGAAGAAACAGGAGGATCGGTACGGTGATTTGCCGATAGTGATTCGGGGCACGAACGGTCACGATGATGCTTGGGTGAGGGTGTTTCGATGTCTCATGCTTCTGCTTTGTTTATGGCGGTACCGATCCGCTTAGGGAAAATGAGTTGGCACCAAAGTTGGTTTTCAGGTAATAGTGGGAAAAATCCTACACTGTAAAGAGATGTTTTTTCGGTGATTATTCTTCGGTGATATATATAATGAATTGTTGGTCGCGAAAGGTAACAGCCGCTTTTCGATATTGGTGAAATAAATACCGGGAAATTATGGAGTGGGAGAGGTAAAAGGCATACGTGTGACAGATACCTGTTTTCGTTCCAAAAACTTTC
>JAITWM010000065.1 GCA_031285265.1 Lysobacteraceae bacterium
GCCGGGATTCCGGGCTTGCCGGCCGGCCTGACGCATCTTGCCGCACACTATGGCCGTTTGCCGTTGCGGCGGTCGTTGGAGCCGGCGATCCGGCTGGCGCGCAATGGATTTCCGGTCTACGAGCGGCTCGAACGCGGATACGCATCGCGACGCACGGTGATGGAACGGTACCGGGGCACGCGCGCGGTATTCCTTGTCGATGGCCGCCCGCTCCGGCAGGGCGAAATCTTCAGACAACCCGATCTGGCACGCACACTGGAACGTTTGGGCAGGCACGGGTTCGATGGATTTTATCGGGGCCCTGTCGCCAAAAAGCTGCTGACCGGCGTCAACGCCGAAGGCGGACGCTGGAATATGGATGACTTGACCGGCTATCGCATCGTCGAGCGCGAGCCGCTTCATTTTCACTATCGCGGCTGGCGGATAATCACCGCGCCCCCTCCTTCCTCCGGCGGTGTCGCCTTAGCGCAGATGTTGCAGATATTAGCGCCGTGGGATCTGGCGGAACATGACCCGGCGCAACGCGCGCATTTGGTCGTGGAAGCGATGCGGCGCGCGTTCCGCGATCGCACGTTTTATTTGGGCGATCCCGATTTCGTCGAGGTGCCGGTCCGGCTGCTGACCAGCCCGGACTATGCCGCCGGCCTGCGCGCCACTATCCATCCGGGGAAAGCCACGCCGAGCGACTTGCTGTCCGGGCAGCCGACGCCGCTGGAAGACAATGAAACCACGCATTTCTCGATCATCGACGCCGAAGGCAATCGCGTAGCCGCCACGCAAACGGTCAATCTGTTGTTCGGCTCCGGATTGATTCCGCCGGGCACGGGCGTCTTGCTCAACAATGAAATGGACGATTCCGCATTGGTGCCAGGCATACCGAATGCTTTTGGCGTCATGGGCTATGCTGCGAATGCGCCGCAACCGGGCAAACGTATGCTCAGTTCGATGACGCCGACCTTCATCGAATCGGCCGATCGTGTCGCGGTGCTCGGCACCCCGGGCGGCAGCCGCATCATCACTATCGTACTGCTCGGAATTCTCGGCTATGACGCGGGACTGGATGCGCCGCAGGTGGCCGCGCTGCCGCGTTATCACCACCAGTGGCGGCCGGATGAGATTTCCGCCGAAACCGATGCATTCAGTCCACAGGAACGGGCGCAGTTGGAAGCGATGGGACATACGTTCGAGACTTTCTCCGGCAGCGAGCAACCAGGGTCCAGTCATGTCTGGGGCAACCTGCAGACGATAGTATGGGACAAACGTGACGGCACGCTTTCCGGCGGGACCGATCCACGCAACCCGGTCGGCGAGGCGAGAGTGGAGCGGACATTGTCGGAGATGCCGCGATGATAGTTGGATTCGATGCGTGATGGTGCCAGCATGGCGGAAGAGAAAGAAAAGAAGAAACTTTGGCTGATTCTATTGCCGCCGCTGTTGACGACCACGGCGGCGCTGACAGCCGCTGGCACGACGATTTTCGTCAATATGCGCAACGATCAACGTGCACAGGCGCAGGCCGCCGCCGCGGCCTTTATACAGCGTCAACAGCAAGAACTGGAAGACGCACAACGAGGGGCAGCTGTTCCCAGCGCACAGCGAATCCGTTTGCAGTTGGATCGAATCGTGGTCGAACGCGATGGCGCGATGGGGACGGCGGATTGGCGCTTCGTGGTCGAAGCCGATGCGCAACCATTGTTTGCCTTCACCCGTGAAAGCATCAGTGACCGTGCCGGACGCAATATCGTCACGCCCGAGCCGGCGCCAAGCGCGGTCTTGTTATTATCGCCGGGAACAACGACGACGCTATCGGTCAAAGGCTGGCGCAGCGCGTGGTACCGGCGCGGCGAAAAACCGCAAGTCGTTGGTACCGCGACGTTGACGAATGAAGCGATATCGAAAGTAGTCGAAGTGGATGTGCATGCGGAAAAAAGCGGCCGTTTCCTGTTTCAATTTTCCGTCATTGCGAAGCAAGAATGACCTAAGCCGCACTTATCAGCCATGCCGTTTCCTTGACGGCTCTCGTCGGTGTTTGCCTTTGTCAATGAAACACTGGCCGATACCGGGCAATCTCCAAAGGCCCAATGATGATGCAATGCTTGGCGATATATCCAGACATGCTGTGGCGGCAACGGCTGGCATCCGATGGGCAGAACCGTGTCGAGCTGACATGCCGGGTTCTGCCAGCCAGCCCATCGAATCGCAAGATGGTGCTTTTCGAAACAAGAGCCGGCGCGTTTTTTGAACCGAAACCATGTAATGACCCGGAAAAACCCGCATAGATCATCTGGTTACCCCTCTTCAACGCATCCCGAGTGAGTCGTTTTTTATGAAGACGCTGAGTCGATTTATGGACACTTCACGTCATTCAACTCAGTGCGCTACGTCCGGTAAAGACAGCCGGGCAAGCTCAATCAAAACATCACTATCGAAAACAAGATTGATCGTACCGAATATCGGATGTCCATCAGTTCGAGAGTCCGAATCAGGCTCGGGAAATTACCGGCATCCGGCTATGGCAATACAACAGGAAATACCCGCGCGAGCCGCTCCATCATCTGCCACCAAGCCTCTATCGCCAACAATAGGAGCGGGAAAATCTCCCTTTAATTGCCCCCTGATTGACAGGGAAGCCTATGCGTATTTTTGATTAAATTACAATCGAATCGTTGATTTTTATCGACCGCAACGTCCGATCTAAGGTACTGAGACACCGGACAATCAAGTCTACTACTAAAGTCGCTGACCGGGCCGTGTCTTAACTAAAGTATATTAGACTTAATGAGATTTCTCAGAAAACCCTTAGCCGAACATCAATTCACTAAACCATTTTGACATGACAACAAATTTACAGCCGAGTACGACTCAAGAAACCAAAATTGTTATGGCAGACGGAACAGCCGTTGGCGTTTTTGGATTAGCTATCGTCACGCTTGTTGCAGCAAGTGAAAAATTAGGATGGACATCAGGCGCGAGCCTTATCATCCCTTGGGCGCTTTTCCTCGGATCCGCCGCACAGCTATGGGCCGCAGCCGTTGATTACAAAAAGGACAATTATTTTGGGGCAATCGTGCTCGGCGCATTTGGCC
>JAITWM010000070.1 GCA_031285265.1 Lysobacteraceae bacterium
TGGCGTCCCTGCTGGGGGAAGACGAATCATGATCGAGACGATCCGTCAGGGACTGCAATCGGAAGGTGTTACCGTCTCGATCAGCCAGCTGTGCCGTTGGTTCGATGTACCGCGCCGCAGCGTCTACTACCGGCCGGTGAAGTCGGCTCCAAAGGTCGATCTGAAGTTTGCCAAGCCGATCAAGGCGTTGATCGAACAATCGCCTTCGTTCGGTTACCGGACCGTATCGCATCTGCTGGGGTTCAACAAGAACACGGCGCAACGGGTATTCCGGTTGATGAGCTGGCAGGTCAGGAAGCGGCCTATTGGCTTCAGGCCACGTATCCAGGCACTGCCGTCGGTAGCCACAACGCCCAACGCACGCTGGTCCACGGACCTGTGCCGGATCTGGTCCGGGCGCGATGACTGGGCCACCTTGGCGCTGGTGATCGACTGCCATACGCGGGAACTACTGGGCTGGCATCTGTCGCACAGCGGCAAGGCGAACACAGCCGACAGCGCGTTGGAACATGCTTTGATCGCCCGCTTCGGGATGTTGGGCCGTGTTCGGACCCCGTTCCTGCTAATGGCCTGGTGTTCACCTCGCGTCATTACACCGCACTGGTGCGCAGCTACGGACTGCGGCAGGAGTTCATCACGCCGCACTGCCCGCAACAGAACGGGATGGTGGAGCGGGTCATCCGCACGCTGAAGGAGCAATGCGCACACCGGCACCGCTTCGAGAGCCTGCAACACGCCAGCCGCGTGATCGGCGACTGGATTCACTTTTACAACCACCGGCGTCCACACCAGGCGCTGGCCATGAAAACCCCGGCTGAGGCATTTGCATTAGCCGCCTAAGTTGAGCAGGTTCTGATAGGTCATTACACGCTGTCCATGAAAATCCCGGCTGAGGCATTCGCATTAGCCATCTGACGTTGAGCAGGTTCTGCTGGGTCATGACACAAGTGGCGTCTTGTCCCTAAATCTGCCCCCACTTGCTCCTAGATTGCAAGAAAGGCTATGCGACTTCGTTGGGTAACAAAAAAGGCCAAACCCTTTGATTCCATTAGGATATTAGCCTTTATTGGACTTTATGAAGTTTCAATATGGTGGCTATGGGTGGACTCGAACCACCGACCCCAGCATTATGAGTGCTGTGCTCTAACCGGCTGAGCTACATAGCCATATCGGACAGTGAACTACAAATTTTCATGGTTTGGATGATAACTGTCAATCGTTGAATATGAATACTTGTGGTGCGAGGGTCGGCATGGCACAGTCAGGGCAGCAGAGTATTGAGGAGTCCGCATCGTGATCGATCCGGACGGATATAGACCTAATGTCGGCATTGTGCTGATGCGTCCGAATGGGCAAGTGTTCTGGGCACGGCGAGTGCGCCGGGATGGTTGGCAGTTCCCGCAAGGGGGGATGCGTACTGATGAAACCCCGGTCGAAGCCATGTACCGCGAGTTGCGGGAGGAGATAGGGCTGTCCTCAGAGCATGTCGAGGTGTTGGGGGCTACTCCGGGTTGGTTGCGTTATCGTTTACCGAGCCATTTGATTCGGCACGATCAGTCGTTGATATGTGTCGGACAAAAGCAAGTATGGTTCCTGCTGAGATTGCTTGGTGATGAGTCGTTACTGCGGCTGGACTTGACGGATACGCCGGAATTTGATCATTGGCGATGGGTAGACTATTGGTATCCGGCAAAGCATGTCGTGACGTTCAAACGGAATGTATATCTTCGGGCGTTAAGGCATCTGGAGCCGTTGGCGCGAAAAGTGAGAATGAGAACTCATTCTGTATTGGAAATCAGCAAATAGCTCAATTCTGCGGGAGTTATTTCGGATACCTGTGTCATTCAAGCGAGGCTGGCTATAACAGGAACGGCGCTCAAACAGGACCTCGAAGTATTTATTGATAATGACTCTCACTTGTCAATCAATGATTTCCAGGTAATCCCACCTGATATTTTATTGAGCGTTCGCCGTGTACGTGTGTGCATGCAACGGAGCCACCGATCAGCAAAATGGAAAATTGATAATGTGGAATCTCACGTACGGAGTGGAGTCTATCATCGGTATTTGAAGCAATATCGTCGTCAGTGCGGATCATGTTTTCTTTACGCGGTATGACCCCTTCCATGGGCTTGTTCTCCCTGCTGCTCCCACGAAATATAGTCCTCATTAATTTGGAGGAATTGCCTGTCTCAATGGTCGGCGACGTTGTCTATCGTATTTGTGAAAGTGCTGAGATAGTTTTGCAGTGCGACTTGGGCATTGTAAAACTCGTTTGCGACGATCGCTACCGCAGCCGCTGGGTCGGATAATGTATTGGTGCGAGCGTTCATTTCGATATCGCGCGCGGCTGTGGACAGCTTCATGGCGCCGACATTGGCGCTGGAAGATTTCAATGTATGGGCTGCTTCGCGCAGCGTTTTCATGTCTGGCGGGGTTTGCGCGGATGCGCCTTCGAGCTGCCGGATGAATTGCGGCGCGCTGGCAAGGAATATGGAGACGATTTGGATCGTGTCGTTGCCTGCAATGGCCTTCAATTCATCCAGAACATCGAAGTCCAATGTCAGATCGCTGTTGTTGCTGACAGGAGAAACAGGCACAGAGCTGGCGACGCTGGTACTGCCGGAATGGGATTTTCCAGTGCCGTTCCCTTTGTCCGGTATCGAGACCTTCTTAGGAGCGTTTTTCAGCCATCGGCGGAAACATGCTTCAAGCTGATCGCGCATGATCGGTTTGGACAGGTAATCGTCCATGCCCGCATCAAGACAACGCTGGCGATCATCCGCCATTACATTGGCAGTTATCGCGACGATGACCAAATGCTGATGAGGAGAGTGCTGCGCTTCCTGTTCCCGCCAGCGACGAGTAGCGGTATAGCCATCCAAAACCGGCATCTGACAATCCATCAGAACCATGTCGTAACGGTTTTCCGACATCATCGAGAGAGCAATCAATCCATTCTGTGCGACGTCATAATTGATGCCGTAAGTAGTCAGCATTTTCTCGGCAACAAGCCGATTTACTGGATTGTCTTCGACCAATAATAAGCGTGCTGCTTCGAGGGAAGCGGGCGGCTGATAATCCGATATGGGACTGGCGACTATAGGGTCGGCGACCGTTCCTTCCACATCTGTTTCGGATGGAAGAGGCGTGCCCATGTCGGATGCCGAAGCCAATTGCGATTCGTATGTACGGGAAAACAATAAAGTGTTACGCCATTCGACATCAGCAGTCGCTTTGGACAAAAGCGTGGTGTGTTCCCGCAGTTCGTCGGAAACCGGCTTTTCGCCGTATAACCAGATCAGATGCGTGGCTTTGTGTTGGGGGGTGCGTGTCAGTGTGCGGTGCAGTGCTCGCGCGCTGTGCCGTAGGCTGTCGTGGTCGGCGAGGACGATGGCGTAGGGCGATGGCGTAGGTTGCCGCAGGCGCTCCAATGCATCACGGGTCGTTTCGACGAATGTGGCTTGCAGCCCCCACGTCGGTAACAAAGCGGATAACTGCTTGTGCAGCGGCATGTCTGGAGTGATGACGAGAATGCGTGAGTTTTCCGCGGATTGCGCCTGTGGATCGATGTCTCCGATGACTTTGAACAGGGGGACTTCGAACCAGAATGTGGAGCCTTGACCGAGTTTGGAGCTGACGCCGATACGTCCTCCCATCAGATCGACGATGCGCTTGCTGATGGCCAAGCCGAGTCCGGTACCGCCGTAAAGCCGCGTGATCGAAGCGTCGGCTTGCGTGAAAGAGTTGAACAGGCGTGCCTGTTGGTCTTCGCTGATTCCAATTCCGGTGTCATGGACCTCGAAACGCAGCAGGTGCTGGAAACTGGTTTCGCCCAGACGCTTCACGCCGATGGTGATAACGCCGTGTTCGGTAAATTTGATCGCATTGCTGACCAAGTTGCTGAGTACTTGGCGTAGTCGTACAGGGTCGCCGCGGACTGGCAAGCGTACCGCCGGGTCCAACTGCAGTTGCAGCTGCAGGCCTTTGTTTTCCGCGGGACGGCGAATCAGCTGCACTATGCCATCAAGCGCATCACGCAGGTTGAATGACGTGGTTTCCAGTTCTACGCGATTTGCATCGAGTTTGGAGTAATCGAGAATATCGTCGACGATACGCAGAAGCTGCAATGAGGATTCGCGTGCGGTACGCAGCAAATCCAGCTGGTCCAGTGTCAGGTTGCCGCCGGCAATCAGGTCCAGCATTGGAATGATGCCATTGAGCGGTGTGCGTATTTCATGGCTCATCGTTGCCAGAAACTCTCCTTTCGATAACGCTGCCGCTTCCGCAGCGCGTTTGGCGTCGGTGAGTTCCCGCTCAAGTTGGTTATGCTGTTTCAGATCGTTCCGCAGACGCTCCAGTTGGATTTCGCTTTCGGAATTGAGTTCCAATGCTTTTTGCAGGGCTTGAGTCTGTATGCGAACCTGACGCGAGGTCAATAATGTAAAGATCAACCCGGCCACGGCGGTCGCAAGTACCGGGAATGCCCATGAGCCACCGATATTCATTACTGCCAATAGAAGGAAAATCAACGCGATAACAACGGTGACTATGGTCAGCCGTATGAATAGCACCGGGGGGCGCGCGTGTTCGGACATATTTTAGAGGGCGGTTTTTTGAAAATCGAAATCGAGGTCGCTGCTGACGGAATGGAATAGATTGCCTTGAATGAAGTCGACCCCTGCTGCTTGCATCGCAACGGCGGCTTGCCGGCTTTCTACCCGTTGTCCGATAACTTGAAGATTATGCTTATGGGCGAGGGCGACCAAGTCGCGCAACTCGGCATCGAGCTTCGGATTATTGTGGACATCGGCGAATTGCGGAGACAGCCGGACGAAGCTCAAAGGGAGCCACTGCAGTAATGCATTGGCTTCGCGGCTGGGCTCGAATTGATTCAAACAGAATTGTATTCCGACCGCGGTCAGGCGTCTGCAAAAATTGCCGACGGTCACGGTATTGGTCAGTGCATCGATCAGGCGCAGATCAATCACCACAGCTTGGCTGTCGATGTTATTGGTGGAAATACGATGCAGCAGCCAGTCGGCATAGGATTCGCGTGCCAGTGTCCGCGGAGATTGAGAAACGAACAGGGATAGCGAAGGGATTGTGTTGCGGTGTTTCGCAATGGCAGCTATCGCACGGTCCAATACCATCTGATCAAAGTCGGCGATACGTCCTGCCGCTTCGGCGGCAGGAATGATATTTCCCGCTGGTAACGATGTTCCGTCGGGTTTCCGGATGCGTAGCAGCGTTTGATATTGCGTCGGCTTGTCATCGCCTATCGCAATAATGGGTTGAAAGGCTAGTTCCAGCTCGCCTTCGAGCAGGACCGTGTTCTCTTGTTGTGTTTTCCGGTCGAGGTGGATGGGACTATAGCGTGCGATGCCGTCAGGATTATTTCGCGCCTGCAGGGTGCAGCGTTCCATAGCTTCCAAGGCGCTGCCTGCATCGTTGAATCCTTGTGACAAAGAGGAATAACCGATCACGCTGTGCAGTTGCATCGTGTCGTTGCCACGGATACGGAAGGTTTGCGATGAGAGACGCTGATTCAATTGGTGAGCATAGCCGTCCAGATCGATGCCTTCTGCGTTCAGTAAAATCAGAAAGCCGTTGTCGCTTAGCCGGGCCAATGGATGCGGAGTGACGAAGTCTGCAATCTGTTGTCCGGTCTCAGAGATGAGCCGTTCGAAAGATGCATAACCATATTGTTCGCGTAGAGTCGCTGTTTCAGTGAGTTCGACGAAAAGCAGAGCTCCCGGAAATTTGCGAAATAGTGCTTCATCGATCAGTTGCAACAGGTGCGACCGGGTCGTCAGGCCTACCTTTGGGGGCGTGGCGGCGGTCCGCGAAGGACGGGCCGGTGCCGGTGCGCTCGCGGGAGTCGTTTCTTTCGTGGACTGCTGGCGCGCACGTTTGATTCTGCCCGAAACCGCTGCGATCAGATGACGTGGGCGAATCGGTTTGTTGAGGAAGTCATCGACTCCGGTGTCGAGTGCGGTGATTTCCAGATCCGGATTCTGATCTCCAGTCAGGAGGATGATCGGGAGAGACTGAAATCCGGGTTGTTGGCGAATCAGCATCGTTAGGTTCATGCCATCCATTTCCGGCATGTGTAGATCCATTAGCACCAGATCGGGAGAATAACTGTTTATCGATTCGATGGTTTTCGACGCATCCATCTGAACTTGGGACTGTATCCCGGCTCCGAGCAAAATGCTTTGCGCGAACAATGCCTGTGTGCGGTCGTCTTCAACGATCAGTACGCGGGGAGGACCGGATTCGGACGTAGAAGGTAACGAAACGGAGGCATTCGGATCCGGCGCCAGGGATGACAGAGGTACGGTAGCGGTGAATGTTGGGGTGGGATGAGCCGGAGTATCGGATGGAATCGGTGCGGGATGCGCCACCTCGGCATAGGGAGGGACTTGTTCCGTAGCAGGGGACAATGTGAATTGTGGTTCGATCTGTGTCGAATTTTTCTCTTTCTGCGTGCCGGTGTCACTGAGGCCTGGTACCAGTGCGACGATTTCCCGGTCAGGGGGAGGAGCACTGTCGGCCGCCTGCTGCGGTTGAGGTGACTGGAGCGCCTGCGTACCGGTTGTCGTGTCGGCCGATGCTTCTTCAGAGTAGTACTCGATGAGATCAGCGTTGTTCAACAGTATCGTATTGGAACTATCGCTTTGTATGTGACTTGACTGGAAAGCGGCGAGCGATGGTCCTGGCTCATGAAACGCTAAATTATCGCTCGTGGTGATGGGGGCCTGGACGGGTGGACTCGGTATCTCCATCGTGACGGCAGCTGAGTTCGCGGTTGGCGTATTGTCCGCTGCCAATGTCGCTGCCGATGCTGCACCGGCCCCAACACCGCTATTGGTTTCCCAACGCTGCCAGTAGTGCGGAGGTGGAGTTTCGATGCCGGCTGGTACAGATGCGAGTTCAGTTTGAGAAGATTGTGTGGCGGACATGGGGGTGGCCATTATTGCCCTCTTTTGGAAGGCTGCTGTTGGAAGTAGAAATTACTGCCTTTCGCCTGAGAGGCAGAATATTTCGTAGCGAACATGAACATCGTGATAGACAGATCACAAGTTTACGGAACCCCCGGGTCAGCATGCACCAAGCCCACCATATCAGAAGTGCCCCGAAGATGCTGACGCTCACGACAAGGGACAGAGCGAGCCAGGGATGAATCAGTGCGAGGGCCAGCCCGGCCAGTACCAAGCCGTCCTCAGCGAAAGACGCCAGCCAGTTGCTCCCGGGTTCTGGCGATGTATTGAGCAACGCACGAGTTCCCGACTTCAAAGCGTGGCTGCCCATCGATACCCCGGCTCCGGCCAATAGTGCGCCGGTACCCAAGGTCCCGTCGGGAGATAATGCCGCGGCCGTCAGGAACGCACCGGCGGGGATTCTCACCAATGTCTGGATGAAGTCGGAAATGGAGTCGACGCCCGGGATCTTGTCGGTGAAGAATTCGATCAATGCCAACGAACCGGATGCGCCCAAGGCCCACCAGGATTGGGCAGGATGCAATGCCTGCGGTAGCTCGATCCAACCGAGCAGTCCCGCCACACCGATACCGAAAACGGTCAAATATACCCGGAAGCCGGCGAGCCAAGCCAAGAGAATGCCGATGACGAATACATGTGCTTCGGACATGAGCGCTTCCAGTACATATGACGATTGATCAAGCTGATGCGAATTTTTTCGGGTCCGGCCCGGGTTAGACTTACCAGCCTGTCTTTGTCGATTCTGGAAAGTATAGGCAAAAATGCCCGTTGCCACTACGAAAGGCGCTATCTTCGAATAAATGGTTTCCAAATCTCCTCAATTTCGCGTCGTTGATAAGTCGCTTGCTCAAGGCCGCCCCTGGTGGCTGTGGGGTGGACTGGTATTGGCATGGCTGTCGTCATTGGGCGTGATCTGGTGGTTGGCGACTTGGCGTGCCGCACCGGAATCGGGGCAGGCAGGAGCGCAGTTGCGTGCCGCCGAGCGCAATCACGATCAGCAGGAACGGCAAATCAAGGAGTTGAATCAACGCTTGGCGACGCTGACCCGCTCCGATGAAATCAGCAGGGCGGCCAACCGGCAACTACAGTCGTCTTTGGCGGAACGTGAAGAGGAAATCGCCTCGCTGCGGGCTGATCTGGCCTTTTATGAACGATTGGTGGGATCGACTAGCCAGCGCAAGGGATTGAATGTGCATTCGGTGGAGTTCAATGCTGAGGAAGGCGGTACTTGGCAATACAAAGTGGTGTTGACCCAGAACCTGAATCGGGGTGTGGTCAGCCAGGGACAGATGCGGTTTGCGGTAGAGGGCGTTCGCGCTGGGAAACTGACTACCGTAAGTTGGGACGATCTGCATCAGCGGTCCACTGTACCCGGACAGGGGTATTCATTTCGCTATTTCCAGGAATTATCGGGCAGCGTAATGTTGCCTAAGGATTTCACCCCGCAACGCGTCCGGGTCTCCTTGCGGGGTGATGGGGTTGGTATCGACCAGACATTCGACTGGAGACTCGCAAATATGAACGAAGGAAGGTGAGCATGTTCAAAAAACAATCGAATCAGCACATTGATGTGTCGCCTGAAACGCTGATCGGGCCACGGACCACGATCGACGGCAATGTGAGTTTCAGTGGCGGGCTGTGCGTGGAAGGAAGAGTCAATGGAGAGATACGTGCATTGAATGAAGGGCCGGCGACATTGATTTTGTCCGAGCATGGTCATGTCGAAGGAAAGATTTTCGCGCCGGTCGTTCGCGTCAGCGGCGAACTGG
>JAITWM010000193.1 GCA_031285265.1 Lysobacteraceae bacterium
CGACATGTCAGTCAATCATCCCAATCCGGTGCGATACCGGCGGGATTGGCGATCCGCTCGCCACGGTCCAATCCGGCTATCCGTACCATATCTTCATCGGAAAGCCGTAATTTCAATGACTGAAAATTACTCTCCAGATTCTCCCGCCGGGTGGAAGAGGGGATCACGGCATACCCCGATTGCATCGCCCATGCCAAAGCGACTTGCGCAGGCGTCGCAGCATGCTCGCGCGCAATCGCCCCGATTACCGGATCGGCCAATATTCGACCGACACCCAGAGTCATGTACGACGTGATCCGAATGCCCTGGCTCGACGCGAATGCGGCCACTTTGCGATTCTGAAGATACGGATGCAATTCCACCTGGTTGGTGGCTATCTCGTCCGCACCCACCAACGCGATCGCTTGCCGCATCAGATCGACCGTGAAATTCGATATACCGATGCGCCGCGTCAGGCCCTGCGCTTTTGTACGCATCAATCCCTGCAAATAAACTTCCATCGGCACGTCATCGTTCGGAGACGGCCAATGAATCAGCGTCAGATCGACGTAATCGCTGCGCAATCGCTTCAGGCTTTCTTCCAGACTGGCGGCCAATCGATCACCGGCATAGCGATTGATCCATATCTTGGTGGTGATGAAGATCTCATCGCGACGGAGACCGCTATCGGCCACGGCTTGACCGATCTCGGCCTCGTTGCCATAGATCTGCGCCGTATCGATGGCGCGATACCCCGCCTCCAGCGCATTCCGAACCGAATCGATCGCCGTCTGTCCTTGCAGGCGATAGGTGCCCAATCCAAAGGTGGGAATACTCATCACTCAACTCCTATCCGATCACCGGGACAACGGCACTTGCCATCATCGATTCAATCAGCTCACTTTGACCAGCAATTTACCGAAATTTCTACCCTTCAATCATCCGATCAATCCTTCTGGCGCGTTCTCCAACCCCTCGATGATGTCCTCGCGATAGTGGATCTTGCCTGCTCGCAGCCATCGACCCATCTCCTGTAAAAATTCCGGGCAGAGAGCATCAAAGAAATCACGCTGGATAAAACCGCGCACGGTCAGATGCCGCGTCAAGATCTGGCCCATCCACCAAGCCAACCGATCCGGACCGGGCGGCAATGCCTGCCGGTTGTAATCGGAAACCAATCCGCATACCGGAATACGCGCAAAATCGTTGGGCAGCGGGACCGCCGCATCGAAAACCGCGCCCCCGACATTCTCGAAATAGACATCGATGCCATCGGGCGCCGCCGCGCGCAACTGCGGGACGAAGTCCGTCGCACGATGATCCAATGCGGCATCGAACCCCAATACATTCCGCACATAAGCGCATTTCTGCTCGCCGCCTGCGATGCCGACCACGCGTGCGCCGCACAGTTTGGCTATCTGCCCGACTATCGCCCCCACCGGCCCACTGGCGGCACCCGCTCCGGTACTATCGCCTGCCTCTGGTTACTGCGATGTCATGAGCGCCTGCGCGACCGCAGGTTTCCGCTGGCGGCGAACCGGATCACGCAACACGCATCGCCGACGTTCCGTCAGGATTTCATCGCACGGACGGCGCCATTCCAGACGAACCTGTCGACGGTGATTTCGACGGCAATCAGAACAAGCGCCGGCTCACCTGCTCGGCCTGAGCATTGACGAACGCATAGGGCCGCTCCTCGGGCAACAACGCATGCGCGTCCTGCAATCGGCCTGCACGCACCTGCGCATGCACCGCATGCGCCTGCTCGGTGATGTCGGTGATGCTCCGGATCCATTCGGTGATGTACAACCGGACTGCCGGACCGCTCAACCCGATCTGAATGGCTCGATACGACAATGGTTGATGTTGCAGATCACGCTCCGGATCCCATTGGACGCGCACCGGTGAACGTGCTTTCCATAGCATCCATTTCTCCCGGCTCATTCCCGGACCAGGGTGACTCAGACAAGCATGCGCCAATGCCCATTCGAATCCTTCCCGCGTCATGTCGATCGCCAGAATCCGCGCCTGTCCCGCATCTTTGAATCCATAACCGGCTCGATACATCATCCATAGGAACGATGGCTTGATCCATGTCATCCGAGTCATGCTGAACGGTGGCGACACGAAATTCCCGCGCGCCAATGCGCTATCGGCGATGGCATTCGAATAGGCCTGATAAACCCGTATCGTCCGTGCGTCGTAATTGGCGCGGATCTGGCGCAAAGGAACCGGCGGCATGGCACTATCGGAAGGCGAAACGAGATCTGTCATCCCATGACGATATATCACATTCGCTCTCTTCGTGCCCGCCAATGCCCCCGTGCCGATCAATGTACGCCGCCATTCGCCAACGCCGACTCTGCTTTACCGCAAACCCGGCATCGTGGCACGAATGCACCCCTGCCGCTTTCGGATGACATTCGCCTCTGATAGATCCGTACCCGTTACAATACGCCCCTTTTTACGCGCCACGCCATGCACGGCCTCAACCCTCCCCAACGCGCCGCAGTATTGCACTGCGACAGCCCTTTGCTGGTACTGGCAGGCGCCGGCAGCGGCAAGACGCGCGTGATCGTCGAAAAGATCGCGCATCTGATCGATGCCGGCCATTGTTCCGCCCGGCGCGTGGCGGCGATCACCTTCACCAACAAAGCTGCGAAAGAAATGCGCTCGCGTGTCGGCAAACGGCTCAAGGCCGACGCCGCCAACGACCTGACCATCAGTACCTTTCATGCACTAGGGCTGAGATTCCTGCAGATCGAACATGTCGCTGCCGGACTCAAGCGCGGATTCTCCATTTTCGACACCGACGACAGCACTGCACAGATGCGGGATCTGATGCCGGGAGCGAAACCCGACGCCATCGAAGCGACCAAACAATTGATATCGCGCGCCAAAAACACCGGACTTACGCCCGAGCAGGCGCAGTCCGCGGCAAAATCCCCGCGCGAGTTGGAAGCCGCGCAGATATATGCTCGTTATCAATCGCGCCTGCAGACATTCAACGCCGTCGACTTCGATGATCTGATCCGGCTGCCGGCGATGATTCTGGAAAGCAACCCCGACATCACCACCGCTTGGCGCGAACGTATCGGCTATCTGCTGGTCGACGAATGTCAGGACACGAACGATGCACAATACCGGCTCCTGAAAGCACTGACAGGGCCTCACGGCCAGTTTACCTGTGTCGGTGACGACGACCAGAGTATCTATGCCTGGCGCGGCGCCAATCCAGACAATCTATTACAGATGGAACGGGATTATCCGCACCTGAAAATCATCAAGCTGGAGCAGAACTACCGTTGCAGCAATCGCGTACTGCGCACCGCCAACGCTCTGATCGCACGCAATCCGCACCAGCATCTCAAGACACTATGGAGCGGCCAGGCCGATGGCGAACGAATCCGTATATGGGAATGCCGCGACAGCGAACACGAGGCCGAGCGCATCGCTGCCGAAATAGCGTTCTTGCACGACGCACGACAGGCGCCCTGGAACGACTTCTGCATCCTGTTCCGCGGCAATCATCAATCGCGCGCTTTGGAAAAGTCACTGCAAATACTACGGATACCGTATCACTTGACCGGAGGACCCGCATTCCTCGAACGGCAGGAGGTCAAGGACGCCCTATCCTGGCTGCGCCTGCTGTCCAATCCGGATGACGATGCCGCTTTTCTGCGTGCGGTCCAGTCGCCGAAACGCGAGGTCGGCGCGACCTCGCTGGCGAAACTGGCGGAGCTGGCCCATCAGGTGCACTTGCCACTGTCGCGTACCGCCGAATCGATCGGAGCACTGAAACAACTGCCGTCGCGTGCCGCCAACGGCTTGAACGAATTCAATACCATTCTGCATGCGCTACGCCAGCAAGCGGCTACCCTGCCCGCCGGTGAACTGGTGCGGCGCTTGTCCGAGCGTTCCGGTCTACTGGCGATGCTGCGCGCCCAGAGCAAAGATCAAGCCGGTTTTGAACGCCGCCGCGCCAACCTCGAAGAATTGGCCGAATGGTTCGAGAGCGGACCCAATGGCAGCGCCGTCGGCGATCTGGCCGCACAATTGGCGCTGCTATCACGCAACGACAAAGACGATGGCGGCAACCAAGTCCGGCTGATGAGTCTGCATGCCGCCAAAGGGTTGGAATTCCGCTACGTTTTCATTGCCGGCTGCGAAGACGGCACACTGCCGCACGAAGCGGCGCTGGAAGAGGGCAGCCTGGAAGAGGAACGGCGTTTGCTCTATGTCGGCATCACTCGCACCAAGGAGGCACTATGGCTCAGCTATAGTCGCGAAACTCGCCGCTTTCGCGAATTGATTCGGTTGCAGCCCAGCCGTTTTCTGGACGAACTGCCCGCTGCCGAGCTGCAACGCGACGGTGCCGATCCGGTTGCCGATGTCGAACGCCGCAAAGAACGCGCCAACGCCAGCTTTGCCGCCATTCAAGCCCTACTGGAAAAATAGGCCGGCGGCATACGCCCCAGCCTATTTCCAATCACTCCACGACAGGCGATCCTTCACGGCGAAACCTCTCGACACCCGTCGCGGATGCCGTTCTATCAGACCACGCCCTGTTCGAGCATCGCCTCGGCCACCTTGACGAAACCGGCGATATTGGCACCTTTCACATAGTTGACCGGCCCGCCGCTCTTGTCCTGTCCGTAGTTGATACAGGCATGATGGATCGCCTGCATGATCTGATGCAAACGCTCGTCGACATCGCCAGCGGTCCAATGCAAACGCATCGCATTCTGCGACATCTCCAGGCCGCTGACGGCGACGCCGCCGGCATTCGACGCCTTACCTGGCGCATAGAGAACGCCGGAACTGATGAACGTATCCACGGCCTCCAACGTCGACGGCATATTGGCGCCTTCCGCCACGCACTGACATCCATTGCTGAGCAACGCGCGCGCATCGTCGCCATCGAGCTCGTTCTGCGTGGCGCAAGGCAACGCGATGTCGCATTGCAATCCCCAAGGACGCTGACCCGGTAGAAACTCCAGCCCAAAATATTCGGCCATTTCATGGATACGCCCACGACGCCGATTCTTCAATTCCATCAGATATTCCCATTGCTCCTTATCCAACCCGTTCGCGGCATACAACGAGCCCCCGGAATCGGACAGCGAAATCACCTTACCACCCAGTTCCATCACTTTCTGCGCCGCGTATTGAGCGACATTGCCGGACCCGGATATCGCTACTCTCAAACCATCGAAACTCATCTGCCGGGACTTGAGCATCTCCTCAGTGAAATAGACACAGCCGTAGCCCGTCGCTTCGGGGCGAATCAAACTGCCGCCATAACTCAGTCCCTTGCCCGTCAACACCGAAGTGAATTGATTGGTCAAACGCTTGTACTGCCCGAACAGAAAACCGATCTCGCGCGCGCCGACACCGATATCGCCGGCCGGCACGTCCAGACTCGCGCCGATGAAACGCTGTAGCTCGCTCATGAACGACTGGCAGAAACGCATGACTTCACCGTCGCTCTTGCCTTTCGGGTCGAAATCGGAACCGCCTTTTCCGCCGCCTATCGGCAACGAGGTCAGGGAGTTCTTGAACACCTGCTCGAATGCCAGAAACTTCAAAACCCCGAGATTGACGGAAGGATGAAAACGCAACCCTCCCTTATACGGCCCGATGGCGCTGCTCATCTGCACCCGGTAGCCGCGATTGACCCGGACCTGCCCCTTGTCGTCGACCCATGGAACCCGGAATTGAACCGCCCGTTCCGGTTCGACCATGCGTTCGACGATTCCCGCCTCGAGATAATGCCGCTGTTCCAGAAGGAAAGGCCAGATGCTGCGCAATACTTCTTCCACCGCCTGATGGAACTCGGGTTGCAGAGGATCGCGTTGTTTCAGATCCCCTAAAAATTCATCGACAGAAGAAATCATGATTGCCTATTCCTATATCCAAAGTGAAAACAACTCTTCACTTTACCAGGATCAAATGGCTTTTCGCTATATTCACGCGACAAATCGCCACTGCAAAACATGCTTGCCCCATTTTGAGGCAAACACGCCAGACAAACGCCTTCCGTTGCACCTTATTCGTACAGCACGATA
Organism: Lysobacteraceae bacterium; assembly: GCA_031285265.1. Taxonomy (GTDB): domain Bacteria; phylum Pseudomonadota; class Gammaproteobacteria; order Xanthomonadales; family Xanthomonadaceae; genus JAITWM01. The sequence continues at coordinate 6,048 of JAITWM010000193.1, forward strand.
CCGGTACACGGCCCAAATAAGCCGGCATTCCAGCACGAAAACACACATGTCATTGTCGATCCATCGTATCCGTGCAATCGCCCCGGTAGGCAGGTAAACCGTTTATCTGAATCCGGGATATCAACGCCCATCGCCAATATCGTCACTACTCCGCCCGGCATCGTCCACGGCAAAACATGTTTCCAATCGGCTATCGATATCAGAGGAACTGCCAGCGTAACGATGCATAGCAACATGCCGCTCGCCAGCCACCGAGCATCCACATCCGTCGGCAACGCCCGCCCATGGCAACACCCTTGCACCAGACATCGCAACCTTCCTAACTGCCTGCACTCATGGCACGACACATGCAAATGCCACAAGCGGTAATCAGGTCGATAATCCCAACGCCTGCAGTACGGCGATGAAAACGATCACACCAAAATATCCATAAGGACGTTGTAATTTGGAAGCGCCCTCGATGTACTGCCCTCATAATGCGGCTATGAAAATGTCTGCCAACATAATGGAGAACGTCAATCCTCCCTGATCGGCGTCTGGTAAGAACAAACCGGCAACAAACACAGGAACCGCGAAAGAAACGAATACCGGGCATGACACAAAATCCAAGAGCGGCCGAATCGCCGCTCTTGGAACGAATTGGCCAGATACTGCAAAACCCGGAGCGTCCCGTGCCAAATCGCCTTGACCCGGCACAACAACGATCCCACGATCATGCCCGCCACGACGTCCGCCAGCCTATGCATGCCGGTCGTGACACAGGACGAACTGACGGCAAGCGCCCGAAATTACACGACCGACCGATCCTTGATGCAAGCGGCGCAAATACTCCAGATTCCCAATACACTGAAAGTGATCAGCGCCCACACCGCCATCGACATTCCGAACAACGTCCAATCGATTTCGGCGCAATCTCCCGTGCCGCTCAGCACTTGACGCAATGTCCTGGTCAACGGCCAAGCTTTCAACATGAAGGCCAAATCCGGACCGCAAGCGGGCACCTGCTCGGGCGGCAATGATTGCAACCATACTTGCCGCGCCGCGACCGCACCGCCAACCGCACAGATCGATGCCGTCAGGCCGGCATAGATCCCACGGCCCAAGCGACCGCGCGGTGCATGCAAGCCACCGAGCAGAAACAAAGGGCACAGCACCATGAACGCCCCTCGCTGCAACGTACACATCGAACACGGCTGCACCCCGGCACCGAACTGGACATACAACGAAACCAACAAGACCGCCACGCAAGCAAAGAACCCCGATAGAAACTTCCAACGGAATGACCAACTGAACGGATTGAACCGCCGAGTGGATGCGTTCGCAGACATAGGAGTATTCCTATCGATATCTATCTGCGGATTCTAATGCACACATCCGACGATATCGGAAGCGCCACCGCATTTCCGGCATGAATATCCAATCCTTTTGCCGATCGACCGCCGCACCGGACTACGCTGATATTGGTTTGTGGCCCGTACCGGAAAGCCGGGCAGCCATCGATATTTCATGCATACCCGTCATGCCGGGTTCCCGGCTGCGGAATTCACAGCGATAACCCGCCGGAGAATCAAGCACTGCGATCCCCGCAGAAAGCTATGCGCTTCATCGAAAATCTCACGAAGGCGAGCACGATGTTCGATTTTCGGATACGTCTATACGACACGCCATAACGCATGCCCGCACATGCGCCTGTCCCGTGCTTTCCACCTCTTCCTTTCCCAGACATTTCACTGTTTCCGTATCTCTCAAAGTAAACCAGCATCTACAGCGATTCCGTACCCTCGACACCATCCGCCTTCAGGAAGGCGCCGTCTTCGCCGTTCAACCGCTGCTCCTGAAAGCAAATCACCCATGGGTTCCGCGCACTCCCCTTGACGTCGAGAGTTCCATTCTCCCCGGATTTTCGGGCCTTCGGGCGAACGACATCCAGCCTTCGATGGATCGCACGTTCCCGGAACGTATCGCCGACATTGGTCGAAGTACATTATCGGCAGGAAGAATCGATAATCCCCCCATATCCATTCATTCGGAAGCATCAGCATGGACATGTCCTCTTTACAAGACATCGTCGCGCCGGAAGGCGTCTGCTACGGCTGCGGAAGCACCAACCGGCATGGATTGCAGATCAAAAGTCACTGGGACAAAGACGGCGTTCATATTCTGGCCGAGCATATCCCCGACCCGGTATATAGCGGATGGCCGGGACTGGTCTATGGCGGATTGATCGCAATGCTGGTGGATTGTCATTCCAATTGGACAGCGATGGCTTATCACTACCGTGCCGAAAACCGGGAGCCCGGCAGCCTGCCACGCATCGATTGCGTCACCGGTCACCTAGGCATCAAGTACATCAAACCCACTCCGATGGGAGTTCCTTTACGTCTGAAGGCACATGTCGCCGGTGATATCGGCCATAAGAGCCGGATCATCTGCGAAGTACATGCCGGAAACGTCATGACCGCCCTGGGCGATTCGATTTTTGTGCGCGTCGACACGGCACGCCTGGCAACAGAGGCACGCGGGAACGTATCGCTATCGAACGGCACGGACAAAAAATAGACCGCCCATCTCCATCTCGTTGCAACGATATACAAACCGATCATGGCAAGATGGACTCCATAAGGCCATGGAGAACCGCATGCCACGACCGCCTCCCTACGATATTACGATTCTCCGCCCGCGTTTCCGGCACCGGCACACCGGCTGAATACCGCAAAATGTTCCAATCATTTTGTCATTGCCTCCACCGGCAGATATCCTCGTAACTCGCGCACGATACCCTTTCCCCGAATCACCGATCAGCGATGGACAAATTTACATTGATGCATACTTTCCGCCGCGTGGTCGAGCTCGGCGGTTTTGCACGGGCGGCGGAAGACCTGGGGCGTTCCCCAGCCGGATTGAGCAAACAGATCCGTCAACTCGAAGAAGAGCTGGGCACAGTGCTGATCCAACGCACCACCCGCCGAATGAGCTTGACCGAAGCCGGCATGACCTACTACTCGGAATGCCGCCGTCTGCTGAATGACGTCGAAGCCTTGGAACAATCCGTACGTGCACAATCCGAGGAACTGGGTGGCCGATTGCGCCTCAATGCACCGGTCTCATTCGGATTGAATACGCTCAGCCCGTTGCTCAGCCGATTCATGATCCGGCATCCTCAAATCAAGATCGATCTCATCCTGGAGGATCGAGTACTGGATATCGTCGACGGCGGCTTCGACCTGGCAATCCGTTCCCGTCCCGAGCTTGAAGATCCCAATCTGGTAGCGCGACGGTTGGCTTCGTTGCAGCACCTGCTTTGCGCTGCTCCAGCCTATCTGCGTCAACACCCCATGCCGCTGACACTGGATGAACTGGACCGCCATGACTTGCTGGCCCACGTATCAGCCGACGGCCCACCCACCTGGCATTTCTATGGGCCTGAAGGCACACGCCAATTCGCGCTGCCATCCATACGCGCGAGCGTCAACAACAACATGCTGCTCCGCGATCTGTTGATAGCCGGCCTGGGTATCGGCTCGCTACCGTCGTTCCTGGCCGAACCGGCAATCGTCCAAGGCACGCTGACCCCCATCCTGGCGCAATACCATCAACCGGAGCGCCATATTCATGCCGTCTATCCGGGCAACCGCCATCTGCAACCCAGAGTGCATACCTTGATCAGCTTCCTGGCCGAAACCCTGCCTCGCGCCATGCACGGCGATTATTGATGTTCGATGTCACCGCCCCTGCTGACAGGATAAAGGCCGGGTACCGCCATCGCCGATCCCGCCGTGAACCGGTAGATATAGGTAGCCTGCGGCTTTATTTTCTACCTATTTTTTCAGGATATTAGACTACGCAAGCGGAATTCATACCGGAAACAGATGGGGTTTCCATTAAATATAGGTAAATTACAATTATTACCAAATTAAGATAATCAGGGTTGCCATCCCAATTATTTTTGGAAGCAATTTATCTATAACCTCCTAATTCAATTGATTATTACCATGAAAAAATTCAAAGCAGCCTTTTCAACCAAGCCGAAGTCAACCACGTAATTCTTTGGGTAATCACACACCTGCCGTCCACCATGTCGATTTTCTTTTAACTCTACCCCGGGGTTTTCATTGAAACCTAACCCGCCGGGTTTGTGTTGATGGAAGGTATCAGATCAGGGTTTGAGTGTGCCTCCTTTTCAGGTTCCAGCATATTTACCAACTCGACGATGGAGAAAAAGCGGACGTGGCGCTAAAGGGCACGAACGGTCTGAATGCCGATCGCAATGGCTGCCGGTTCCCGGCCCGCCAATCAGAATGATATTCTCGGTCTGCGAGATGAACTGGCCTTGGTGCAAGCGTTCGATCAGGGCCGAATCGACAACGCTGAGGCTCCACTTGTCATCGTCGATGAAGCGTATTTATCTATAGCGAAGACACGAAAGGAGATCATAGAGCGATATCCTGAGCCGGTAATCATCGGGATAACGGCAACCCCGGCACGCGGCGATGGGCGTGGTCTTGGAGAGTTGTATCAGGACATCGTGATTGGACCTACGTATCCGCCATCTGACGGATGAGGAATTCCTCGTGCCGTTGCGGTGCTTCTCGCCGAGCGAGCCTGACTTGAAAAAGCTCAGGCTCAACAAGGATGGTGACTATCAAGAGAAAGCGCTAGCCGAGCGGGTGGATACGCTACAGTTGGTTGGTGACATCGTAGACAACTGACTCAAGATAGCCAGTAGCCGCTTGACGGTTGTGTTCTGTGTCAACCGTGCGCATTCGCAGCATATCTGTGACCCAACGCCAATACATCACGCCAGACACGGCGAGCGCCATAGGTGCGATTACTGCTCAAGTCTCAATTTATCCCGCTCTCAGGCTGCTGACGCAATCACCGCACTTGTCCAAATTGGCGGCCACCCTGATGAGC
>JAITWM010000218.1 GCA_031285265.1 Lysobacteraceae bacterium
GGATGTGTGTGACACTCTTCCGGCTTTCTTTTCCGATGCCGTCTGCTTCCGTATGACTTCCTTCCCGCTATTATCCGACGATCCAAATGCACCTTTCCCTCCGGCGGAAACCGCATTGCATGACCCCGAGGGATTACTCGCGGCAGGCGGTGATCTGTCGCCGGCCCGCTTGCTTAATGCCTACTCGCACGGCATCTTCCCCTGGTTCTCCGAAGGCATGCCGATCCTGTGGTGGTGTCCTGATCCGCGCATGGTATTCCGCACAGACCGTATTAGGTTCTCTTCGCGATTCCGCCGCCAGCTGCGCCGTTGCCATTGGTCGATACGTGCCGACACGGCATTTGCCGGTGTGCTTGCCGCCTGTGCCGAAACACCTCGTCCTAAACAGGATGGGACCTGGATCACTGCGGACATGCGCATTGCTTATACCCGATTGCATCACCTCGGCTACGCACACTCGGTCGAAGTGTTCGATGAAGATCTTTTGGTCGGCGGAATCTACGGTATCGCCATTGGCCGAATGTACTTTGGAGAGAGCATGTTCAGCCGAAAATCCGGAGCATCCAAAATAGCTCTGGCGGCGCTCGCTGCCCGATTGGCGCAATGGGGTTGGCCGTTGATTGACGCACAGGTGGAAAATTCGCATTTGCTTCGTCTAGGCGCTGAACGTTGTCCGCGTTCGGACTTCCTGCGTCAAGTCGCGATACTGACCGCACAACCGGCGCCCGATGGTCACTGGAACGAACGGTTCGGAGAACTGACCGCATCGACTCTCGCCTGAACCCCGTTCCCGGCGAACACTGCTTTCATATTCCTGGAAAACAAGCAATGTACTGAAAAATAAAGATAAATAGTGGAAATCACGCAACCCGGCAACACCGGGATGGCGGGGCAGGCAATACGCCCTGCAAACGACGTTAACAGTTTTTTTGCATCAAAAGCACAAGCTCCGTAAAATGGCAGGGTTATATTCCATTTAAATACTGAGATCGCATGTCGAAAGACGATTCCATCGAATTTGAAGGCACTGTCACCGAAACATTGCCCAACACCACTTTCAGAGTCCGTCTGGAAAACGGCCACGAGATCATCGCTCATATTTCCGGCCGTATGCGTAAAAACTACATCCGGATTCTGACCGGCGACAAAGTCAAGGTCGAAATGACTCCATACGACTTGACCAAGGGCCGTATCACCTATCGCATGAAATAATGTCCGGGCCGGGCCGGATCCAGATTCGCCTCACCATTGGATATGTCACCGCCCGGCCGCCATTCGCAAACGGCCACCATGCTTCCCGCCAATATCGTCTCCAATGTCCTAGAGAATGCCGGATCATTTTCAAATAAAATGTTTCCGCGCGTCAGGCATCATGTTTGAACGGCATCCCACCCAATCATGGTTTGTATCGGACAGACATACGAAAATCACGGCGCCATTCGCACTTCCCGCTTTCTCCATGCGCCGCCATTTTGCCGACGAAACTCTACATCTGGAAAGGAGACCCATCGAGTAGCCATTAAAAGCCGGGATTCGGACTTAATCTAATTGCGAAGAACACCCGCCATTACCGCGACTTCGGCTGATAAACCGATCGGTCGCCCATCATACATTCAGATTGCTGATAGAGGATTGCCATGAATAATTGCCGTATCAAACATCGGGCGTTGGCGCTTTCATTGATTGCGGCCATCGGGCTGGGTGCAGGTCTGGCCCCCGGCACGGCCACCGCCGCACGCGACGCTTCCGAACCCGTCGCTGCATCTGCCATACAAAGTCTTTCCGGAGAAATTACCAGCCGCAGTCCGGTCAATGCCAACAACGGCAGCCGCTATCAACGGCTCAATGTGAATCTGACCGCAGGCAAGATCGTCAGATTCACGCTGAGCGGCGCACTCGACGGCACGCTAACCTTGCAGGACAGCAAAGGTACCATCATCGGGACATCATTCGGCTCCGGCAACCGCAACCGTGGCATCCTGGTGCAGGAGATATCTCAGAGCGGCCGCTACACCTTGAGTGTCAGCGGCAAGGACGCCAACAGTTTCGGTCCTTTCACTGTCGATATCGCCCATTTGGACGTACGTAACAGCGGTGAACTCACCCTGGACAGCGAGATTACCGGAAATCTGAGCGCGCACGACAAGTTCAATGCCTATACGATCAACATCACTCAGGAAGGCCGTTATCAATTCGACATGAAGTCCACTGCTATCGACTCCTACTTGCAACTGCTCGGAGAAGGCGTCGATATGAGCAATGACGACGGCGGCGAGAGACTCAATGCCAAGCTGGTGGCCTATTTGCGTCCGGGCAGTTACCAACTGCGCGCCAGCGGCGTGGACGATAATTCGCAAGGAACTTACACCTTGCAGATGACCGCCCGACCGCTTCCTACCGGAGTCAATGTGCAAAACAGCGGGAACCTGACTCCCGGAGCAGAGATCACCGGCCTATATGCCGGTCAGCCATTGACGTACACCCTGGTCATTCCGCAGCGCGCATTGGTTGTCTTCAATATGAAATCAGAGGATATCGACAGCGTCCTCCAGGTCACTGGTCCGAATACGCGTTTGCATGACGACGACGGCGGAGACGGCGCTAATGCATATATCACCTCGGTACTCGATGCCGGAACCTATACCGTCACTGCCAGAAGCTACGAGAACTCCGGCGGCGGCCTGTTTACCCTCGATACCAAGCTCAGAGAAATCGTGCCCGGCAATCACCGCACCATCCTGCCCGGACAAGCGATCGATGCACGAATCTCCGCCGGGAACACCAATACCACCGAGCTTCATATTACCGAAGCGGGCAATTACGTGATCGATATGATTTCCGGAGATTTCGACACGATATTGCAGATTCAAGGACGAAATACCGACGTGCGTGA
>JAITWM010000005.1 GCA_031285265.1 Lysobacteraceae bacterium
CCCAATGTCTTGGCCAACATCGCGGCGAAGTAGACGTCCGCTGGAAACCAGCCATGCGTATTGATCAGTGCGTAGGCATAGTCTCGCGGCATGCCTGCGTAGCGTACCAATTCATCGAGAAAGCTCTCGGTGTAACGCTGCGCATAGACATTGACGTCGGGCAGCGTCTTGTCCAGCCATGCGTCGCCGCTGGCGAGCGCGTAGCCGGTATTAGCACCGGGACTCGTCGTCTGTGCTGCGAGCGGCTGCACGTCGCAGACCAGCAGCATCATGCTCAAAAGTATTCCCGGTATTTTCAGATAACTTGACATATTCCGCTCGCAACGAACCATCCGATGTATGGCCGGACCAGGGCATCATTAAACCATCGCATGGGCCGGATCGGAATTTTTCATATCCGGCATCGGAATCGGGATTGATATCGGTATCGGCATGTTGCTGTGGCGTGGGAGGCTCGACCGTTTCCGGGTATTCCCCGATCCCGTTCAACGATGCCCATGTCATCGTATAAATTCCGCTGCGTTCATCAACCGCCATCGCCATCATCGCGTGTGCCCCCGCTTTGTAGTCGATCTATCGGCAAGTATGCGTCGATATCAGAAAGGGAAACGTGAAATGCGTCGTCATAAAGCATTTTGCGTTGCTTCGGGTTCCGAATGAACACGAATGATAATGATCGCATTGTGGCCGCATTCAAGAATGCTCGGCCGTTGTTCCGACGATATCGATACTGCTTGCCGGGTTTTTTGCAGGACTCGGATCCGTACGACAACGGTGTCACCCGCTGGCTGCCGCCATCGCACGTACCGCATCGGGCAATTGCCATGCATCCCGTACCGTCCGCACCTGCGGATGTCCGTCGGGCAGATCGTGCTCTGTTTCATGCACCCAGGTCAGCGCATAAGGCACATGGATCCCCCAGCCTCCCAGCGCGATGACCGGGGCGATATCCGAACGCGGAGAGTTGCCTATCATCAAAAACTGCGATGCGGGCAGATCGAACTCGCGCAGCACGCGCGCGTAAGTCTGCGAGTCCTTTTCCGATACGATTTCGATCCTTGGAAACAGATCGCTCAGACCCGATCGCGCGATCTTGGATTCTTGGTGGAACAGGTCGCCTTTGGTGATCAGCACGACGGGATAGTCCTGGGAAATGCAGGTTACCGCCTCGCGCACCCCATCGAGCAGTTCCACCGGATGTTGCAGCGTCGCGCGACCGATATCGATCACTCGTTGCAAGTCCGACGCACTGATGCGCTGATGAGTCAGTTCGATGGCGGCCTCGATCATCGATAGGGTCATTCCTTTGACGCCGTAGCCGAAGACGTGCAGATTGCGTCGTTCCACCGCCAGCAAATGCCGTAGCGTATCGGCGTCGCTTAGATCGATATACGCGCCGACGATCGTTTCGAATTCGGCTTCTGCGGCGCGGAAGTAATCCTCGCTGCGCCACAACGTATCATCGCCGTCGAATCCGATTAGGCGTATCTCAGGCATTGTCATACCCCATCATCGGCGATTCGCCCGACAGATCGGCCGGGACCGCCACCGGTTTCGGCAGTATGCGCACTTTCGCAGCCGATCCTTGCATGCCTGTATCGGAGAGACTTCGACCGTTCATGAGTTTGGAGACGGATGAGTGTCGGTCTTCTGCGCTGGCCCCGGCCCGTTCCGGCTGAATGCCAGCCAGCCTAATCCCACGCCCGACAGTGCGCCCGCCGCTTCGATCACCACACGGGTTCCGAGCATATCGGGGTCGTGGATACGAGATAGCGCAATACGCGCGTACAGCGGCGACTCCAAACTGACGAAACCGGTATAAAAAAGATTCCATGCGTCGTATCCAGCGCCGATCACCAAAGCCACCAGCGCCGACCAGCCGATCGCGTGCCCTAGGCTCAACCCGCACCAGCGGCAGAACGGCAGCCAGATCGCGTAAAGGACAAAGCCGATGACCAGAGCGATCAATCCTGCTTCCAGCGCCCCGAGGATTCCAAAATGTAGCGGTAGATTCATAGCGTTTCCACGAGTATTGGCACAGGGAGCGGGAAAACGTGCGTCGTTCTTGTCCTGGCGATCATTCGACGATCACCCGAAGGAAGCCATTCTAACGGCTGTGATGCATCGGTCATGCATACATGATGCTGTGGTACGTATCGGCGAAACGGTCAGCGCCCGTGGACGATGGCGAAATGTAAACGGTCCGGGCCGGAATCGACCGTTTTCCTGCGATCGAGGCAGATACGGTCGCTGCGTCACGGGAGCGTTGGAATTCCGTCCGAAAAACGTTCTGTTGTCTTCCGTTTTTATCGGCGCATTCTGATGCTGTGCTTCGGCCCAGGCATTTTTCCCCAACGGGGCCCGTCCTGTTTTTGAGAATGTCCTAGCACGTAGATTTCGCGGTCTCGCCGCGAATCATGCCGATAGCAAAATACGAAGCGCGGAGGAAAGTGCCTTAGGAGGTCTGAAATACGACAATTTCACTCCGTGCTTCACAGCGACTATTTCCCATATCAGGTGGGAAACACATAAAAGATCGGGAAAAGAAGGAAAGCCGGCGGAACCCTTTTTTACTTTCGCTGTCCATTCCCCGTTCTTGAAACCTCATTTACTGCGAGTGCAGGAAATGAGCAAATTAAAGGCAAGATCCGAGACAGAGGCCGAGTATCGCTCGATTCTTACTTTCAATCCAGCATCACGCGGGTTTTTCCGCCTGCTCTTCGATGACTGATGAAGTGTCTTTTATCCGCTTGTTATCCGGCCACTGCCGTCCTTCGTGCAGTTCGATTCTGCCGTCGACGGGTGCCTCACGGTTTTGCCAGTGGTACCCGAACGCCGGAAAATACAGGAGAGGGATGAGCAACAACGGCATTTTTTACCAACGCATCCACTGATTCTTCCAGTGGGTATGTTTCTGCACAGAGCCTGTGCCTCAATGGACGCTTTGAGAGTGGGTGTTATTTTTTGCCGGTTCAAGCGAAGGTTTACACATATGGGAGTTTACATGCAGGGAGGGCGATGAGCGGAAGCTTTCTGGACTCACCCCCTGCAAGCCCCATCCGCGCAACGCGGATGGGGGCTTTCGGCATCGTTTTGGAAAACACTCAACGGACGAAATTCATCCCTGTTTCTGAATAATTATATTGAGTCCAGTATTCATTCGTTTTAGGTGCAACGATATAGGTCTTGACAGTGTTTTTCGCCGTATCGATTTCCATGATTCTGACCGGGTTGGTCGAGCCCGAGTGGAACGACTGCAAAGAAGCGACAATCTTATTGCCATTGTTCCCCGTAAACGTTCTGCTGGAGGCATTGCCTTCATGTCCCGAGAAGACGAAACGGATATTTGGATAGAGCCTGACCAGGTTTTCATACAGATATTGAGGACTTTGATCGCCATATCCGCCGTTGCTGGTGTTTATCGCGTTGTTTCCGGTCAGGAACGAATGCGTCACGATAATTACATTGTGCGTTGGATGTGCGGCTACTACTCCTTTTGCCCATTCAACGACCGGGGCGCGAGGCCAGAGTTCAATCGACAATACCAGCCATTTGACGCCGCCCGCTTCAAAACGGCTGTATGTATTGGCAAGCTCGCCCGGCTGATAGCGTCCTGCCACATGGGGGCCCATCAGCGGTTCGAAATAACTGTTGAAGAGCGGCAATTGGCGTAATGTCGTATGCGCATTCTCGCCAGGGCACGCACTTCCGCCTGCGCAGACAGCACGGGTGTCATGATTGCCAATGCTGATGTTGAAGGGAATACCTGCCGCACGGAGTACTTGGTACGCATCGGTTGCGACGTTGTATTGGTGCGTGTCTCGTTCACCCCAGTTCACAGCATCGCCACTGTGCAGGACATAACGCAGGTCAAGCGAGTTTTTGTTGTCGACGAGCCATTGCATTCTTTGCCGAAAGCGAAGGTCGTTTAAATTACGAGGAGTCGCGGCCTGCACTTCCTGCTGTGTGTCGGGCACGATCGCGATGGAAAAGACGGTGTTATTGTCCTGATTTCCTACGCCCGCATAAAAATGCAGTCCATCATAAACCCAACCGTCGGCGAGAAGCTTGTCCCTGTCCGCTTGCTTCACGGCATAGCGATGGATGGCGCCTTGTCTATAACGATAAACCGGCTGTGTGCATTCCGCAGGCGTGGATGAAACAAAAAAATTAACGCCACCTTTTTCGTAACCGAGACTATTGACAGCCGTATCGATTTCGTTCTGATTGATGGTCCAGAAGAAGTTGTGGCTTTTCGGGTGATACAGCCTGTAAGCGGGAGTCAGCCCGCTGATCCACTCTTTGGAGGCGTAGAAAATCGTTCCGCGATCATCGGTAAACCCGAATGATGCTTTGGCGTTCTGTGCCTCCGTTTGATTGGTCGTAAGCAGGTTGGCCTTCGTAGTCGGATTGACCAGATGGAAGACCGGGCTTCCGTTGAGTGCGGAACAATTCGGGGCGGCGCTTGCGGTAATGGCTGCCGGAATAAAAATGAATAGGCATGCGAGAGTCAGCAACACGTTGTTTACTTTACTGATTTTAGTTCTGGGGTTCATTCGCTTTTCCTTTTTATAATATGCATTCTTGCTAATATATATCACATATATTGAATTGACTAGCATTACTGCAATACCGCCGGAATGACTATGGCGGACTATCGATTTTTCAGCCGGGCCTTTTTATCGTGGAATTATCTGGATTAACTTACGTTGCCGATTACATCATATTGAAATAGATAGGATTCTGTTCTAGCCATCCAGTCTGGATTCATTACGCGAGACTCTTGAGGGTGGCATCGTCTTTTCAAAGATATATCGAGATAAATATAAATCATGGATTGCATTTGATTGAATGCATAATCCTAAATTTACTGATCGATTTTCCGCTCGAATGATATTGCGGCCGATACGACAGTATTGCAGGCCATGGAATACGATGCCGATGCGCCATCGGAAAACGTAATTTCCATAGAAAGGCGTTGATGCTTTCGGATCATTGCGAATATTCACAGAAGCCGCCCCGGCAATGGCGAGCGTCGCCTTCATGCGTCGGTTCGTACCGTCGCCGGCGGCGCTGTCTGCGGCTGGACGCCCTGCCGTACATCCTCGACTCAGAACGCTGCGTCGAAGCTGACCTCGCCCTGCACGCCGACCTGATAGGCGGAGACCCGCCGTTCGAAGAAATTGGTCAGTTCCTGCATGTCCTGTAGTTCCATGAACGGCAATGGGTTGCTGACGTGATAACGCTTGTCCATCCCCAACTTGACGAAATGCCGGTCGGCGCAGTGTTGCAGATACTGGCGCATGTCGCGAGTGGAAATGCCTGCGACGCCGCCGGACAGCACGTCTTCGGCGAACTGCACTTCGCACTCGATCGCCTCGGCCAACATATCGTAGACCTGCTGTTGCATGACGTCGTCGAACAGATCCGGTTCCTGCTCGCGCACCACGCGTACCGATTCGAACGCGAACTCCATATGGCAGCTTTCGTCGCGGAATACCCAATTGGTACCTGAAGCCAGGCCAGGCAGCAGACCGCGCGACCGGAAATAATAGACATAGGCGAATGCCGCGAAGAAAAACAATCCTTCGATGCAGGCGGCGAAGCAAATCTGGTTCAGTAGAAATTGGCGGCGGTGATCGCGGGTTTCGATCCGGCGCAGGTTTTGGATCGAATCGATCCATTTGAAACAGAATTCCGCTTTTTTGCGGATCGATGGAATATTCTCCACCGCGGCGAACGCCTTGTAACGCTCGATCGGATCGGGCAGATAATTGTCCAATAGCGTCAGATAGAACTGCACATGCAGCGCTTCCTCGTACAGTTGCCGCGATAGGTACATCCTCGCCTCGGGCGCGTTCAGATGCTGGTATAGATTCAGTACCAGATTGTTGGAAACGATCGAATCGCCGGTGGCGAAGAATGCGACCAATCGATGAATCAGATGCCGGTCCGCCGGTGACATCTTGTCGTGCAGATCGCTGATATCGATTTGGAAATTGATTTCATCGACAGTCCAGGTGTTTTTGATCGCATCGCGATACATTTCATAGAACTGCGGATAGCGCATCGGTCGCAATGTCAGTTCGAAGCCCGGATCGAGTAAATAGAACTCGGCAGATTGGGGGGGGGCAATTTGTGCGGACATGATGGATTCCTGTGAAAAAGCGGCGCCGACGGCGTAGGATCGTTGCGTTTGGCGGCGCCATGACAATGGATTGGATCTCATCGGTCCACCGCCGCATCAGCGCGGCGGCGAACCGGAATTCGCACAGGCGCCCACTTGGACGCCGTGCTCGATACGGGTTATTGGCAAGCCTCGCAACTCTCCGGATTTTCCAGCGAACACGCGGCCACCTGCGCCGGCGAATAACCGCCGACCGTGGTCTTGGCGATCTTCGTGGCCGGACGCGAGCGCAGGTAATAAGTGGTCTTGATACCTTGTTTCCAGGCGTGCATGTACATCGACGACAATGCGCCGATTGTCGGGTTCTCCATGAACAGATTGAGCGAGGCGCTCTGATCGATGAACGCGCCGCGGTCGGCGGCCATGTCGATCAACGAGCGCATCGGCATTTCCCAAACGGTGCGGTAGATATGCCGCAGCGGTTCCGGAATCTGCGCGATGCCCTGAATCGAACCGTCGGCCTGCTTGATCAAGTCGCGGATTTCCGGCGTCCATAAGCCGAGCTTTTTCAGTTCCTCGACCAGATAACGATTGATCTGCAGGAAATCCCCGGATAGCGTCTCGCGTTTAAACAAATTGCTGATCTGCGGTTCCACGCATTCGTAGCAGCCGGCGATCGAAGCGATCGTCGCGGTTGGCGCGATGGCGATCAGCAGCGAATTGCGCAGCCCGTGTTCGCCGATACGGGTGCGCAGCCCATCCCAGCGCTCGCGATCGTCCGGTACCACGTTCCAGGCATCGAACTGCAACTCGCCGTTGGCGGTGCGGGTTTCGGCGAACGCGGGGTGAGGGCCGTATGCCTGCGCCAGCTCCAGTGAGGTTTCCAGTGCGTGGTAATAGATGCGCTCGGCGATCCGCTGCGACAGCGTGCGCGCCTGCTCGCTGTCGAACGCTAGACGTTGTCTGAAAAACACATCTTGCAAGCCCATGCAGCCCAGGCCGATCGGCCGCCAGCGCAGATTGCCGCGTCGCGCCTGCTCGATCGGATAGAAGTTCAAATCGATTACCCGATCCAGTTGGCGTACCGCCAAGCGCACGGTTTCGGCCAGTTTCTCGAAATCGAAATCGCCGTATTCGTCCAAATGCTGGCCGAGATTGATCGACCCCAGATTGCAGACCGCCGTTTCCTCGGCGGAAGTGATTTCCAGGATTTCGGTGCACAGATTCGACAAATGCACCACATTGCCGGTGTGCGCGGTCTGGTTGCAGGCGCGATTGCACTTGTCCTTGAACGTCATCCAGCCGTTTCCGGTTTCGGCCAGAGTCCGCATCATCCGCGCATACAGTTTGCGTGCGCTGATGGTCTTGGCCGCTTTGCCCTGTTTCTCCGCTTGCAGGTACGCCTGCTCGAATGCTTCGTCGTACAGATCGGTCAGTTCGGGCGTCACCCGCGGATCGAACAGCGACCACTCCTGATCGGCCTCGACCCGGCGCATGAACAGGTCCGGCACCCAATTGGCCAGATTCAGATTGTGCGCGCGCCGCGACTCGTCGCCGGTGTTGTCGCGCAGTTCGAGAAAATCCTCGATATCGGCATGCCAGCTTTCCAGATAGACGCAGGCCGCGCCCTTGCGCTTGCCACCCTGGTTGACCGCCGCGACCGATGAATCCAGCGTCTTCAGCCATGGCACGATGCCATTGGAATGACCATTGGTGGAACGGATCAGCGAACCGCGCGAGCGCACCCGGCTGTAACTGACGCCGATCCCGCCGCTAAACTTGGACAATTGCGCGATGTCGCCGTAGCGACGATAGATCGATTCCAGCGAATCTTCCGGGGAATCCAGCAAGAAACAGGAAGACAATTGCTCATGCGCGGTCCCAGCGTTGAACAACGTCGGCGAACTGGGCAGATAGTCGAGATTGGCCATGCCACGGTACAGCGCCAGCGCCTCCGGCACATCCTCGGACAACGCGCAGGCGATACGCATGAAGAATTGTTGCGGCGTCTCGATGACCTTGCGCGTATGCGGATGCCGCAGCAGATAACGATCGTACACGGTGCGCAGGCCGAAATAGTCGAACCGCCGATCCAGCGAGGTATCCACCGCATCGTTGAGCTTGCGCGCATGCGTCTGCACGAAGCCGAGCAGCCGCGTATTGATCAGGCCCAATTCATGCCCGCGCAAGACCGATTGCGAGAACGCGTGGATTTCCTGGCCCGCGACCTCCTTGGCGATGACACCGGCCAGCAAGCGTGCCGCCAGGCGGCCGTATTCGGGTTCCTCGCCGATCAACAGCGCGGCCGTGCGGATCGACAACTCGTCCAGTTCGCGTGTCGTCGCGCCGTCGTACAACCCGGAAATGGTGCGTGTGGCCACTCGCATCGGATCGACGGCATGCAGACCGTCGCAACAACGTTGCACCGCGCGCACGATCTTGTTCAGATCCACCGGCTCGCGTTGACCGTTGCGTTTGGTCACCCGCATGGCGGTGGCGGTCGGAGGAGGGGTCAACAGAAAGCCGGTTTCCGCGGCAGGTCCGGCGGCGTCCACAATAGATTCAGGCTGAGTCACAACAATCTCCAGAGCGTGATGCACGCAGCGGCCCTTCCCGCGCCGGGCAGCGAAGACCACGGAAGTCGAATTCTGGGGAAGCGGTGTCGCAACAGCCGCGACCACGCACGGCCAAACCCGCGCGCGCGTCTGTGCGCACCGGCCATCTCCCCCCGGAGATTCCGCGGCCGGCACCGCGCGGTGTGCTTCGCGCGGCTGTCGGCAGGTCTTCGGGCTCGTGGACGCGGAAACGGCGATCGTTTCCTCCTACTCGTCGCGGCTTCCCAAGATCGGAATCTCAGTGCCGGATGCGACTTCGTTTCCACCTACCGCTGCGGGGCAGCGCCGGCATTGACTGAACAGTCGCACCGGCTTCCCTTTTCATCCGGTGGCATCATTGGCCTGCCGGAACCGACCAACACAAGATAATGTGGTTGACTGGCACAGTCAAAACAAAATGTTGAGAATCTGTGCTTCATCACGCATTCCCAGGCTTGTCGTGGCGTCTTCCTCGTTCCGGCCCCGTCGCCCTGCCTCGCCAAGTGGACTGAGACGTTTCATTGCGGGTCCATCGAGTCGAGTTTGATCGTGGCCCACCGCATCCTCGATGGATGCCCACTTCGTTAAAATTTATTCAACAAAGTGAAGAAGTTATTCAGATATTGCTGTCGAATCATACCGAAATCGTGATTGATTCTGCCGCCCATGTCACGATTTCTTGACAATATATTTCCTGTAGCTAAAGATTCCTGTCCTGATCCGGAAAATCCCCCCAAGGTCTTTTCCGGGCGGAATGGATGGACGTGATCCGGAATTCGCAGCACCGATGTTTTCAAAGGAGTGGAATACCCCATGCCGATGTCCTTGACCGCGCCCCATACCGATCACAAGCGGCAAAGGAACTTTCGACCATCGGGTTCCGCTATCCGAGTTCCCGGGCCGTGCCCATACGTTTCGCAGTCCCCTCCCCGTCATATCGGGATTACCTGCAGTTGCAGCGGTCGACTGTGTGCGGAGTTCGCAAACTGCTTTCACGACACTTAGGAATAAAAACGTATGAACAAGATATTCAAGATCATCTGGAGTGCCGC
>JAITWM010000030.1 GCA_031285265.1 Lysobacteraceae bacterium
GTACCGGCCGACATGGTGCCGTTACCAAGGAGGACGTGGTCAACTACGCCAAATCCACCAGCGCTAGTAGTTCTGTCACCTATACCAGCAACGCCGCCGGCGGTGCTCGCCCGGAAGAGCGCGTACCGATGACGCGAATCCGTGCTCGTATTGCCGAACGTCTGATGCAGTCGAAAGATTCGATTGCCATGTTGACCTCGTTCAATGAAGTCAACCTCAGCCGTGTCGTGGCCATGCGCAAGGAATTGGGGGAGCAATTCGAAAAAGCCAACGGTATCAAGCTCGGCTTCATGAGCTTCTTTGCCAAAGCGGCCGCCAACGCATTGCAACGTTTTCCTTCCGTCAATGCCGCCGTGGACGGCAATGACATCATCTATCATGGTTACGCGGATATTTCGATCGCGGTGGCGACCGACAAAGGACTGGTCACTCCCGTATTGCGCAACGTCGAACGGATGTCTTTTGCAGATATCGAGAAAGGTATTGCCGAATATGGCAAGAAAGCCCGCGAAGGCAAGTTGAGTCTGGATGACCTGCAAGGCGGCACTTTCACCATTACCAACGGCGGTACATTCGGCTCATTGATGTCCACTCCGATCGTCAATCCGCCGCAAAGCGCGATTTTGGGAATGCACGCCACCAAAGAACGCCCCATCGTCGAGAATGGACAGATCGTTGCTGCGCCGATGATGTATCTGGCATTGTCCTACGATCACCGGATCATCGATGGCAAGGAAGCGGTGCTGTTCCTGGTCGATATCAAGAACCAGCTGGAAAACCCGCATCGGATGCTGTTGGGCATGTAACCATGGATGCCGTAACCGTCGCATTGGCCAGTACAGCCATCGTTGCCTCATCGACCGTGATCGCAGCTTTCATTACCACGAGAGGACATATCAAGACTTCTCGGGAGAGCGAGGCGAAGGAACGCCTGCGCGACGACATCGACCGACTTCGTTCGGAGAACGACTGGCTGCGAAAGAGCCTCGCCTATTCTCTCCGGCAAAATGGCGGATATCATCAGCTTGAGGATATCTATTTCAGACTGCTTCACTCCGATCAGCAGCCAAGACTAAAAGCACAATACCGGCAAAGAGCAGAAGAACAATGCGGTATCTATCCGAAAATGGATCGTAAGCAAAGCTTTTCCTTCGCGGAACAGATCGAAAGCGGCCAAAGCTTCATTTCGATCAACCTTTCCGCGAGTCCAGAACAGGAATCGAATAAATGAGCGAACATTACGACGTCGTCGTCATCGGTGGAGGTCCCGCCGGGTACCACGCTGCGATCCGTGCGGCGCAACTGGGCAAGAAGGTCGCCTGCATCGACGCCGCCCTCGGCAAGGATGGAAAACCAGCGCTTGGCGGTACTTGCCTGCGCGTGGGCTGTATTCCGTCGAAGGCCTTGCTGGATTCTTCGCGTCAGTATTGGAATATGCATCACCTGTTCGGCGAACACGGCATCACCTTCAAAGAAGCCAAGATCGATGTCCCCGCAATGGTTGCGCGCAAGGACAAAATCGTAAAACAGTTCACCGGCGGCATCGGTATGCTGTTCAAAGCCAACAATATCGCGCCGTTCTATGGGTTCGCTCAGTTGCAGCCGGGTAATATCATCAAGATCAAACAGCACGATGGTCAGGAGATAAGCATCCAAGGAAGCCATGTGATCCTGGCTGCCGGCTCGGATTCGATCGAATTGCCCTTTGCCCGTTTCGATGGCGATACGATCATCGACAATGTCGGTGCACTCGATCTCACTGCCGTCCCCAAACGTCTGGGGGTCATCGGTGCAGGCGTCATCGGTCTAGAGTTGGGCAGCGTGTGGCGCCGTCTCGGTGCCGAGGTCACGATACTGGAGGCCCTGCCTGAATTCCTCGCTGCTGCGGATGCGGAGATTGCCAAGGCCGCCGCCAAAGAATTCAAAAAACAAGGGCTGGATATCCATGTCGGCGCCAAGGTCAGTAAAGCCGAAATAAAGAGTAAAGGTAAGAACAAGGAAGTACATGTCACCTACAGCGACGCCGAAGGCGAAAAAAATATCGTCGTCGACAAGCTGTTGGTCGCCGTCGGACGTAAAGCGGCAACACAAGGACTGCTTGCCGATGGCACGGGCGTACAGATCGACGACCGCGGCCGCATCGTCGTCGATGCACAATGTCGCACGGGCGTGGACGGAATCTGGGCGATCGGTGATTGCGTGCGTGGCCCCATGCTGGCGCATAAAGGTTTCGAGGAAGGCATCGCGGTAGCCGAACTGATCGCCGGGCTGCCCGGACATGTCAATTTCGATACGATTCCGTGGGTCATCTACACGGAGCCTGAAATCGCCTGGGTTGGAAAAACAGAACAACAGCTCAAGGCCGAAGGCATACCGTACAAATCCGGCACATTCCCATTCTCCGCGATCGGTCGCGCAGTCGCGATGGGTGAACCGGCCGGCTTTGTCAAAGTATTGGCACACGCTGAAACAGACCGGGTGCTTGGATTGCATCTGCTCGGCGTCGGCGTATCCGAATTGGTTCACGAAGGCGTACTGACGATGGAATTCAGTGGCGCAGCCGATGACTTGGCTCGTATCTGCCATGCCCATCCAACACTGTCAGAGGCCATTCATGACGCTGCGATGGCTGTTGGCAAACGCGCCATCCACAAAGCCAATTAACACTCTCGCTACAACCAGGGCGGTCCCCCATGCCGTCCTTTTGAGAGAATGCCGTAGCGCTCCAGGGAAAGAGGGATCCACACATTGCAGGAGCAATGTGTCCAGGTACCGTGTTGAGAGCCTGCAACGCCTCATCGCGCAATCGGCAACTGGATCCACTTCTGCGACCACCGGAACCTGTATCAGGCGTCGGGCATGAAAACTCCGGCCAAGCATTTACATTAACTCTTTAGTCTGTGCGGGTTCTGCTGGGTCGTCACACTTCCCGCCATGCCTTCTTCCAAGGGATTTTGAGCCTGAGCGCCGCACGTAGTCTCCGATCCTTTTCAAGCATGTGCTGATCTTTGGTCAACATACGGTCGCAGTAGGAACCGACTACCAGATAATGATTATCGATGTCCGTATTCGTCACTTTTTTTGGCGTTACGCTCTCGATGCCGCCCTCCTTCAGCCAATCGGTAACGGTTTCGACACGCAACCAAAGCCAGCGCATCGTGTAAGCTTTGGACTTCGTCAACGATCCCAACGTTCCAGTCGGTAACGACATTGCTGAGTCGTTCGTCGCCGTGGCAGCACAGCGAGAGACGAAACGAATGTATTCATTCTCGTCTACCTTATTCGCACGAAGTCGTTTCAGGAACGATTCGGGGAACCGTTCCCGGCAAAATTCGACTAGGTCGCGCAGTTGCTCGCGGTTATGGCTGTGGTCAAAGTGCTCTCCCTGAGCGTCACGGTTTGCGTCTTCGATCTCTCCAGCCATTTGTCTAAAAGCTGACCCTGACTGCTCCGACGCCACCTCTGCGAGCAAATCCTGCAACTGGATGGTCATTTGATCCGATATCATCGCCCTAAGCGTAAGCGGCTCTCTCCTCCTCAGTTCCATCTTCAAGCAGTCACCGTTCCCTGGAACGAAGCAGACCCGATCAGGAACGGCAGACAAGTACCGTAGCGAATTACGCAGGGTACGCTCCCAGTCCCGGTCGGATTGACACATTTCCATCAGTGCCGCATCCGTGATCACGAAGCGAGCATTAGTGGAGTCGATTAACCCTTTCAGTTCTGTACAGCGGAATTTACTTTGGTCGACGCAAAAATTCAGCATTGCTTCCCTCTTATGGCAACGATACCGACCAAAGCAGAAGGCTGGGGATGATTTCACATCCATCAATCCGTCAGAGATCGATGCCACACTCGTTCACATACATCTCCCCAACGCCACCACGCCCGGCGCGAATGTGACATTTCTCTATTTGATACGGGTTCTTTGCAAATATGAGGAGACGAAAAGCGATCGTTTGACGATACGTCGAAATTGGGAGCTAACAAGACAAACGTTGCCGCTTTCATCACCATTTTAACCTTTGGGGTGACGCAAGCAGACTTATGTACTTTGCCTGCTCATCATCTGAATGTGGCGGAAAATCATTACCAAACAATTACCTGCAGGAAACAGCATCGCGATATATCTGGTGAAATGACACTGTGTCATCTTTAGTATTTCTCCTGATTATCCTGGATTGTTCCGCACTGTTCCGGGTGCTTCTAACTTCATTACAATACCGTGGGCGATGCACATCGGCGACGATGACCCCGCCCAGTATCCAGTACCAGGAATCTCACCTCATGTGCCGAAACATCATCTTCGCGACCTGTCCCGGTACTCGGCTTTTTGAGATTTTCTCTCCTCAATCTCCAGGTGCACCGTGCATTCGATCTGTGTTTACTGTGGTTCCAACTCAGGCGACCGTCCCGTCTACGCAGAACGCGCTGCCCAGCTGGGTCAACGCATTGCCGGAGAAGGACTGCGGCTCGTCTATGGTGGCGGCAATGTCGGGCTGATGGGCATTGTCGCCAATGCGACACTCGCCGCCGGAGGCGAAGTGCTCGGCGTCATTCCCCAGCAACTGTACGATTGGGAGGTCGGACATCAACACCTTTCGAAGTTGGAGATCGTCGGTTCGATGCATGAACGAAAGGCACGCATGTTCGAATTGGCCGATGCTTTCGTTGCACTACCCGGCGGTTTTGGGACGCTTGAGGAAATATTCGAGATGCTCACTTGGCGGCAACTCGGCATATGCAATAAACCATGCGCCTTCCTGAGCGTTGACGGATATTATGATCCGCTCATCCATATGATCGATCGAATGGTGGAGGCGCGCTTCTTGCATCCAGATCAACGCAACGACCTGTGGTATGGCGATGACCTCGATGCCATGCTTTCGTGGATGCATCGCTATCAACCGATACAGTCCTCAAGGTGGAATGATGCGAAACGCCGAATCGCCTTGATGTGATAGCGTTATTGCGCGACGATGGTCGAGCTTGATTCACTATAGAACACGCATATTCTGTAATCGGATTTCGTGGAGGTTGGCGGATAATTTGTCCTGACGGTCGTCCGGTGGTACCGGTTGCACTCGAGTCATTTCAGTAAAGACTTTCCTGAGGGGTCTTTCCGCGTCTTCACTCGTCGTCCCAGCGGATACTCCCTTCCGGTACGGTTCGATAGCCATCGCTTCGCCACACTCCCTCAGCCATCCCTCTCAGGAGAGCAACATGACGAATACCGTCTTTCGCGTCTTTCGTATCCATAACGACAAAACAGGCTACCGCGGTGGCATAGAGGAAACGACGCTCGACCAACTGTCTCCCGGCGAAGTTGTCGTCAAGACAGCCTACTCGTCCGTCAATTACAAGGACGCGCTCGCCGGTACCGGCAAAGGCAGGATCCTGCGACAGTTTCCATTGATTGGCGGCATCGATATCGCTGGAAACGTGATCGCCTCAACCGATTCGCGGTTCAAGGAAGGCGATGCGGTATTGATGACCGGCTGTGGACTGAGTGAGACACGCGATGGCGGCTATTCCGAATATGCGCGGCTACCCGCGGAATGGGTGGTTCCACTGCCCGCCGGTTTGACGATACGCGAGAGTATGATACTGGGCACCGCCGGCTTCACTGCTGCATTGGCTCTATTCTGGCTGCTACAAAACCGCCAGAAACCTGAGTTCGGGCCATTGGCGGTAACAGGCGCAACGGGAGGTGTCGGTTCGATGGCCGTCTCGATTTTCAGCCAGGCGGGATTTGAAGTGCATGCCATCAGCGGCAAGGCGGAACAAGCCGATTATTTGAAATCCCTTGGCGCTCGTCAGGTTTTGCAACGTGATGTACTCAGCACTGCTCGTCCGCTTGAGTCGGTCCGTTTCGGCGGCGGTCTAGACAATGTCGGAGGGCCGATGCTAACTAGCTTGTTGGCCCAAACGCATCCCTACGGCAATGTCGCCGTCGCCGGAATGGTATCTACTCCCGACCTGTCAATGACGGTCATGCCATTCATTCTTCGCGGTGTTTCGCTCCTGGGAATCGGATCTGCTGGAACCGCCCGCGATATTCGCGACGAAATCTGGCAACATTTGGGTAGCGACTGGAAACCTGCCTTGCTTGATTCGATATGTACGCGCGAAGTGGCATTATCCCAGTTGCCGGAAGTGTTCGATGCGATGCTTGCAGGGAACGCTTTGGGGCGTACTGTGGTAAAAATAGGGTAAGGTTGTTCAGGACTATACTAGCTCTGGCCGATGCTATACGTTGAGGAACCACATGGCACGTATTCTGATTGTGGATGATTCGCCTACACAGTTGTTTGCTATCCGGCGTATCGTCGAAAAACTGGGACATGAGACAATAACCGCAGAAGACGGTGTCGTCGGTATCGGGTTGGCCAAGACCCAACGGCCGGATTTGATACTGATGGACGTGGTAATGCCGAACTTGAATGGCTTCCAAGCCACTCGTACACTGAAACGCGACAGCGCCACGCGACACATTCCTGTCGTATTGGTAACCACCAAGGATCAAGACATTGATCGGATGTGGGGGATGCGTCAGGGAGCCAAGGCCTACATCACCAAACCCTTCTCCGAAGCGGAACTTACGGAAATCATCAAGGTCGTGCTGGAAGAATCTCCGGCCGGATTGCTCAATACGCCATCGCGTCCCTCCCCTCCAGTCGGCACACCATCAACACCGCCCACACCCAGTATTCAGCCTGGTATGCCACCAAGCGTTCTACCGGCATCGACAGTGCTGCCGGGGAGTTCCACCCTTACGGTAAAGAGTTCGCCTGATACGGATATTCCGCAGAATCCTCCTCCCGTTCAAAATATCGCCAGCCCCTCACCCTACCCATCGGCCTATCCATCCCCCGCCAATCCGGTAATACCCACACCACCAATAGGAGTTGCCGCGGCAGCGCAAACGACACAGACCATAGCGCCTTTGCCTCCCTCTCCGCAGAATATTTTCGATTCGCCCGTTCCTGCTCCTCCCACTCAACCTCCTTCGGTGCAAAGCGCTACCTCCCTGACAGATGATCTGCCGGGAAATGGACCGGTATCCAGCTTGTCACCCAAACAAGATTCCAACACCGCGATAACACGTGTGCCGGCTGCCTCTCCTGCGCCTGTCGCACAAGATGCAATATCTCAGGATGCCGGAATCCCTCCTCTGCCTGATCAAACATCTGCCTCCGACCAGGCATCCTGGCCGGTACCTTCTGTGGTATCAAAAGAAAGCGTATCGATACCAGTGCCTTCGGAAGAAAGCACGTCTGCAGATTCCGTTGTCTCGTCTTCTGATGGCGATTACGAAGAATTAGCCACTCCCTTATCGGAAACGACAATGGTAGCGGCGATACCTTCGGAGCCTCCTTCTCCAGAACCACTTCCTTCCGAATTCCATTCTTCAGAACCTCCTTCGGAGTCTTTTTCGGAAACAGAAGCAGTGGGAGCAACATCCCTGGAATCTCCTTCTCCAGAACCATTTCCCTCGGAATTCCACGCTCCAGAATCCCTTTCGGAGCCGTTCTCGGAAGGGACAACAATAGAGTCAACGTCTCTGGAGCTTCCTTCTTCAGAATTCCATTCTCCAGATTCTCCTTCGGAATCCTTAGAGGAAGATATCTGGGGGCAGCCGCTGCCGGTGAATTTATTAACCGTCAGTGAGCATATTCCTGACATCCCGGAACCGTCTTTACGGGTAATCTCCGACGAAATAGACCCGATATTGGACGAGGATATGGACTCCATGACTTGGCGGCCGCCAGTCGTACCGCCACTTCCCATACCGGATGATCTACCTATTCCAGACAGCGTCGTATCGTCAGATTCGGAGCCTCTGGGGTCGTTCGACGATCCAGCGTCGGTCATCGACTCAAGCCCATGGCCACGCCCTGTGGAGTCGTCTCCCCCCGCGTTGCCAGAAGGTTCGCCGTTCGAGGAAGAAAAAGGAGAGGAACTCCCATCACAGCCACGTCGTGGAGGAATTCTGTCGCGTTTACCGTGGCGCTGGAACACTTCCGTGCCGAGTTCTCCACCGCCTCGAGCGCCCCCCTGGACACTCGAACCGGGAGCTCCGGATCTTTCCCCGAAGCGTCCCACGGATAAGGACAAAAATAAGAAGAAATAATTGCCCTGCCGGATTCGCGCCATCGCCTGTTCGAATCCGGCTACGATGGAGACGCATGCAATGGCATACGTCTCCATCGCAGATTCAAATGGCAGTATCGCCGAACGCTTTCGCCATTTCTCGATAGGCGTTGCGTTGCGCTTCAGTCATCGCCTGCGGTGCCACGATTTCCAATTCCACGATCTGGTCGCCTGCGGGATCTCCAGGCAATCCTCGTCCGCGTAACCGCAACTTACGTCCTGCATCCGAATCCGCGGGAATCTTCACATCCACCGCACCTCCCAGCGTCGGAATGCTCTGGGTAGCCCCTAAGGCCGCTTGCCAAGGCATCACTGGCAAAGTGTAGAGGATGTTACGACCATCCACTTCGAACCGTGGATGAGATTGGTATTCGATTTCTAATAACAGATTACCGCCATTACTGCCTTGCCCGGTCAAGCGAATCACTTGGCCGACACGGATACCCTTCGGTATCCTCACTTCCAACTGTCGGCCATTGAGCGTGATCCGCACATGGCCTCCTTGATAAACCGTTTCCAGAGGCACGGCCAATTTGGCACGAGTATCGCCTCGAGGCGGAGTTCCAGGCCGTGCGCTCCCACGCTGTTTGGTGAACAGGCTTTCGAAGAAATCACTGAATCCGGCGCCACCGGTCCCGGTACCGGCATTGCCGAATATCTCATTGAAGTCGAATCCATACCCACCACCGAAATCCGGCGGAGGCCTGAATTCTTCCCCTGGCCGGTATCCTTGTGCCCGCAATTGATCATAGGCTTTACGCTTTTGCGGATCACGCAATGCCTCGTAAGCCTCGTTAATCGCCTTGAATTTTTCTTCCGCGCCCGCTTCTTTGCTGACATCCGGATGATACTTCCGCGCCAAACGTCGATAAGCAGTCTTGATTTCGGCATCGCCAGCACTCGGCTCTACCCCTAGAATCGCATAGTAGTCCTTGAATTCCATCCCGGTTTCAATTGCCTCATTATCGGTGGGTCGAAAAATCTTAAGCTACTCTCCGCATCAAAACGATGGCCCGTGACGAATTGCCACGGGCCAAGCATCCGGTTGGTCACCCTGTCGAAACTACCGGAAGGCGATCGGTACTCTGTTCACCCTGTCCGCACACTTGAAGATCAGGTCACTTCACTTCGATGCGCCGTGGGGTTGTTTCCGGCTTCTTCGGAATATCTATTCGCAAGACTCCATGCTTGCCAGAAGCAGTGATATGGTCGGGATCAGCGCTATCGGGTAAGGCAAACCGCCGGTAGAACACCCCATGCGTCCGTTCGACGCGAGAATAGCGATCATTTTCCTCGCTCTTCTCAGATTGCCGTTCGCCTTTCAGCGTCAAAATACCTTTATCCATATGAACTTCGATTTCTTTCGGATCGACGCCTGGAATATCGGCAAAAATCACGAAACGATCGTCCTCTTCCTTGATGTCCACCCGTGGCGCCCATTGACTGGTCACCACATTCGACTGATCGCCTTCAGCATCGCCGAGAAAACGATCGAATACTTGCTTGATTTCCGCTTCCAAACCACGCGGATTACTAGCCCAGGGATGATAACGAACAATGCTCATAGTGGGGGTCTCCTCATGAAATTGCGTCGGACACTGGCCGATGCCGTTGACACATCGGGAAATTAGGTCCATGCCACTAGTTTTCAAGCATTATCGAGATGCGTCTTCCCTCGCATTCATTATTCGTTTTTTTTTATCAAAATTATCAATACCCGAAGATAAAACAGCATCGAAAAGTAGCATGATCGATACGCTTTCGATTGATATTATGGTGAATTACCATATTTTTTTCGGCATAGATCATCATATTGGTGATAATTACATCAATAATTCATGAATTCATCACGCTGTAGAAAGGTAAGCCTGTTTGTTTTTAGTGATCTCGCCAACTGATGCGGGATGGTGCGCAGCGGTGAACCAAGTGAGCGTTTCAACTTCCCAATATCGCCGAATCTGCCTACGTGTTTCTATATCTGTATCAAGTTCTCGGCCATTTTGCTTCACGGTAACACGCGAAACGCTACCTGCGTCCAGGCGCCGCTATCGGCCAATGCTGTCAACGTATGGTCTCCAGCTACTGCAAAGTCATGGACAAAAAACCGGTTGCCTTGCGTTTCGGCAATCCACCGGCCATTCAACAACCACTGCACCCGCCTGGAAGTCCCCAACGCGCGTATCTGCAATCGCAGGCTGTGTTCATTGCCCGGTGCCGCCGCCAATGTGGTTCGATCCTGGATACCTTCGATATGCAATGTCTCGACTACCTCGCGACCATCCGGCGCACAGTCCGGCGCCAAAGCAGGCAATGTGGACGCCTTGCGCGTCGCAAGTGGTAACCAAGGCGAGAGCAATGCCGGCCATCGGGCGATCTCTGCCTCTTTAGTCTGATGCGCCTCCTTGCATTCAGCGGACAAACGCTGCCCCGTCTGCGCATCGATCAAAAATTTTTCGCGTCCCGCTCCCCAGAGCCGGGCATCACGTTCGGCAAAGGTTGGCGGAACCGAATTTTCCAATATCCAAGCGGTAAAACGACGCTGACAGAGCGTAGAAGGCGTCTGCTCGGCGGCAATGCCTAATGGCCAGCAGATCTCCGTTTCGGCCACACTGGCCGGGCGCGGTCTCGGCGCCGCATCATCGGGAGCGTACGGCAAACTATCGATGACCTCGAACAACAACGGTAATGCCGTCACCGCACCGTACTGTCCTGGCAGCGGAGTGCCATCCGGACGTCCCACCCATACCCCGACGGTATGCCGGCGTGTGCCGCCAATGGCCCAAGCATCGCGAAAACCAAAGCTGGTGCCGGTTTTCCAGGCAACTCGGGGACGAGTCCCTGTATTGAATGTTCCCGCACTGTATCCAGGCCGGGGATTGGCTTCCAGAATCTCGCGCACGATCCAGGCGGCACCCGGCGACATCATGCGTCGCTCGATCAATGCCGCATCCGCAGTGTATCGCACGTGCCCGGCAACACCCTCACGGTTGAATGCGGCGAATGCTCCCACCAAATCTTCCAATCGCGCACCGGTACCTCCCAGGATCAGTGCCAAATTGGGCCTCACGCCGCGCGGAAAACGCAAATCGATGCCGCCATTGGATAACCGCGCCGCAAATCGTGCCGAACCCACTCGATCCAATAAATCAACCGATGGGACATTCAATGATGAACGCAATGCCATCGCCGCAGAAACCGGGCCGTTGAAAGAAGTATCGAAATTGCCCGGACGATAACCGCCGAAATTCTGCGGCGCGTCCACTAATAGACTTTCCGAATGAATCAGGCCGTCATCCAATGCCATCGCATAAAGAAACGGCTTGAGCGTGGAGCCGGGGGAACGCCAAGCGCGCACCATATCGACATGTCCCAATCTTTCGTTGTCGGCAAATTCGACCGAACCGACATAGGCGCGCGCTTCCATCGTGGCATTGTCCACGACCAGCAATGCGGCGGAAGTGCGTGGCGGAAGCTGGGAAAAATAGCCGCTGACGCGGCTTTCTAGTGCTCGCTGCAAATTCGTGTCGATGGTCGATACGATTCGATCGGCACGCGAAGCCGACTGTCGCAGGCGTTCAGCAAGCAAGGCGGCATGCAACGGCGATTGCAACGAACGCGCTACGACCGGCTCGATTTTCGCATCCTCTACTTCCTCGGGCGACCACACTCCCAGAGCGGCCATGCGCTCAAGCACCTTGTCACGTGCCAGACGCGCCGCTTCGGGATGCCGATCGGGACGCCGTCGGCTGGGGGATTGCGGCAGTACTGCCAGCAAAGCCGCTTCCGCTTGAGACAATTGCGATGCCGGCTTGCCCAGATACGCCCAACTGGCCGCTTCGACGCCCTCAATAGTGCCGCCGAACGGTGCGCGTTCGAGATAGAGTGTCAGAATCTGCCGCTTGGACAGATGTACCTCCAATTGCAACGCTCGCAGAAGCTGTCGCGTTTTCCCCCATAACGAACGTGAGTCACCATCCTCGAGGATGCGTGCAACCTGCATGGTCAGCGTTGACCCTCCGGAAACGATGCGGCCTGAAAGCAGCCATTGCTTGCCGGCTCTCGCCATTGCCACCGGATTGATCCCCGGATGTCGCCAGAACCAACGATCCTCGTAATTCAGAAGCGCCTGCAAATACAGCGGCGAAACGCTGTCGGGCGTGGCGGGATAACGCCAAACACCTTCGGCATCGGCAAAAGCACGCAACGGCGTGCCATCCTTGGCAACCACGACCGTGGCGGTCTGGCTAGCCCGAGGCAGCGGCGGCGGAAACGAAATATCCAGCAGCAACAGGACCGACAGCAAGGCAGCCAATCCCCAACGTGCCGCTATCAGCCCGATCCGGACAAACTTCCGTCCCTGCGGCGACATGTGCCCCCCTCAAATGACCCCTTCCTGCGCATTATCCCGCATCGAAGAAATACGTAGTACTAACGAATTCCGGTCTCGTTACGAGCAATAACCAATCGTTGAATTTCACTGGTGCCTTCATAGATTTCCGTGATCTTGGCATCGCGAAAATAGCGCTCCAACGGCATTTCCTTCGAATACCCCATTCCGGCATGGATCTGCACGGCCTGATGGGCGATCCACATGGCGGCTTCGGATGCGGTCAGTTTGGCCATCGAGGCTTCGGTGGTGAAACGCTGCCCCTGCCCTTTCAGCCAGGCCGCACGCAACGTCAGCAATGTCGCGGCATCCAGCTTGCATTTCATATCGGCGATCTTCGCCTGGGTCATCTGAAAAGCGCCAATCGGCTGCCCAAACGCCTTGCGCTCCTTCACATAGGCCAATGTCGCTTCGTAGGCGGCACGCGCCAAACCGACCGCCTGAGAGGCAATGCCGATACGTCCGGTATCCAGCACGCTCATCGCTGTCTTGAAGCCATCCCCCTCCTTCCCCAAGACTTCATCCGGTTGCACTACATAATCGGCAAATTCGATCTCACACGTGGCAGAAGCGCGGATGCCCAGCTTCGGCTCGGTCTTGCCGCGGTGGAAACCCGGGCGGCCGGTATCGATCATGAATGCGGTAATACCGCGCGATCCTTTCTCCGGCTCACTCATCGCGAACAAAACGATGTATTTGGCCACCGGTCCGGAGGTGATCCAGCTTTTCTTGCCATTGATGATAAAACTGCCATCGGTCTGCCTGACGGCGCGGCAACGCATCGCGGTCGCGTCCGACCCTGATTGCGGTTCGGTCAGCGCGAACGCACCGATCGCACTACCCTCGGCAATCGCACGCACGTATTTCTGCTTCTGCGCTTCTGTGCCGTTTTTCAAAATTCCGCTACAGAACAATGAATTGTTGACTGACATGATGGTCGAATGTGCAGCATCGCCGGCTGCCACCTCGATCATCGCAAGAACATAAGCGATCGGATCCATGCCGGCACCTCCGTATTCCAAAGGCACCTCGATTCCCATCAGACCGTTCTCACCGAGCAAACGGATATTTTCCAGCGGAAATTCTCCGGTTCTGTCGAAATGCTCGGCACTGGGAGCGATCTTCTCCCGTGCGATGCGCCTGGCCACGTCCTGAATCATCAATTGCTCTTCGGTAAAACTGAAGTCCATGGCAAAGCCTCCCGATGTCTTTTATGGAACAAGGAATTGTACTCGTGGCCCGTTCATTGACGTATGACGGCTTGACCCGGCTTGGACCGGACATCAGAATATCTCTATATCGCGATATGAAGATATTTGGATGGATCTGGAAGACTGGTCGACACAACTGAAGGTATTCGCCGATGCAACCCGGGTGCGCCTGCTGGCGCTGCTGGAACATGAGGAGTTGACGGTTGCCGAACTGTCAGCGGTAACCCGTCTGGCGCAACCTCGTGTCTCCACGCATTTGGCCAAACTCAAGGAAGCCGGCCTGGTCCGGGATCGACGTGCAGGCGTGTCAGCCTATTATCGTTTCGACGAGTCGGGGTTGGAACCTGCGCAACGCACGCTATGGCAGACGTTGCGTCAGGGCAGCAACGATCCGTTACTGCGGCAGGATGCCGAACGGTTGCCCGAAGTACTGAACAGTCGTGCGACCGTCCAGAACTGGGCCGATACCGTCGCCGGAGACATGGAAAGGCATTATTCGCCAGGTCGCACTTGGGAAGCCATGGCTCGCAGCGCATTGCCACTGATGGAGACCGGCGATGTTCTGGACATCGCCTCTGGCGACGGTGTTCTGGCGGAGTTGCTGGCGCCACATGCACGCCGTTACGTTTGTATCGACACCAGCGCGCGCGTGGTGGCCGCCGCCAGCGAACGCTTGCGCAAGCAGTCCAATGTAGAAGTCCATGAAGGCGACATGCATACCCTGCCATTCGATCAGGACAGCTTCGATCTGGTTGTTCTAATGCATGCCTTGACGTATTCCACCTCACCCGCCCTGGCAGTCAGTGAAGCAGTCCGAGTCTTGCGCCGTGGCGGTCGTCTGCTGCTGACCAGTCTGGCCCGCCACGAGCATCGCTCGGTGGTCGAAACCTATGGTCATGTCAATTTGGGGTTTACCGGAAAAGAGTTGTGCCGATTCGTGGAAAAATCAGGACTTGAAGTCACCAATCTGGAAACCGTCACCCGCGAACGGCGTCCGCCGCATTTCGAAGTCATCTCGCTGATCGGGTATAAACCATGAATACTACTCTTCCCTGGTTGGAGCCAGCACGCGTCAATGCATTGCTGAGCGCGCTGGACACGCGCATCCTGGTGCTCGATGGCGCGATGGGGACGATGATTCAAGGTCATGCATTGACCGAATCCGATTATCGCGGGGAACGCTTTGCCGGAGGATACGATCGTGAACGTGCGCATGCGCACGGACCGCAATGCACGCATGACCTGAAAGGCGACAACGATCTATTGTCGTTGACCCATCCCGAAATTATCGCCAGCATCCATATGGCTTACCTCGAAGCGGGTGCAGACCTGATCGAAACCAATACGTTCAACGCTAACCGCATCAGCCAGGCCGATTACCATCTGGAACATTTGGCTCGGGAACTCAATGTCGCAAGTGCGCATATCGCCCGCGCCTGTTGCGATGCGGTCAGCGCCAGAACTCCGGACAAACCGCGTTTTGTAGTAGGGGTGCTGGGGCCCACCGGCCGCACCGCTTCGATCAGTCCGGATGTCAACGATCCGGGATTTCGCAACATCGATTTCGATGGTCTACGTACCATCTACCGTGAAGCCGCCGATGGTCTGATTGAAGGTGGTGCCGATATCCTGATGATCGAAACCATTTTCGACACACTCAACGCCAAAGCCGCGTTGTATGCCATAGAAGAAACGTTCGATGCACGCGGCGGGCGCTTGCCGATCATAATCTCCGGCACTATTACCGATGCATCCGGTCGTACCCTGTCCGGACAGACCGCCGAAGCGTTCCACAACTCGCTGACGCATGTGAGGCCGCTGGCTATCGGGTTGAATTGCGCGCTCGGCGCTGACGAGCTGCGTCCGCATGTGGAAACGCTGGCACGGATCGCGGACTGTCATGTCAGCGCCCATCCCAACGCCGGTCTGCCAAACGCTTTCGGCGAGTATGAGCAGACACCGGAAGAAATGGCGGCAATCCTGAAAGAGTTTGCAGAATCAGGCTTGCTCAATATCGTCGGCGGTTGCTGCGGCACTACTCCAGAACATATCCGGGCGATCGCCGCATCCGTTCAAGGCGCTTCGCCGCGCACATTGTCCACAACGAACTCCGTTTCAGACGCCGCATGATTAACCTTCATCGGCAACTGCCATTTTTATGACTTCCCCTATGCCTTCGATCCGTTTTACCCGCCTGTCCGGTCTGGAACCGTTGTCGATCACGCCGGATCTGTTGTTCGTCAACATCGGTGAACGCACCAATGTCACCGGCAGTGCGCAGTTCCGCAAGTTAATCAAGGAGGAACGCTACGATGAAGCGGTCGAAGTGGCGCGGCAACAGGTTGCCAATGGCGCCCAGATTCTCGACGTCAACATGGACGAAGGGTTGATCGACTCTGAGAAAGCGATGACCCGTTTTTT
This sequence comes from Lysobacteraceae bacterium, assembly GCA_031285265.1. GTDB lineage: Bacteria > Pseudomonadota > Gammaproteobacteria > Xanthomonadales > Xanthomonadaceae > JAITWM01. Next base: position 16,174 of record JAITWM010000030.1, read on the forward strand.
GAATCTGATCGCTTCCGAACCGGATATCGCCCGGATTCCAGTAATGGTGGACTCGTCCAAATGGAGCGTGATCGAGGCCGGGCTCAAATGCCTGCAAGGTAAAGGCGTCGTCAATTCGATTTCGTTGAAAGAAGGCGAGCAGAGCTTCATCGAGCAGGCGCGTAAGGTGCAACGCTACGGCGCAGCGGCCGTGGTCATGGCATTCGACGAGACCGGCCAAGCCGATACTTGCGATCGCAAGGTAGAGATATGCACGCGCGCCTATCGAATTCTGACCGAAGTCGTCGGCTTCCCGCCCGAGGACATTATTTTCGATCCGAATGTCTTCGCCATCGCCACCGGCATCGATGAGCACAACAACTATGCGGTGGACTTCATCGAGGCCACTCGCATCATCAAGCGGACGCTACCGTATTGCCATGTATCCGGCGGTGTTTCCAATGTCTCGTTCTCCTTCCGCGGCAATGAAGCCGTGCGTCAGGCGATTCACTCGGTATTCCTTTATCACGCGATTCACGCTGGCATGGACATGGGTATCGTCAATGCCGGCGCGATGCCGATTTATGATGAGCTGGAACCGGAATTGCGCGAGCGGGTCGAAGATGCGGTACTCAACCGACGCACGGATGCCACCGAGCGGCTGCTGGAAATCGCCGACCGCTATAAAGGGAAGAAAAACGAAGGCAAGACCGAAGACCTGCTCTGGCGCGATAAGCCGGTACAAGAACGACTGACGCACGCATTGGTACACGGTATCGATGCTTGGATCGACCAAGATACCGAAGAGGCTCGTCTTCAAGTCTCGCGCCCGCTGGAAGTCATCGAAGGCCCACTGATGAACGGCATGAATGCCGTCGGCGATTTGTTCGGAGCGGGAAAAATGTTCCTGCCGCAAGTGGTCAAATCCGCACGTGTGATGAAAAAAGCGGTCGCCTATCTGTTGCCATTCATCGAAGAAGAAAAACGACGCAGCGGCGACACTGCAACATCCAATGGAAAAATCGTCATCGCCACTGTCAAAGGCGATGTTCATGATATCGGCAAGAACATCGTCGGCGTCGTACTGGCCTGCAACAATTTCGACGTCATCGACCTGGGCGTCATGGTGCCGGCACAGAAGATTCTCGATGCGGCGCGCGCCGAGAACGCCGACATCATCGGCTTGTCCGGGTTGATCACGCCCTCATTGGAGGAAATGACCTACATCGCCAAGGAACTGCAACGCCAAGGATTCTCCGTGCCATTGATGATTGGCGGCGCTACCACATCACGCGCGCATACGGCATTGAAGATCGATCCGCACTACGACGCACCGACCATTTGGGTCAAGGATGCGTCGCGCTCGGTCAATGTCGCACAGTCGTTGATCTCCAAAGATCTCCGCGAAACGTTCGTCGCCGCCAATAGCGCCGATTATGCGGAAATCCGTACCCGTCACCATAACCGTGGCGACGCCAAACGGCTGGTATCGCTGAGCAAGGCGCGCGCGCAACGGTTCGATGGCGACTGGACGCACTATACGCCTCCAGTCCCGCGAGTCCCTGGACTGACAGTGTTCGAAGACTATCCACTGACCGAACTTGTTAAGTTCATCGATTGGACGCCTTTTTTTCAGGCATGGGAATTGGGCGGCCGTTTCCCCGCGATTCTCGACGATCCACACGTCGGCCAACAGGCAGGCGATCTGTATCGAGACGCACGCGCGATGTTGCACACGGTCATTACCGAAAACTGGTTGCGGGCCAAAGCGGTACTTGGACTATGGCCGGCCCATAGCGTCGGTGACGATGTGATGGTTATGCCCGATCTATCCGGCGAACACGAACGAACGCGCTTGCACTTTCTGCGCCAACAGGTGGACAAACCCGCCGAACGGCCGGACTTCTGTCTGGCCGATTTCATTGCACCGCAAGATTCGGGAAAACGTGACTGGATCGGCGCTTTCGCCGTTACCGCCGGTATCGGTATCGAAACGCATATCGCCCGTTTCGAGGCCGCGTATGACGATTACAACGCCATCTTGCTCAAGTCCCTGGCTGATCGTTTGGCCGAAGCATTCGCGGAACATCTGCATCAACGGGTCCGCCGCGAATTTTGGGGTTACGCCGCAGACGAAGCCTTGAACAACGAAGACCTGATCAATGAAAAGTATCAAGGCATCCGCCCGGCCCCCGGCTATCCTGCTTGCCCGGACCACAGCGAGAAAGCCGTGTTGTTCCGGCTCCTAAACGCGGAAGAACATGCCGGAATGCAATTGACGGAAAGCTTCGCGATGCTGCCCACTGCCGCCGTTTGCGGATATTACTTCAGTCATCCGCGCAGCCAATATTTCGTCGTCGGCCGGCTCTCCAAAGAACAAATCCAAGACTATGCCAAGCGCAAAGGCGTTGACGTCGCTCAAGCCGAGCGCTGGCTGGCCTCCAACTTGGATTACGACCCCGAATGAAACGAAATGGAATTATGTACTTAACTAAAGTTTCTATAGATTGAACTGCCATCGCATGCCCATCCTTTCCATACAAATAAAAAATGACTTGTTTTAAAGCGTATTCACTAGATAGGCCGGGTAGGCACTCGGCCTTTTATACAGAGCTTTAGCCAAGTACATAATTCCGAAACGAAAGCATGCAGCGTATCTGCGATTCGTCCACGTCTGCACATACGTCTTGCCTTTAGGCTTTGCGTTTCAAGAAGTGGTTTCAGAAAGCGCCATATCGATCCCCTAACGCTGTGTCAAAGTCCGACACTGTGCCAGCTTCCATCAAAAAACCGATCCCACTGTACCTGTATTGACGGACTTAAAGACGGGCTTGAAAGAACCGGATGCCGATGGATTTCAGTGTAGCGCCATAGTAGTTGCCAAACGCGTCCTATGTGCGGATTTCGGCCTTGACGCGCTCCCGATACCTGCGAAGTATCCAAGACCCCGCTCCGCTTCATAGATTGCACGATTGGTCTCGAACAACACACATTTTCTTTCCTCTCCCTGCTTGTTGAAAGAAGCCGACAGATGGTGATGCACGAATACGTCTTCGGCGCATGCAACGACAAGCCCAGCTGCCTGTACGCGTCGACAATAGTCATCGTCCCTGAAGAAACCAACACCATAATCCTCACTGATCGGACCGCAGCGCACATATGCGCTATGCGGCGGCATCACACAGAAGAACGCAACCGTATTCGACTTAAACCACTTTCCTAGATTCTGATCGGTGATTTCCTTAGCCTCGTTGTACATGTCGTCCAGCTTCGTATAAGGGAATGCGGTGGCGGATGTTTGAACGGCTAATCGTTCAACATGATATTGCAGCGGAACAGGCAATGGTGCCCCAGTCCTTCTCCGCACGTCTTCATCCAGGACGAAAGCGAAGACCGTTATAAAGCGTTTCGCCATGACCTGCCCCGATCCCAGCGTCACAGTCCGGTTCGAAGCGGAGCCGTATTGTCTCTGGTATCGTTGCGCCCTGATCAATCAGATAAGACGGAGGCGCGGTACCATGCAGGCGACCCGTACATTGGAATGAAAATGAATATGCCCACCTGGCTTGTTACCGGCGGCGCCGGTTTCATCGGCGGAAACTTCGTTCTGGAGGCCATAGCACGGGGAGCGCGCGTCATCAACCTGGATGCACTGACTTATGCCGGCAACCTCGATACCCTGACATCGCTGACGACGAATCCGGATCATATTTTCGTACACGGCGACATCGGTGATCGCTTACTGGTCGCACGGCTGCTCAAGGCATATCGCCCGGACGCGGTGATCAATTTTGCCGCTGAGAGTCATGTAGACCGCTCGATCGATGGTCCGGCAGCTTTCATCCAGACCAACGTGGTCGGCACATTGGCTTTGCTGGAAACCGTCCGCGATCATTGGCGTTCGCTGGACGATACGCAACGCGATGCGTTTCGTTTTCTGCATGTATCGACTGACGAAGTCTATGGGTCGTTGGGAGCCGAAGGACGCTTCGTCGAAACCACGCCCTATGCACCGAACTCCCCCTACTCAGCTTCGAAAGCCGCCTCCGATCACTTGGTGCGCGCCTTTCACCACACCTACGGACTACCTACCTTGACCAGTAATTGTTCGAACAATTATGGGCCGTATCAATTTCCGGAAAAACTGATCCCACTGATCATTGCAAAAGCCATCGCCGGCGAAAGCCTGCCGGTCTATGGCGATGGCAGAAACATACGCGACTGGCTGCATGTCGCCGACCATTGCGCCGCGATCCGCATCTTGTTGGAAAAAGGGCGAATCGGGGAAACATACAACATCGGCGGTGATGCGGAACGGCGCAATATCGATGTCGTGGAGACCATCTGCCAACTGCTGGATAATCGCAGACCGCGTGCCGACGGCAAACCGAGAACAAGTCAGATCACATTCGTTGCCGACCGTCCTGGCCACGACCGGCGCTATGCCATCGATGCCTCCAAGCTGCACAACGAGACCGGATGGTCACCTCAACACACGTTCGAACAAGGCATCGCTGATACGGTCGATTGGTATCTTGCACATACGGACTGGATCGAGCGCGCATTGGCAGGACGTTATCGTCTGGATCGCATCGGCATGCAGAACCAACGGGAGAACAACGAATGATCCAGCGCAAAGGCATCATTCTTGCTGGCGGTTCCGGCACGCGTCTGTATCCGATCACACACGGCATCAGCAAACAATTACTGCCTGTTTACGATAAACCGATGATCTATTACCCGCTGAGCGTATTGATGCTGGCGGGGATACGCGAAGTATTGGTGATCAATACTCCGCATGAACAGCCACTGTTCCAAAATCTACTCGGCGACGGATCGCAATGGGGAATCGATATCCATTACGCCGCCCAGCCCAGTCCTGACGGACTGGCGCAGGCTTATCTGATCGGCCGTGACTTCGTCGCCGGCAAGCCGAGCTGCCTGATCCTCGGCGACAACATCTTCTACGGACACGGATTGACCCGGATGCTCGCCAGCGCCAATGCGCGCGACAAGGGAGCAACCGTATTCGGCTACTGGGTTAGCGACCCGGAGCGCTACGGCGTAGCCGAGTTCGCTTCCAATGGACAAGTCATCGGTATCGAAGAAAAACCCGAACGCCCACGTTCGAATTACGCCGTGACCGGCCTGTATTTCTATGACGGCCATGCCAGCGACTATGCCGCCGAATTACGGCCGTCGGCACGCGGCGAGCTAGAGATCACCGATCTCAATCGCCGTTATCTGCAACAGGACCAGTTGTACCTGGAACAGTTGGGGCGCGGACATGCCTGGTTGGATACCGGAACGTTCCAATCATTGCTCGAAGCCGCCAACTTCATCGCCACGATTGAAGCCCGGCAAGGGCTACGCGTGTCGTGCCCCGAGGAAATCGCTTTCAACAAAGGTTGGATCGATGCGACGCAATTGGAAAGATTGGCCGTACCGCTGATCAAGAATGGATATGGCCGTTACTTGCTGTCGCTGCTGACACGGAGAACACCGCAATGAAAATCGTTGAAACGGCCTTACCGGGCTGCATCGTGCTCGAACCCAAGGTTTTCGGTGACGCACGTGGTTTTTTTTACGAAGTGTGGAACGCCGAACGCTTCGGTAAGACGGCCGGGTTGCCGACCCGTTTCGTCCAAAGCAACATATCGTCATCGGCATACGGCGTGCTGCGCGGCCTGCACTACCAGTGGCCGAATCCGCAAGGCAAGCTGGTCAGCGTATTGGAAGGAGAAGTCTATGACGTAGCCGTCGATATCCGGCAAGGATCGCCGCATTTCGGGTGCTGGACAGCGGCGATCCTGAGCGCCGACAACAAACGCCAGCTCTGGATACCCGAAGGTTTCGCCCATGGTTTTGCTGTATTGTCCGAGCGAGCCTTGTTCAGCTATTTATGTACCGCACCCTACGACGCCGACGCCGACGCCGGCATCCGTTGGAATGATGCGAAAATCGCCATCGATTGGCCGATCAGTACACCGCAATTGTCTCCCAAGGATGCAACTGCTCCGTTTCTGGAACAGGTGTCCACGGAACGTTTACCGACGTATCCAGCATGAAAATATTATTGTTAGGCGGCAACGGTCAGCTAGGTATCGAACTACGGCGGCGCTTGAACTCCGTCGCCGATGTCGTAATCGGCACGCGCGATGGAAGGTTGATCGAAGGAGGCATCTGCGAAACCGCCGATTTTCTGTATCCCGAGACATTACCCGCGGTGATTGAACGTATCGCACCGGATGTTGTCATCAATGCCGCCGCTTATACTGCAGTGGATCGTGCCGAAGACGATACCGGCGCCGCATACCGAATCAATGCCGAAGCACCTGGCGTGCTCGCCGACGCCTGCCATGACCGCGACATTCTTTTGGTGCATTACTCTACCGATTATGTTTTCGACGGAACGGCCTCTCATCCTTATCATGAAGATGATCCGCCCGCACCACTGAGTGTATATGGCGCCAGCAAATGGGCTGGAGAAACCGCGATCCGTAACGCCGACGGTCGGCATCTGATTCTCAGAACAGCATGGGTGTACGCTGCGCATGGACATAATTTTTTGCGAACGATATTGCGCTTAAGCGCAGAGCGCGAAGAACTGCGGATCGTTTCCGATCAGATCGGAACACCCACTTCAACGGCTCTGATCGCAGACATTACGACACGGGCATTGACCGAGAGAACATTGGCCGTTGGCACCTACCATTTGACAGCAGGCGGCCAAAGCAGTTGGTATGAGTTCGCTGAGGCGATCGTCACCGGCGCAGTCGAGAGAAAAATACTGCCGCACTCGCCCCGTCTCGTTCCTATCGCCACTACCGACTACCCCACACGTGCGCATCGGCCCGGCTACTCTCTATTGGACATTACTAAAATAGCGGCAGTCATGCAGGAAACGATGATCCACTGGCGCAAAGACTTGGCGCATGTATTGGATGAAATCCAAAGCCATAAAGCGATGCAGTAAAATCATCAAAACCGTGTAGTGCGGCGATCTGACACACGATTTCTACGAACATGGCACTCGACGGTATCACGCCGATACAGAAGTCGATGAGAACCTTCGTAGTCGTGACATCTTTTATCTCCCGTAAGCAGGAGATTGTCATCTTGGCCTATCTTCAGTGCAACGCCTCCTTATGTGATGGCAATCATGCATCCTTCCCGTGCAGCTAAGGAACCGATCACATCTCGCATTCAGAAACTCCTGCAAGATCAAGGACTAGCACCCTTCCCCCTCTTACCACCCACTTGCTTCCAGCAAAAAACCGTTCTTGGCACTACCCGCATTGACGTACTTAATTGTGAGCAAATAGGCAATAAGGATACTGAGACAACGCCGCCACTATATATGCGACTTCCATTCAACCATCAAGTTGAAGCAGTTCCAAAAATAACAGCGAATCCGACAACAGTCACCGTGAGATAGATTTTTGCTACATAGCTCACACAATGCATTGCCATTTGCATGTCAACAAATAGTTTCTGCATTTCGGCAAAACAAAAAACGGAATCGATAAAAAAGCAGGGGTTGCCCAAAAATAATGTGATCTACAACCGGATTTCATGATGGTGGTAATCAATCATCAACACATACCACTATCACCGGTATCATTAAAAACCACCAAAGAAACAGAAATATGAATCAGTTCTCATAACTACTGCTTGAATCAGAGCGATCTAAACACATTTATTACTAGAAAAATAAATAACCTAAATCAATGCAAAACCGAATAAATATAAATCGTTGACATTGAAATCCATCGTCACTATGTTAACAACGAAGCATCAATAAACAAAAATTGAAAAGCGGATTAAAAACATTCAACCGATGAATTTAAATACAAGCAGAGGTGGCGGACAGTATCGTTATTTGCTTATCAAACTATTTCTACGTGATAGCCAAGAGTAGTTATTTTGGCTGACGCAGGTGAATCATACGGTTATTGGGGGGCCGGATTCATCTGCGTTTTTTTATTCAAAAATATCTAATATCCAGCCGTATTTTCAATCTTCGGCCTGGAGATATTTTTCATATCCTCCAACAAACATGACAAGGAACCAAGCTCTGCACCATTTTTGAGGATTTGTAATGATCCACTCAAAACCTGCTCAGACTCTACTTTAAGGAATTGACGATGAGTATGAAGATGAAAGAAGACATCAAATGGTGAACTGCGCGGCACAAGAGCACACAGGTGCTGGATCTCCAAAGCAAGACCACGGTGTTGAGTACCGTCTAAATCTAATCCACTTCTCAGGGTGATTCCAATTTAAAACTGATCCGCCTGAGAACCCTCATCCCGAGCGTTTCGCTCGGGAGTTTTCAGGAGTGATCACGATGGTCATGCTGACCAAGATACGGCGGATGCATTTCCGCGATGGCATATCGGTGCGCGAGATTACCCGGCGTACCGGTTTATCCTGCAATACGGTCCGGCGCTGGCACTAAGCCCCGGACTGTGTCAGGAACTCATCACCCCGCACTGCCAAAACAGAACGGGATGGTCGAACAAGTCATTCGCACGCTCAAAGAGCAATGTCTTCATTGATACCGCTTTGAAGCCTACGCGGCACGGCCAGCCGCGCAATCGGCGACTGGATCCACTTTTACAACCACCAAGAGAAGGTGAGTATATTTTTCCGGATCATTACCCCGGCCAGATCAATGTCCACCACCGTCCAATGCCTTCAACTCGCTGACCAATGCGCTCGCCATTTCCGCCCCATCGCCATACAGCATCCGAGTATTGTCGGTATAGAACAACGCATTCTCGATACCAGCAAATCCGGTCCCCTTACCGCGCTTGATCACGATCACATTCTTCGAGTCGACCACATCCAGGATCGGCATGCCGTAGATCGGGCTGCCTGGATCGGTTTTGGCAACCGGGTTGACTACGTCGTTGGCCCCGATGACCAGCGACACATCGGTATTGGAAAATTCCGGATTGATATCGTCCATATCGGCAATTAAGTCATACGGCACGCCGGCTTCTGCAAGCAACACATTCATATGACCCGGCATACGTCCGGCAACAGGATGGATGGCGAATTTCACCTTGACGCCACGATCGATCAGCCGCTGTGTCAATTCCCATATCTTATGCTGCGCCTGGGCAACCGCCATGCCATAGCCCGGCACAATCACCACACGCTCCGCAAAGGCCATCATCGCCGCGACATCCGCTGCTTCGATCGGTTTCTGCGATCCGCTGATTTCTTGAACTTGTCCGCCGGCGCCGAAGTTGCCGAACAGTACACTGCCAATCGAGCGATTCATCGCTTTGGCCATCAAGCGAGTCAACAAGATGCCTGCCGCGCCTACCATCATACCGGCGATGATCAACGCCTCATTCCCAAGTACATATCCTTCAAACGCAACAGCCAGCCCGGTGAAAGCGTTGTACAGAGAAATCACCACCGGCATATCGGCGCCGCCGATCGGCAAAGTCATCAGAACACCCAGCAGCAGGGCGACCACGAAAAATCCAATCACCATCCCATCGCCGAGTCCAGCGATTGCCTCGGGAGCAACGATACCGTAGATCGTTGCGGCACCCAGTCCCAGCATTATCAAAAAGATCAATAAATTGAAGATTTGCTGTCCCGGAAAAGTAACGCGCTTGTCCAACCTGCCGTCAAGCTTTGCCCAAGCAATGACCGAACCCGATAGCGACACCGCGCCGATCGCCGCCCCTACTACCGCCAGAACCAATACGGTATAAGTCGGTGTCGACTGCACCGACGATGCCAGTTCCGCTCCACGGGCACTAGAGGAATATCTGAACAATTCCACCGCACCGATCGCCGCCGCCGAACCGCCACCCATGCCGTTATACAGCGCGACCATCTGCGGCATGTTGGTGATCGCCACCTTCTTTCCCGACATCCATGCGGTGGCGGTACCGATTACCACGGCGGCAAGAATCAACGGGATGTTGTGCAAGTCCGGCAACAGGAACGTCGCCACCGTCGCAATCAACATGCCCAGTCCTGCCCAACGGATGCCGCTACGTGCCGTCAACGGTGAGGCCATCCGTTGCAAACCCAGCAGGAAGAGAGTTGCAGCCACCAGATAGCTGGCTTTGACCAACCAGCTCAGCACTTCAGGTCCAGTGATACTCACGACTTCTTCTCCGGCTTCTTGGACGACTTGAACATTTCCAGCATTCGCTCAGTCACAACGTATCCACCTGCGGCGTTGCCGGCTCCCAGCAATACCGCAACGAAGCCGATGATCTTTTCCAAAGTAGTATCGGCATGCCCCAGCACCACCATTGCTCCGATCAGCACGATACCGTGGATAAAGTTGGAACCGGACATCAATGGAGTATGCAAAATCACCGGCACTCGCGAAATGATCACATGCCCAGCGATTGCCGCCAGCATGAAGACATATAACGCAACAAAACCATCACTCATTTGAATATCTCCAGAAACAGGATCGTGTCACACCACTGCACATCAGGGGGATGCTGCCGGCGGTTCGGGCCAGCGCGTCTTGGTCAGCAATTCATCATCCCAATCAAACGCGATCGCGCTTTCCTTGATAAACAGGGCGACAAAATTAAATACGTTGCGCGCGTACATCTCACTGGCGTGAACAGCACCCATGCTCGCCAGATTCAATGGTCCGGCGATGACGACACCTTGGTGTTCAAACGTTTCACCCGGCCGGGTCAACTCGCAATTACCACCGGTCTCGGCCGCCAAATCGACGATCACACTACCCGGCTTCATGCCTCCCACCATTGCCGTGCTAATGATCTTGGGGGCCGGCCGGCCGGGTATCGCTGCGGTACAAACGATGACATCGATATTTTTCAAATGATCGGCCAAGCGTCGCTGCTGTTCGGAACGTTCTTCATCCGTCAGTTGCCGGGCATATCCTCCTTCGCCTGCCGCGCTGACGCCCAGATCCAAGAATTTGCCCCCTAACGATTCAATCTGTTCGCGGGTCTCTGGCCGTACATCGAACCCTTCCACCTGCGCTCCCAATCGTTTAGCGGTTGCGATCGCCTGCAATCCGGCGACTCCTGCGCCAACGACCAATACCTTGGAAGGGCGTATAGTCCCAGCCGCCGTAGTCAGCATCGGAAAGAAACGCGGCGTCAATTCCGCAGCGATCAGCATCGCTTTGTAGCCTGCCATGCCTGCTTGCGAACTGAGTACATCCATCGCCTGCGCACGCGTGGTACGCGGCAACCGCTCCAGAGGGAAAGCGAGGATTTCGCCCGCGCGCAATGCATCGCCACGAGCCGTATCGGCTTGTGGATGCAACATCCCGACCAGGACCGCGCCACGTTTCAAACGTCCGATTTCTTCATTCGGCGGCGGTTGTACACACACCGCCAAGTCAGTCTGCCCGCGAGATGCCGCATCGGCCAATGTCGCGCCCACATCCAGATACGCCTGATCGGGGAAGCCCGCCGAACGGCCCGCATCCGCTTCGATATATACCTGTGCTCCCAACGAAATCAGCTTCTTCACCGTCTCCGGGGTAGCGGCCACACGTCTCTCGCCGGCTGCGATTTCTTTCAGCACCAAAATTGCAACAGCCATGAATACCTCGTCAATTCGTACCGAAATGTCGGTACTTACATACTGTCATCAAGCATTACGTGCGGGACGGATCATCGTTATCGCGGCATATTCCTCAGAACGATTTCCGCAGCCGCTCATCGCCATCTGAAACAGCGTACGATCCGGCAGTTCACCGCGAAATCGTGCAAGATTACCCGATTCATACGATCTCTGCCGTAATTTTTCACTACTCGGCCTGTTGCACATCCGTAGCCATTATCAGGAAAGGCAAAGAGCGGCCAGCAATGACGATGAATGCCGGCGGATCAATAGACATGAACATGCACCGTCGGCGCTTCATCCTCGAATCCGGTTAGATAAAATTTTATTTTTCAATACATTACGATTATCTTATCAAGTAGAAAATTAATTTATCTCATCGCTCATCGGCATCGCAGGACCTATTCGTCCAAATGGCGTCAGTCATGACAAGCGGCCTTGAAATCCCATTACAAGAGATACAATGCGATCCTCATGATCATTGAAGTATCTGTGCCCCACCGATCGATCGGCGCATGCTCCGAAGGCTTTTTTCAGACGCAAATCCTGCCCCATATCTTTAGAATTCGATATGATTCTCTCAACTGCCCACCCTTCATTTCCATCCGAGAACGCTGCAATCCTGGGAGATCACACGCTCCTAAACGCGTACTCGCATACGCTCGCCACCGAGCGTAATACAAAAATCGCTGCAACCAAACGTACTCCAGGCGATCGAATCGTTATCTCAGTCGATGCACCAGATATACACGGATTCCATCAGCGATCCGTTCGGCCATCAGATGTCGCCACGACACTGGTTGCAGAGCCCATTGTGTTTCATGAAATCCATCCCATGATGAAGACTACCGATATCCCATCCAGGGTGGATCATATCTCGCCCGTGTATTCAACTCAGGCATCAAGGAATCCGCCGGATGGAAAAACGGACGACAAAATCCGAGTTCCCGGCACGACCGCCAGCAACGCTGGCATGACGCTCGAACGCTCGGTCGCGGTACGGTCATGATCGTCATCATAGGTTCCGGGCTAGCGGGACTGACAGCGGCGTCCGTCGCCAGCAAACACGATGACGTCACGCTGATCACCAAGGCGCGTATCGCCGACTCCAACACACAACATGCCCAAGGCGGAGTCGCGGCAGCAATCGCACCGGGCGACAGTTCCGAACTGCATGCCAACGACACGCTGGCGGCAGGTCATGGTTTGTGCGATCCGGAAGCCGTGCGGATTCTCACTGAAGATGGCGCCCAAAGAATACGAGAACTGATCGCTGCCGGTACGCCGTTCGATCATGATAGCAATGGTCAACTGAGCCAGGCACTCGAAGCCGCACACAGCGTACCGCGTGTGTTGCACTCCGGCGGAGACGCTACTGGAGCGGCCATTGAAACGGCAATGATCGAACGTATCGCGCACTGCGGAATCCAACTGCTGGAGCAGACATTTCTCAGCGATCTCGTCGTGGAGCGCGGCCGCGTCACCGGAGTACGTGTAATCGCCTCCGGCATGGAGACGACGATCGCAGCCGATGCCGTGATCCTGGCAAGCGGCGGTGCCGGGCAGCTTTATTCGCATACGACCAATCCCTCCGTGGCGACGGGCGACGGCGCAGCGGCGGCATGGCGTGCCGGTGCGACATTGGCGGATTGCGAATTCTTCCAGTTCCACCCGACCTCATTGGCAATGCCGGGCAACACGTTAGTGTCCGAAGCCGTTCGCGGCGCAGGTGCGGTCCTATTGGATGAAAATGGTCGTCGCTTCATGCGTGACGCGCATCCGCTGGCCGAACTCGCACCGCGGGATGTAGTGGCTGAAACCATCGCACGAGTCATGCGCACTCAAGGGGGACGCCCGGTTTTTCTCGATGCAACCGCCTTGAGCGACAAGTTTTCCGATCGTTTTCCGAGTATTGCTGCCGCGTGCGCTGCATGGAAGCTGGATCCTGGGAAAGATCTCCTTCCCGTCACTCCGGCCGCGCATTATTGGATGGGCGGTGTCCGTACCGATCTCGATGGACGGACATCACTTCCCGGCCTGTACGCTGCTGGCGAAGTTGCTTGTACGGGCGTTCACGGCGCCAATCGACTTGCATCGAATTCTCTTTTGGAAGCCTTGGTCTTTGGCCATCGTGCGGCATGCGCGGCACGGACTTCGGTCGAAAATCAGCACTGGCCACGATGGTCTGCAACCGAAATTACAGACGACGATGACGCGACGAGCCTAAGTTCGACACCGCCAACCTTGCAAGAAATACAAGCCATAATGTGGTCCGATGTCGGTATCAGCAGAAACCGCCTCGGCCTGAAACGTGCCGAAGAGCGGTTTCGCAGCTGGCTTGGAAGCTTTGCCTGCGCTTCGATAATGCTCGGGCCCGAAACATCGCAAGAAGCGCAGCGCATATCGACCGCCGATCTCGAGATTCGAAACCTAGTCACTCTCGGCGCGATCATCACTCGGGCTGCAATAGCCCGGACCGAATCGAGAGGCGCACACCGTCGTGAAGATTATCCACGGCTCGATCCCAACCAAGCGCACCGGACGAATTATCGGAACACTCCCTATGCGCGTACCGATGCCATACCGCTCCCTCTGCCCCATGCACACGTCGGAAACTCAAGATGATCACGCAACAACTACTCCATGAAACGATTGCAAGCGCATTGCGGGAAGATGCGCCATGGGGCGATATCACAGCAGTAACGGTCATTCCTTCCTCCGCCCATGCATGTGCGCATCTGATAGCCCGCGAAGATGGCGTGCTGAGCGGCGGCGAGGTATTTCGTGCCGTGTTTATACAAACCAACGCAAGTATCGACGTGACCTTGCCAGTCAAAGACGGGGATTCATTCGCAAGAGGCCAAGTCCTGGCAACGGTTCAGGGGCCGGCTCGAGGCATTCTGACCGCTGAACGGATCGCATTGAATTTCGTGCAACGAATGAGCGGCATTGCCACGCTCACTGCCGAATACGTATCCCGCATCGCGGGTACGCGCGCGCGTCTGGTCGACACGCGCAAGACAACGCCGGGCCTTCGCATCTTCGAGAAATATGCGGTGACCTGCGGCGGCGGCTACAACCATCGTTTCGGCCTTTCCGACGCCATCATGGTCAAAGACAATCACTTGGCCATTCTGCAGCAGACACTTGACACCGGGCTGACCGAGGCACTCCTGCATATCCGAAAATCCTTGGGACATACCGTCCATATCGAAGTCGAAGTGGATCGTCTCGATCAGATCGAAACAGTCCTCGCTGCCGGTGTCGATACCATCATGCTGGACAATTTTTCTCTGGAAGATCTGCGTACCGGTGTCGCCCTCATAGCCGGCCGAGCCCTGGTCGAAGCGAGCGGCGGCATCAACCTCGATACCATCGCCGACATCGCTGCCACGGGAGTCGATATGGTTTCCGTCGGCGCATTGACTCACAGCGTCCGCAGCCTGGATCTCGGTCTCGATGTCACGATAGCTCTTACCGACGATTCCAAATAACAGGAATGAATCCGGCATTCTCCTCTCACTGACTTCACTTCCCGGCACTCGTAGCAAGCCAAGCCCACCAGAGCGATCCGAATGCGGTGACCTTCCAGCAGACCAAAACAGCAGGCTGCAACGGATGTTTCCGCATAGTTATCCGATGAATGACATCTTTAGCTGGATTCGGAGGGAAATCGTCGAATAGTCATACATACATTTCCTCCCATGCTTGAATCATAGACTCGAAATGCTCACCGTGCTTGGGAAAGTCAAGAGATCTCCTCCCGGATACCCACCCGATTCACGGCATGTCCCAATGCAGCTTCATCTCATGCGCTTGCAACCACTGTTCAAACTCGCCCGAGAAAATCAGGTCGCCAACTGCCAATAACTCACCATCGACGTTGGACAACAGCGGTAACCGATTACGCTGCCAAGGGGGAATCCCGAGATCCTGTAATATCTGTTTGAGTGCATGTGAATGTTTCCTCCCGGAAAGCCTTATACGCTCACCGCCACGACGCGTATGAACCGACAGTGGAGCGGGAAAACCCATGCACTGAAGACCATGACGCACCGCCGTCAGCGACAATACACTATCGTCGGGCAGCGATAGCGGCGTCATGCCATTCCAAAGCGTGCTCCAATCAGGTGGAAGCGGCGAGCGGCGCCAATCGGCGTATAACTGATCGCGCCACCGCTGCAATATGGCGTCATTCCAGGCAAATACAGGTTGCGCATCGGCACGCGCGGTCAGTAGATCGACTTCGATACTGACGAGTCCGGCCGCGGGCAGCGGTGGAAGTCCGAGTATGGATAACCAGTGCCGCAATATCCTGGCACGCTGCGCCGCGGACAACGCTTTCAGCGCCGAGACCGACAGAACATGAGGAGAGTGGTTCCACAGCGTCGTCAGGATACGCGCGTCTTCGTGCTGGAGTAGGTCGGAAGTCTCTGCACATAGGCTTGCGCTACGGGCAAAAGCGGTGTCAACGTGCGGCCAGCGTTCACGCAACAACGGAAATATCCGGTGACGCAGAAAGTTGCGGTCGTAGTCATGATCGGAGTTGCTCGGATCGTCGACCCAATACAAGCCTTGCTCCGTCGCATAGGCGGACAGAACGGTTCGCGATATGTCGAGCAAAGGGCGCCAGTGCCAACCTCGCGCGAATGATCGCCAGGGGCGCATCGCCGCCAACCCATCCGTCCCCGAAGCGCGCAAAGCCCGCAGCAAGAAAGTCTCGGACTGATCCTCGCGCTGGTGTGCAGTAGTCAAGATCTCACCATCACCGAGCACTTGCCGAAATGCGTGATAACGCGCGTGCCGTGCGGCGGCTTCCAATCCTTCGCCACTGTCATGTGGCACCGTCACTTCCACGATGCGCAAACCAATATCCAGCATCGTACAAAAACGGCGGCAATGCTCTGCCCAGGTATCCGCTTCCGGGTACAACCCATGATGAACATGGATCGCTTGAAGTCCAGCTTGCCGGAATCGATGATCGTTGGCCAAAAGCGACAGCAATGCCACGGAATCCAGCCCTCCACTGAGCCCTACCCAGATTGGCGGCAATGAAGGAAGTGGCGGAAGGCGGATTTGCGGTCTCATCTGCGGCAGTGTACCCGGGCGCGATGCATACCTCATCATGCTCTGGAACGTACTTCTGTTTTTTCACCGTAGTCCCGGAACAGGGCAATATTTTATGAACGCGCCTACTCCACGACGAAAATCAGAAAGCACCGCTACGATCGTGGCTTGAGAGCCAAGCTGACTATCACCGCCATACCAGGAATCAAATTCATTCCGGTGCTCCCGCCAACCCGATGCACAAGGACCCTCATCATTTTCAAAGGGCATCCACGATCTATGAATCGGCGGAAAAGCAGATCGAGCATCGGGCACCGAATAGCCAGCGGACGAACCAACGGCGTCAAGCAAGCGACAAACCGTTACAAGCCGGGATCGAACCCACCTGAGCGATACGACCGGATCATTTGTTCCGATGAAACAACATGCTAACCCCGACACAAACCAAGATGGCGGGCCACCATGTGACGATCAACTTGCCAAGATTGAGGTTGGCCAATCCTAGATTGTTAACCAATAAAATCAGCCCTACTACGATGAGTATCGATGCAGTGACGAAATGCGGCTTCATTGTCTGCCCTTCAAGAAAACTGCACTTATCCTAGCCGTTGTCGCCAATATTCGATACGTGCGGCAAGCCGTTGACTGAGATAAGGCCGCAAATGTCCTGCGCCCCAGACAGGACCGGGCCAGGCGCTGTCTTGGTCATGGCGCCCAACCAAATGCAGGTGTAGCTGCCGCACGACATTGCCCAATGCCCCGATATTGATCTTCTGCACACCGGGTTCGTCGCGTAACAGCTGAGAAAGTCGATTCATTTCGGCGAGGAGCAACCGCTGCTGCGCACCGTCGAGATCAATCCATTCGTTGACATCGGCAATACGAGGCACCAACAGCAGCCAAGGGAACCGCATGTCATTCATCAAACGGATTTGCGACAAGGGACCGTCGGCAATAAATACGCTGTCCGCATCGAGTCGCGGATCCAGCGTAAATCCACTCATTGCTGTAGATGTTCAGCGAAAAAAACCAACGTATTTCCTTGCGCCAGTTCCGCGCTGAGCGGGTCGTAGGAACGAGGATCGACATCGCGATTGAACGCATGTCCAGCGGGATAAACGAAGGTCTGCGCGTGCGGCAGCTCCCGGTGCTTGCGAATCGTCTCAACGGAAATTGAAGGATCTTTCTCTCCGAAATGGAACATGACGGGTACCTTGAGATCCTTGGCATCGTCCAAGAACTCTACGTTGCGGGCACCGTAATAGCTGACGGAAGGCAGACCAAGCCGGATCGCCGCCAGTAGAGCCACAGCTCCCCCCCAGCAATAGCCGACACTACCCACCTTACCGATCGGGGCAAGTCGATCACGAGCGGCCCGGGTGATTTCCAAGGCAGCGTTGAAACCGAGTTGGTCAGCCAGTTTGCGACCTTTGCTGAAGCTGGCACCGCTATAGCCCAGCTCGACTTTCTTCCTGATCGGATCAAAGAAGGCAGGAGCCAGTACCGCATATCCCGCCCTCGCAAAACTACTGGCAATCGAACGAATATGCATGTTTACGCCAAAGATTTCCTGCATCACAATCAATCCGGCACGCGGCGGCTTTCCGACCGGGTTGGCTTCCCACGCAGAAACTGGTCCAAACGAAGTGTCAAGAACAATCCATCGGCTCATAAGGCATATTCTCGGCTGGTGAAACGGGCCATTATCCCCATCTTGAGATCAGCAAAGATGAATGGAAGGAATAGAAAGAGGATATGTGCGGGACAGCAAAGCAGATGTCGATACGGACTGCATCACCATTGCAACGGATGAGGACGCCCCCTTCGCCAGTAGATCGAATGGCGGAACTATCCCAAGGCAACGACGAGGCCGCTCTCTTCGGAACGAGTCATCTTGCGTAGTTCGCGGAAGAATTCACTGGCCTCTCCTTCGCCCTGACTCAGCATCAGGACATCATGCAAGCTTTGAATGATACGGCTGGCAAAACTGATGTCGTTCATCAGGGAACTCATTTGCAGCCCATCCAATTGCTGATTGCGGATAGCCATGAACAAATGCTCACGAAATGACAGTTCGAATTTTTCGGCATCGTCATCCATCAGCTGGAAGCGAGCGAGCCAGGCATCATCCGGAACTTCGATGCGTCCCAATTCGTGTATTTCACGCAATGCCCGCAGCATATAGCCGCGCAACTCCACGTAGAACTTGCGCGCAGCCGAGTCGTCCAGCCGCAGGTAGTGATCGAGATTTTTTTGTATGCCTTTAGCATCCTTGACCGCATCCACCAGTTGCAGCGCGGCAATCTGACAGTTGATTCCGAACTGCTTATGCGCCTCGTCGGTGGGAACATCGACACGCCCCATGAAACTGAGCAAATCGGCATAGACGCCTTTGATATGACGTTGATAAAGATCTTCCACGTCCATGTAAAGCTTGTCCGGCGGTGCATTGAGCAAATCGTGATCGACTTGTGGACGAGTCAGTTGCTCCACAGGCAGGTAGAGCGCATGACAAATCACTTCGATGCTAAGGCGTCCTAAGTGATTCAGCTCCTGCACCACCGCAATAGCGGCACTGTCGGCGGAAGCGAGCGCATTGTCAGTCAAATAACGCGCATGCGTTCGCGGGGGTGAGGTATCGGGCGCCAGTACGTCGGCGATCAATACGGAAGGCTCCTGCTGGTCGGGAAGAATGCGCCTGAGAAAGCTGGCCAGTTTCTTCTGTATCGGCCAGAACAGCAGGACTCCCTGGGTATTGAACAAGGTATGGAACAACGCCAATTGGATCAACTGATTGTCACCCAAACCGACCAGACCCGTTGCCCAACGCACCAGCCAAGTCAACGGTAAGAGCAACATCCACGCCATCACAGCAGACGTGACATTGAAGATGACATGAGCCAGCGCCAGCCGTTGTCCATTGCGATTGCCGCCCAGCGCCCCGACGATTGCGGTCGTGACGCTGCTGCCAACGTTGGAACCAATGGCAATTGCCAAGCCTTGCTGCAACTCCAACTGTCCGGTCGCCAACGCGGTCAACGTCAGCATCAAGGTGGCATGACTGGATTGCAGCACCATCGTGACAAGCAAACCCACCAAGATGAAGAACAATTGTCCGGATATTCCTGTGATCTGATGTTTCGAGAAATCCATATCGTAGGTGAAATCCGAGAACCCGTATTTGATCTGCTCGATGGCGAGCAGAATAAAGGCAATACCCAAGATGACCCGCCCGAAGGACTTACTTTTTTCGCCAGCGAATCCCATCAGCACGCCAAATACGACCAAGGGCAATGCGACTTTGTTCAGATTGAAATCCTGGCCCGCGATGGCAAGCAGCCAAATACCGCTGGTAGCGCCGAGATTGGCGCCGAATAAAATGGCAACCCCGGCAGCGAGCTTGATCAGTCCCGTGCTGAGGAATGCAATAGTCAGCAACGATACCAAAGTGCTGGATTGCATGAGCATGGTCGCGCCGGCACCGAAAAGAAGACTTTTGGTCGGAGTCGATGTATGGCGACCCAGCATTTGCTCAAGCTTTCCGCCTGCCAACTGACGCAGGCCATCCTCCAGGCACTGCATGCCGAACAGGAACAATGACAGACCTACGCACAATTGCAACCAACCGTCATTGAACCAAAACGATAGCGCCAGCCCGATTCCGGCAAGAATCAATACGATCGATTTCGCGTAGGTTTTCAACTTTTGTACCTTGAATTCTGTTGAACTTCTATTTTGCGGCTTGTTTCAGCAGGTTCGTTCAACACTTCGAGCCCTGTATCAGATGGAACGGCGAGAAAATACAAAACCGGCATTCGGAACGATCCCATATTCTCAATGCTGCGGAAGCGGCGAAGAACGGGCTCCTATATAACATAAAGCACCTGTATATAAACGGTGAAAGAGCGAACATTACAAAAACGTATCCGCGCTCCTGAAAATACCAAGGCAGCGCAAAAATACGATTGTTTCAATTCAAAAGAACGAAATCGTCGCGGACGGCGCCGATCATTCAGAGCCGTATCCGATCAACCGCATCGGGCAGATTGATCGAGACGGAAAAGAGCGCCGAAGCGCTCTTTTCTATCTTGCCGTTGAACACATCTCACTCAAGATTCACTTGACCGTTGCATTATGCACGCCAGCTACCGCACGTCCGGAAGGGTCTGCGGAAGCCGAAAAACTTGCATCCCAGGCAATGGCCGCCGGCGATGAACATGCAATCGATTTACCCCCGGGAACCGTTTCCGCCGCAGCCGTACCGGGGAAAAACCGCTCAAAGATAGAACGATAGAAGTAAGCCTCTTTAGTCTGCGGCGGATTGACCGGAAAGCGTTTGTCGGCAGCAGCCAACTCGCGATCGCTGACCTGTGCCTCGGTATGCGCCTTGAGACCATCGATCCATCCATAACCTACGCCGTCGCTGAACTGTTCCTTTTGCCGCCACAAAATCGAATCCGGCAAATAGCCTTCGAACGCTTCGCGTAACACGGCTTTCTCGATACGCCCCTGTCCCGCCATCTTGTATTGAGCATCCATCTTCATCGCCACATCGAGGAATTCGACATCGAGGAAAGGCACGCGCGGTTCGACACCCCATGCCATCATTGATTTATTGGCGCGCAGACAATCATAGTTGTTCAAAGCATCCAGCTTACGGATCAGTTCTTCATGGAATTCGCGCGCATTCGGTGCTTTGTGAAAGTACAAGTACCCACCAAAAATTTCATCCGAACCTTCCCCGGACAACACCATCTTCACTCCCATCGCCTTGATCCGGCGTGCCAACAGATACATTGGCGTCGATGCGCGGATCGTAGTGACGTCGTAGGTTTCAACGTGCCGGATCACTTCCGGCAAAGCATCCAATCCTTCCTGGAAGGTGTATTCGAAGCCATGATGTACCGTCTGCAACGACTCCGCGGCAACTGCGGCGGCAGCCAGATCGGGAGAACCCTTCAGGCCAATCGCAAACGAATGCAAACGTGGCCACCAGGCTTCCGTCGTATCGTTGTCCTCGATCCGATGCCGTGCATAACGCGCCGCGACGGATGCCACCAACGACGAATCCAATCCTCCGGACAAGAGTACGCCGTACGGGACGTCGGTCATCAATTGACGATGAACGGCACGTTCGAACGCTTCGCGCAGTTCATCTTTCGATACCTGCACCCCATTCACTGCTTCGTAATGACGCCACGGACGGATGTAATACTTGATCAATTCCCCGGTTGCCGAATCGAAGAAGTGCCCCGGGGGAAACTGCGTGACATCCGTACAGGTGTCAACCAATGATTTCATTTCCGAAGCCACGCGCAACCGGCCTTCTTTGTCGTGCCCCCAATACAAAGGCACTACGCCAATGGGATCGCGCGCAATCAATGCTCTGCCACGTTTCTTGTCCCAGAGCGCGAAAGCGAAAATTCCGTTGAGCCGGTTCAGAAACGAAAAGGGATCATCCTCTCGATACAAGGCATTGATCACTTCGCAGTCCGATCCACTTTGGAAAGCATAGTCTTGTTTCAACTCACGCTTCAATTCACGGTGGTTGTAGATTTCACCGTTGATTGCCAATACCTGCTCTTTATCGTCCGACAGCAACGGTTGTGCGCCTCCCGCCAGATCGACGATCGCAAGCCGTTCATGTACTAGAATCGCGCCTTCGTCCAAATAGACACCGTTCCAATCCGGCCCGCGATGGCGCTGGCGTTGCGACAATTCCAGAGACTCCCGTCGCAACGCCTGCAAATCATCACCAGGCTGTAAACCAAAGATGCCAAAAATCGAACACATATAGAAAACTCCCGTTCATCGATACTTTTTCTGGCCCTCGGTTCAAGTACCGAAGGGTATGCAGAGGATTCGAACCACAACAAAAAAACCCGCATCGGTCGATGCGGGTTTTCTGCTCACTCGGCGTTCCGTTGGTTAAGTTCGCCTGCTTCAGCCCCGCATCGACCGCACACGATTATTCGTACGCGCATTGCTGCTGCGGCTCGGATTATTCGTGATGAGGCGAATGCGAAGTAACATGGGGAGCGACGTTACCGGATAAATGCAATATTGGCAATCCCTGTCGTCCCGCTCCCGCTATTCTGCCCGGAATCTCGATACATCCCCGGGTTATGATGCCCCGC
>JAITWM010000051.1 GCA_031285265.1 Lysobacteraceae bacterium
TATTGAACCATGGCGTTTTTATCCCACTGCCAAGCGTGTTCAATCAGTAGTAGCAGCGCTTCTTCATCGCGGACATGGGGGATTCCGGTGTTGAATGCTTTGTCCAGCATTTCCTCTGCGTGTTCAATGCACCATAGTTGTTGCTGGGAAAGATGAGAAACCATTATAGAATCGTCCATATGAATCCTTGAGTACACAAGCGCACCGACAGCAGTGCTGAGAACTAAAAAAATAACAAGTATCTTTTTTTGATATTTCATAAGTGGATTTTTTAGATGTAGTTCAAATCATCAGGGCTAAAAAGATCCTTCGCCACGAACCGCAATATTTCGACGCCATTTACAAAGCACCGGCAGGGCCAAATCTGGTTTTTTCCTAATGCGCTATATTCAGGATCGTTTGCAAAATGAGTCTCTATGGATTCACCGGCCTTGTATCCCCATAAAGTAAGATTTCCGTTCCTTGCTATGTCAACAAGAAGGTAATTAATCATTGCATTATTACGGTATTCAAAATTATCTGCGCCGCCACCAGTGTTAAATATCGCAAAAACAACTTGCCCGACTACTTTGGTCTTCTGTGCGTAAGAGAGAGCTTTTGCAATGCATTTTCGACTGTTCCAATCGGCTTTGGGTTGGCCTTCCCATCGAGAAGCCTGACAAGAATGCAACACTAGGGCACTGGTGGGTAGCCACTTCAGCTTTTCAAGCGCGTTGACGTCATCATAGCTGAATCTTATGGATTTGGTGGACGGGTTTTCCGCAGTGTAGATGCTATTGTAATTGCCGTGGCAAAACAGATGAATCTCTTGGATTCGGTATCTTGCATCTTTTATGGAGGTGGCTTGATAGATTTCTGCCCATATTTTTTTAATATCCTCATCAATACTGAATTTCCTTGTCCAGATTTCCGCGTTCGGATGTGCTTTTTGGATTCTTTTTGTTTTAAATGCGGCAGCCCGGATAAAGCTGGTGTAATTGGGTTCGTTGGGTCTTGTATAAGGCATCATGACATAAAGATCCCGTTTTCTTGTAATTCTTTGTTCGATAGTATGGTGATTTTCTGTGCTGGTAACGCCTTCAGTGGTAGGAGGAGGGGTATCGCCTGAAGCGGAGTCTCCAAGAGTTGGAACCGCTTTTTCAGCGCTTTGAACGGGTTTCGCGCCCGGTACGCTGTTGTGCCCAGGAGCATTTTGACGGAAATTGTTTGCCACCGTGTTTTGACTTGTGCGATCAACAGGAGACGCTTGGTTCTTTTCCTGATCCGTCGTACTGACGCGGTTGGCCATGGTTTTTTCCTTGTTATGGTGGAAGTTCTGGTCGGGTCGGTCTATTCAAGCCGCAAATGAACGGCAACGTTTTCCTGCGTATCGGAAAAATATGTCGAGGTATATCCGTCCTGATCCGTTATGCCTTCTTTGGCGGTTCCATCGGGGAGATGCGCGATATACGGGGTATGTGCATAGGGGATGCCGTCGTCGTCCATGAAGCGGAAACGGAGATTGTAATCCCCCGATGTTTTCGAGAGCCGGGGCATTCGATAATCCATGCCGGCCGGTCCATCGAACGGATAGAGGCTGGCCTTGTGCTCGATGGCCTCTGGGGCATGCAAGTAAATATTGCCATCCTTGAGCCGGATGTAGCCGCCGCCACTGGTCAGCAGAATTTCCTTTTTAGCGGCGATTTCGATTTTGTCTTGCGCTGATATGAGTTTCAGAACTTTATCCGCGATGATTTTGATGTCGTGGTCCTGCGCCTGAATGTCGATCTTGCCCTTGCCTGAAAAAATCTTGATGTCTTGCCGAACAAAAAAGCTGAGTTTGTCGGCAACGCTGGCCAGCCAGGATTTGCCCGCTGCGACATTGAGGTCGTCCTGGGTCGTGAGGGTATGTTGCCGTGCCGAGTACTGGTGGGTTTCTCCGGGCGTGACCAGTGCAATGCCCGATTCACCGGCGCCGATGAGGGCGTTTTCGGTGAATTTGTCCGCGTCCCTGCCGGACGTGTCGGATGCTCCTTGCGGGGTGGCCGGGATTTTGGCAAAAGCGCCGAGGCTTTCCGGGGCGGTGAGTGGTTCCGCCTCATGTTGACCGGCCAGTTTAGAGAGGGTTTTGACCAACTCCGTGGCCTGCTCCAGCAGTTGCCGGGCTTCAGCGGCGTCCATTTGCGTAGAGGCGGCTTGTTGGCGCGGAAAGGTCGAAAGATATAGCCCGTTGGCCCGGATCGCGCCTTGCGCATCGGTGCGCAGTTCAAAGCCCTCACCGCGAAATTCCTTGCAACCCTCGCTATCGGGAGGGCGGGCGATATGGCCCAGATTCAATTGGCTGAGCTGGTGCGTGGTCGAAAGCTGGGTCTGAATCCGTTCGGAGGTGTCGTCCATGATCAGGTGGTTGAACCCGGTGCCGGCGATTTCCTTGCTTCTGATTCCGGTCAATGCTTGTTGATCGTTCAACTCCCACGGCGGCATGTTGTCCTGGTTGTAGACGCGGCCGGTGATCAGTGGCTTGTCGGGATTGCCATCGAGGAACTGCACCAGCACTTCCTGCCCGATGCGTGGAATCGCCATGAACCCGAAACGGTCGCCCGCCCAATTGCTGGCGACGCGAATCCAGCAGGAACTGCGCTGGTCGAATCGGCCTTCGCGGTCGAAGTGGAACTGCACGCGCACGCGGCCATATTCGTCGCAGTAGATTTCTTCATTGGCCGGGCCGACGACGGTCGCTGTCAATAACCCGTAGAGTTTGGGCTCGGTGCTGTTCATGCCGCGACCGGGACGCCACGGGGTTTTCCGGGCGATGCAGGTGGCTTGATTGCGATACAGCGCCGGTTTTCCCTGTTGCCGGTAGTTGTTGTGGGCTTGGTGGGTGATCTCGACGACGAGGAATTCGCGGTCTTCCGGTGTGCCGCGCAGGTATTCGCCGTGGTCGGTCAATTCGAACCAGCGGCCGGGTTGCAGGCGAGTGCAATCGCCGGCGGCGTGGAATTGACGGGCTTGGGATTCGATTTCCTCGATGCGCAGGCGCGCCAGTGCGTCGCCTCGTTGTGAATCCTTGAAACCGTAAGCGCCCGCGTATTCGTAGACTTCCAGCGAAGGAACGGCACCTTGATCGTTGAGGGTATGGAGGGTCGCCAGCTGCGGGTTGGGATTCTTGAAATCGAAACTGCTGTGCGTGTAAGCGGTCGATGCCAGGCGGCGAATCGGCGACCACTCGGTGATGGCATCGCCGTCTTCCAGTGCTTGGCCGTCGTGATAGCGGACATTGGCATCGGCATCGATGGCTTCGGCAAGTTGCGAGTCATCGGAGAGCACCAAGGTATGCCCATCGGGGCGATGCTCGTACCAGTAATGCCAGCCGCGCTCTTCCCAGCGGCGGTGCAGGTAGTTGTAATCGGACTCCTGCCATTGCGTCGCCAAGGTCAGCGGCTCATCTGCGCCGTCGATGCGCATTTCGTAATCGCTCAACGGGCAATCGTGGAAAATCTCGGCGGTTTGGTCGCCGATGGTTTTATCGTGAAAAAGATAATTGTCTTTGCGCAGCTTGAGGAACGCCAGCCAGGGGCCGAGCAGCATCTGATAGGTGGCGAGGCCGCCATCGGTGCCGACCCGGCGGAACTCGAACACATAGCCATTGAAATGGCGCAGCCCGCCGTCTTTGCGCACCAGATCGATACAGACCATTTTGCCGATGACCTCCTGTGAACTCAGGGCGGCATCGTTGGCAAGCACGGTGACGGAGAATTGAAAATCCCGTGATAACCCTTCGGTGGCGTGTAGCTGCTCGGGTACCAGCCGCGCGGCGGGCCCGTCTTCCTGCGGGAAGTGCAGGCGGATCAGCCGGTCGTTTTGCTCGAACAGGGCCAGGGTGGTCTGAAGTACGGCGTAGCGGTCCGTCATGGCGAGAGTTCCTTGGGGCGGCTTATCCGGTAAGCGTGGCGAGTGGTTTATCGGTGGGCGTTGACCGGCGTGATGCCGTTCCTCCGGGGACGGCAGCAGCAGCGCATCGGACGATGGACGGTTTGAAAAGGCGGTTCCGAAAAGAACGCCGGCGCTGGTGCAATAGGGGGCGCTGAAGGAGAGGATTTCGACGTGTCATTAACTATGTGTTACTTCGGAATACACAAACTATCAGTGTACGGGTGCACTGCGAAAACCCGGTGTTTGATACCATGCCGTGACGTCAAGAAAGCGTGAAATTTCAATGGAATGCCTCGAGCCTTTCGAGGCGCACAAGATTCACGTGCACGAACGCGCTGCAAGCGTATTGATCCATTATTTCCGTAACGATTTGAAATGAAACCATGACACGCGCGGCAGCATCGGTGCGGGCTTCGCCGGGAATCGATCAGAATCGAATACGGAAGGCCGACACCGAAGGGGTGGTATCTCTTATGAAATTGGTATCGCACCAGGATACAAGCCGTCATCGTGCGATGTTCGGCGTTCGGCCGGGATGACGGCCGGTTGCCGGTGCCGATCACGTCTATCGGATCATTGCGCCATGCGGCTCAATGGCGGCAGACCTTCGCCGCATACCGCGCGGTTCAGGAGCGCGTCGGCTTCGTGTACGTCGATACGTTGAGTCCGGTACCACTCGGGATTGTAATAACTGCGCGCGTAACGCTCTCCGCTGTCGCACAGAATGGTGACGACGGAGCCGGGACGGCCGGCGGCGCGCATGCCTTCGGCGGCCAGTAGCGTGCCGATGAAATTGGTTCCGGTCGAGCCGCCGACGCGCCGGCCCAAACGGGCGCTAACATATCGCATCGCCGCCAGACTCAGCGCGTCCGGAACCTTGACCATCGCGTCGACGCAGTGGGCGATGAAACTCGGTTCGACGCGCGGCCGGCCGATGCCTTCGATGCGCGAATTCTCCACGATTGTCAGCGCCGGATTCGCCTGTCCGCGCAATGCATCGCCATAGAAGCCGAAAAACACCGAATATTCGGGGTCGGCGCACAAGATGCGCGTGGCATGGCGCCGATACCGTACATAACGCCCGAGCGTGGCGCTGGTGCCGCCGGTGCCGGCGCTGCAAACGATCCACTCGGGGATGGGGTGCGGCTCCTCGGCCATCTGCCGGAAAATGGATTCGGCGATGTTATTGTTCGCGCGCCAGTCGGTGGCGCGTTCGGCATAAGTGAATTGGTCCATGAAGTGGCCGCCGGTTTCGCGCGCCAGCCGTTCCGATTCGATATTCAAACTACAGGCATCGTCGATCAGATGACAGCGGCCGCCGTGGAATTCGATGGCCGCGATTTTTTCCGGCGATGTGCAGGACGGAATCACGGCGATGAACGGAAGCCCGAGCAATTGCGCGAAATAAGCTTCGGAAACGGCGGTCGAGCCGCTGGAAGCTTCGATCACCGTGCTGTCTTCGTGCAACCAGCCGTTGGCCAGCGCGTATAAGAACAGCGACCGCGCCAAGCGGTGCTTCAAACTGCCGGTGGGATGACTGGACTCGTCCTTCAGATAGACATCGATCTGCGGGTAGCCGGGTAACTGTAATGGGATCAGATGCGTGTCGGCCGACCGGTTGAAGTCGGCTTCGATCTTGCCGATGGCGGTGGTCACCCATTCTCGTGAAAGCATGGTCGTCGTCCTGCGTGGCGAGCGAATCGGATGCGTATTATCGCCAGAGAAGCATTTCGGCGGTTTCGGTGTGCGCGCATCGGTCACGGTGCTGCGAAGACGCATGCGCAAACGGTGACCATCATCGCAGTGTCCGTGCTCGATCTGCGTGGCGGATCGGGACGCATGGCCCGTACGTTCGGAATCTTCGCTTGCATATTGGACGGCCCGGTGCGGGGCGGGAGATTTGGATTGCCTACGTCTATACCGGCTATGGCGACGACGACCCGGCGTGCGCAGCGGTAGATTCCGGGATGGATGATTCCGTCGATGTTCTCCTGTCCGTGCCGCGATAGCATCGCCGCGAGAGCACCATCGATGCGTCATCGGCGCAGACCTTGCGCGTCTCTCGCGTTTTCGGAATATATCCGCACTGTCGGGCTCCTGCGCGGCGAGCTGTCCGTGCTTGTCAGGCAACCACGTCGAATCCCGTATCCTCGATCGCTTCCTTGATCCGCGCTTTGTCGGTCAATGCAGGGTCGAAGTCCAGTTTGACTTGCGGCTTTTCCAGGCCGACGTGTACGGCATGGATTCCGCCGACGTTGTCGAGCGAATTTTTCAAACGTGCGACGCAGCGGTTGCAGGTCATGCCGCTGACTTCCCATTCGATATGATTCATCTGTTTTCACCTTGAATGTCATTGAAAAGACGGAGCGCCGATCGCGCCGTTGCGCGCGTCCTATTCGGCACGCCAACGGTTGAGCAATAAGGAATTGCCGACCACCGAAATCGAACTCAACGCCATCGCCGCTCCGGCGACCACTGGATTGAGCAGGCCGAACGCCGCCAACGGAATGCCCAGCGTGTTGTAAACGAAAGCGAAGAACAGATTCTGCCGGATCTTGCGTATCGTCGCGGCAGACAAGTCGATGGCGGCGGCCACCCCGCGCAGATCGCCGTGGATCAGCACCACATCGGCGGCCTCGATCGCGATGTCCGAGCCTCCGCCGATCGCAAAGCTGACATCGGCGGCCGCCAATGCCGGCGCGTCGTTGATGCCGTCACCGGCCATGCCGATGGTGCCGGCGGTTTCGCGCTTCAATCGCTGTACCGCTTCGGCCTTGTCCTGCGGCAATACTTCGGCCATGCAGCGGGAGATGCCCGATTGTTTGGCGATGGCCTTGGCCGTCTGCCGGTTGTCGCCGGTCATCATGATCACTTCGACGCCCAATGCGCCGAGCCGGCGTATTGCTTCATGGGAGGATTCCCGCAAGCGGTCGGCGATGCCGATGCAACCCACCGGCGTACCCTCGATCACCACGGCGACGACGGTTTGGCCCTGCGCCTGCAATGTCCATGCCGCTTGCATCCATTCGCTTTCCTCGGGAGCGGCGGTGATTTCTGCCAGCCATGCTGGCGAGCCCAGTATCACTTTGCGGTTTTCGATCCGGCCGTGTATGCCTTTGCCGGGAACCGCCGCGAAGTCGGTGACGGGTATGGTGGCAATGCCCAGCCTATTGGCATGTTCGATGATCGCATGTGCCAATGGGTGCTCGGTGCCGGTTTCCAGCGCGGCGGCGCTTTGCAGGACCGAGCGCATTTGCGTGGGGTCCGTGACAATGACCTCGGTTACGCGAGGCCGGCCTTCGGTCAGTGTGCCGGTCTTATCCACGATCAGAGTTTTCAGCGCGCGCGCGCGCTCCAGTACTTCGGCGTTACGGATCAAGATGCCGGCTTTCGCGCCTTGTCCGGTCCCGACCATGATTGCTGTCGGCGTCGCCAACCCCAACGCGCACGGACAGGCGATGACCAGCACGGCCACCGCGCGCACCAGCGCGAGCGGGAATTCACCGGTCACCGCCCAGTTGGCAAACAGGGTGATGGCCGCGATGGTTACCACGGTGGGCACGAAGATGCCGGAGATCTTGTCCACCAAATGCTGGATCGGCGCTTTGGAGCCCTGCGCTTCATCGACCATGCGAATGATTTGTGCCAGCAAGGTATCCGCGCCGACACGGGTGGCGCGTGCGCGCAACATGCCATATTGATTGACCGTCGCGGCGAACAGTTTTCCTCCCGGCATCTTGTCCACCGGCATGCTCTCGCCCGACAGCATCGATTCGTCGACGCTGGAGCGGCCATCGATCACCTCGCCGTCGACCGGTACCCGTTCACCGGCGGCGACAAGGAAGATATCGCCGATCTTCAAACTACCGGCATCGACTTCCTGCCATTGTCCATCACGTTCGACCTTGGCCATGCGCGGCCGCAGATCGAGTAACGCACGAATTGCCGATGAGGTCTTATGCCGTGCGTGCGACTCCAGCAGCCGTCCGAGCAGAACCAGGGTAATGATCGACGCGCTGGCTTCGAAATAGACATGCTGCGCATGCAGGCCGAACGCCGTGACGACGGCACTGTAGAGATACGCCATGCTGGTGCCCAAGGCAACCAGCACGTCCATATTGGCGCTGCCGGTGCGCAATGATTTCCATGCTCCACGGTAGAAGCATGCGCCGATCCAGAACTGTATCGGTGTGGCCAATAGCCATTGCAACCAGCGCGGCAGCCATTCTTCATGGTGACCGCCGAGTGATCGGCCGAGGTTGCCGAAATCGAACATCGTGATCATCTGCGCCAGCAATGGCAGCGTCAGTGCTACCGCGAACGCGAACCGGGTCCGCTCGCGCCGCCATTGTGCTTGTTCATGGCGCTCGCGCGCGGTCAGCGCATCGGCGTCGAGTTCGCGGACCTCGCTGGCGCCGAACCCAGCCTTGCCGATTTTCGCGATGATCTCGTGGATGTCGATGAGACCGGGGATGTAGTCCACGCGCGCTTTGTTCGATGCGAGATTGACCGCACTGCCGGCTACGCCAGGCAGCTTGCCGAGTACGCGCTCGATACTGGCGGCGCAAGCCGCGCAGGTCATGCCGGTGATATCCAACGCCACGGTCTCCGTCGGCACCGAGAACCCGGCTTGTTCGATGCGTTCGATTATGGCGACCGGCGATACTTGCGCCGGATCGTATTCCACCTGGACCTGTTCGCTGGCGAAATTGACACTGGCTTGAATGCTTGGCAATTTGCCGAGCGTTCTTTCGATGCCGGCTGCACATGAAGCGCAGGTCATGCCGCGAACCGGCAGAGTCAGTTTTGTCGAGGTGTTCGCAGTCATCGCGTTCACTTCACTGCCGATCCGGCGCCATGGATCGAAGAGAGGATCGGACAGCATTCCGGCGCGCCCTCGCCCGGACAGGCCGCGATCAGTCGCGCCAGCTCCGCGCGGATATCGAGCAGGAGTTCGATTCGCTGGTCCATTTCAGCCAAACGTTGAACCGCGCGTTGCCTGACGCCTTTGACACCCTGTGTACGGTCGTTTTCCAAGACCAGCAACTCACGGATTTCCGCCAGGTTGAAACCCAGCGCCTTGCCGCGGCGGATGCAGCGGATGCGCTCGATCGCATCGTCGCCGTATTGCCGGTATCCCGATGCCGTGCGTCGCGCGGGCGCCAGCAGCCGTTCGCGTTCGTAATAACGCAACGTATCGGCCGGCACGCCGGTTTTGGCGGACAGCGCGCCGATCGTGAAATATCTCGAAACCGTCGGTTTTTCCATGCGGTCACGATAAAGGCTGGAGTCGACTCCAGAGTCAAGCGTTTCGTACGAATTCCCGAATATCGATTCAGTCTGTGTTGACGCTTGCGCCCGGATGCGGCCGCACGATGAATGCTCATGGGAAAGATGACGGCGAATGCCGGGCGCGATCATCGCGTGCTATGGAGCGCCTCCGAATATCCCCGGCATGAACTTTTTCCTGTTTTTTTCGGAGCAGTGAGGAAACGGAAAATCGAATTCCGCACCGGCTCGTCTGAACCGTCGGACCGGGATCGATGGCCCATGCGGCATCAAATGATCTTGGCGAGAAAATCGTAATGGAAGAAGTACACTTCTTGCAGCAGGAACCGCCAACTGCTTTGAATGCTGCGGAAACGCGTCGTCGGCGTAGCGGACCCCAGCGCATCGATATCCAGTTCGCGGCACAAGCGTAACGCCCGGGCCATGTGCAGCGGATCGCTGACGACGATGACCCGATGCAGGCCGTGCTCCCGCATCAGGGCGCGTGCTTCCAACAGATTCCCCCGCGTGGTGTGCGACGACGTTTCGATCAGAATCGCTTCCGCCGGGACGGCATGCTGCAATGCATAGCGTTCAGCCACTTGCGACTCGGCGAAACGTGCGCCGCGGCCGCCGTAGCCGCCGGTGAAGATCAGGCGCGGTGCATAACCGTGCCGATACAGCGACAGACCGTGCCGGATACGTTCTTCGAAGACTGGCGAAGGGCGGGCATCGTAGGCGGCCGCGCCCAAGACGATGATGGCGTCG
>JAITWM010000101.1 GCA_031285265.1 Lysobacteraceae bacterium
GCCAACCGGAATGCCGGCGCGGTAACCTGACGCCTGACGGCTGCCGCTCCGCATTGCGGGCAAGTGTCCGGATCCGGATCCGATAATTTCTGCAGGCGATCGAAACGATGACCGCATTGACTACATTGAAAAGCGTAAATCGGCATGACAGTAAAAAAACCTGAGTCCTGAAACTGGAAGAGAACGCGGCTTCCCGGTTGGCGAGACGATGGCACAGAACCGATCTGGCATATCCCAAGCCCTCCGAGAGTCCGCGGATGAATCCGCTATATAAGGAACCGCGTTCGCACTTTCAAGACAAACTCCATCGCAAAAGACGCAGACTCTTCAATTCGCCTCATCGTCGACAGCACGGCCCTTCCTCGGGTCTCGAAATAATCTCATCGCGCGGAGGCGGCTGGCGACCCCGGGATCGATACGGCCCTGCTTCCTCCCAAATAGTCGGCCAGCCAATTCTGTACCTCGGCATACCAGCGCAATGAATTGTTTTGCTTGAGTATCCAATGATTCTCGTTCGGGTAATACAGGAAACGGCTGCGCACCCCGCGATTCTGCAATGTATTGAACAGTTCGATACCGTGGTTGACCGGCACCCGGTAGTCCTGCTCGCCATGAATGATCAATGTTGGCGTCGCGAAATTCCCTGCCTGCCAGTGCGGTGATATCCGCCGGAACTGCTCCGGATTGTCCCAGAACTCGCCATACCGGCGCTTGCTGGCGCCGAAATCGGATGCGTATTGAGTATAGATATTGTAGACCGCCGCGTGCGCAATCAATGTGCTGAACGGATGATCCCGCCCCAGAATCAGCGCCGTCAGATAACCGCCATAACTGCCGCCACCGGCCGCCATCCGATCGCCATCGATCCAAGGTTGCGAACGAAACCATTCGGTAGCCTTGATCGTGTCCTCATACGGCAATGTCGCCCAATCCGGGTTGATCGAATCGGTAAATGCCTGACCGAAGCCCGATGATCCGTGAAAGTTATGCCAAGCCGTCACATAACCCCAACCTGAGAATACCTGCGCATTCCAGCGCCAGGCGAATCCATCGGTGATTCCGTTGTGCGGTCCGCCATGGATCAACAGAAACAACGGATAACGCTTCCTCTTGTCGAAGCCGGGCGGATAGTTGACCCACATCTGGATCGGCTCGCCATTGGCACCGGGATAAATAACGCTTTCATAAGTGCCGAAATCGATCTCCGCCAACGCCTGATCGTTGAAAGTGGACATTTTCGTCGCCTGACCGTCGTCAGGATCGATTCGTACCAAAGTCGGCGGCAGAACGAAGCTTTCATTCAACGCGACCAACACTCTGCCATCGGTCGACATCGACGGAGAACCATAATTGCTTGCTCCAGTGATAGGAGTGGCCCGACCGGAGGGTATCTCGATTCGAAATAAGCGCAACGTTCCCGCATCATCGACAGCGACGACGACATTGCGGCCATCTTTCGACCACAAAGGAGCAATAATCGACCGATCCATCCCATCGGTTATCGTCTGCCGGTGGCCGCTGCCGCGATCGACCAATGTCAATCGCTGCCGATCAGCGTAGAAACCGGGAATTTCCTGCTGTGAATAGGCCAGCCAACGCCCATCCAGACTGTAAACGGGAGCAATGTCGCCGGCCGGATTCTCCACAGTGAGATTGACTGCTTTTCCCCCGGACGATGGCAAGAGATAGATATCGGGGTTGCTGCGTACCCCACTGGTATCACTATCGGCCACCAGTGCGATTTCCTTGCCATCGGGCGCGATATCATAGCTTCCCTCTCCCATCAGCTTGATACCGCTGCCGAGAGTGAGCGCTACCGGTTCACCGCCATCGACGGCGATGCGATACAGATGCGTTTCACGTTCGTCCAGCCAATTGGACCAATAACGTATCGGAGCTTTGTCCCAGACCCGCGCCGATACCTTGGACTCATCGCGATCCTTCATTCTCTGGCCTTGCTGACTCCAGCCGTCCACATCCGTCCAGACTTTGCTGACGAAGGCGATTTGCAGCCCATCCGGGAACCATTTGGCGTTTCCGGCGCCAGTAGGCACATGAGTGACGCGCGTCGCTTCACCACCGCCGAGCGAGATCATGTAAATCTGACTGGCGTCGTCATCGCCGCGTCGGGACTCGAACAGAATACGAGTACCATCCGGCGACCATACCGGCTTGGTACTACTGACTCCCTCGCTCGTCAGCGTGCGCGCGTTTCCACTGGCATTATCGAATAACCACAATCTGGTCGTGGGCCGGTCCTTCTCCCGGTCATTCTCCGCCACCGCCACCACGGTATAGCGTCCGTCCGGCGACACGGCAGGCGTGGACAAGCGTTTCAGATCCCACATGGTCTCCGCTGTCAACGGCCGTTTGGCCAATGCCGGAGCGCTCAGTCCCATCAACAGAACCGCCGACATCCAACCAATGATGCGCCAAGCGACCGGATTCATCGCACCCACCCTGTCTACGAAATATTCGAGTCTAAGCGGAACGCGACACTCGTGCATCCGCCTCCTCCAGCGGCACTCTCCATCCGCGCCACTCGCATTCATAAAGACAACACCATAATCCTGCCGACTATCGCGGCAAGACCGCTTCTATGACGAATATTCCGTCAGAACCGAGGCCCGGCGTTTTCGAATTACCGCCTTCGACAGTCATCCGGATGGAACGATGTGCCGCCCGGCCAGGGTGGTCGAATAGTTCATCACAGTCACTCCGCCTGACGGCAGAATCGATGTGCAATGCGATACCGAATGCGGCGATGCTGTCACATCGTTGTCCCGCTGACATTACCGCCTTTAAAACGAT
Organism: Lysobacteraceae bacterium; assembly: GCA_031285265.1. Taxonomy (GTDB): domain Bacteria; phylum Pseudomonadota; class Gammaproteobacteria; order Xanthomonadales; family Xanthomonadaceae; genus JAITWM01. The sequence continues at coordinate 2,812 of JAITWM010000101.1, forward strand.
GCAACACGTACCGCCGAAATCAGTCACTTCTTTGAAAAAGCCACAATCCGGTCTTCAACGCGATGACAACCGAGTCACGATGCGTAGAACACGGTAAGCCGCCATTGTACCCGTACCCATGGACGGGGCCATTTTGAAGCCGCCGATCTATCCGGCACTGTCATACAACGCCGCCCAAGCATGCTCGGCCGCCTGCAACTGCTGATACAACGCATCACGCATGTGCATCAATTCAGCGACTTTGACCTCGTCAGCAAATACCGCCGGGTCCGCTAATTTGGCATCGACCTCCGTCAACCGCGCTTCTGCGTCGGCGACTTCCGCCTCCGCTCGCGCCAATTTGTAGGGGTTAGGTACTTTGCGCGCCACGAGACGCTTATCATTCGATGCAAGCGGCACCGGCGGCGCAGGCTTCGTCTCACCTTCCTTCAATGCATAGGTGCGAAGCCAAGCGGCATACGCGTCGAGATCACCGTCAAAGGAAGATACTCCTCCGTTGGCGACACGCCAGTAAGTATCACAAACCAGTCCGATCAAATGGCGATCGTGAGACACCATCACGATCGCGCCATCGAAATCGGCCAACGCTTCGGCCAAGGACTCGCGCATTTCCAGGTCGAGATGATTGGTTGGCTCGTCCAACAGCAAGACATTCGGTTGCCGCCAAGCAACCAGAGCCAAAGCCAATCGGGCGCGCTCTCCACCGGAGAACCCATCTACACTTTCGAAGGCGCGATCACCGGGGAAACTCCATCGACCGAGAAAATCACGCAGCGCCTGTGTCGGAGTATCCGGCGACTGCTCACGCAAATGGTCCAATGGCGATTGCCCCTCCTGCAATGATTCGAGCGTATGCTGCGCGAAGTAGCCGATACGCAGATCGGGGTGAGCATTGCGCTCGCCGGACAGCAAGGGCAACTCCCCCACCAACGTTTTGACCAAGGTCGATTTACCCGCACCGTTCGGCCCCAGCAACCCGATGCGGTCCCCCGCCTCCAGTCCGAAGTCGACCTGATGCAAGACCCTCCGTTCGCCGTAACCGGCATCCGCGTGGCGTAATCGCAACAACGAATGCGGCAGTTTCTGCGGCTGTCCGAATTCGATCCGCAATTGACGCTCCACCCGCACTGCTTCCGTGCCGCTCAATTTTGCCAGACGCTTGATTCTGGACTGCGCCTGCTTGGCTTTACTGGCCTTGGCCTTGAAACGGTCGATGAAGGATTGCAGATGCGCGCGTTCGGCCAGTTCTTTCTCATGCGCGATCTGTTGCTGGCGCAACTGCTCGGCGCGTTGACGCTCGAAATCGGTATACCCTCCGCTGTACAACTGTGCCCCACCATCGCGCAGATGCAGGGTATGCGTAGCGACATTGTCCAGAAATTCCCGGTCATGTGAAATCAGCAACAGCATGCCGGGATACTTCAGCAACCACTGCTCCAACCACAGCACCGCATCCAAATCGAGATGGTTGGTCGGCTCATCCAGCAGTAACAGATCGCTGGGCGTCATCAACGCACGCGCAAGGTTGAGACGAACCCGCCATCCCCCTGAAAATTCGGCGACCGGACACTCATGCGTATCGGCCGGAAATCCGAGGCCATGCAACAACCTCCCTGCACGGGCACGGGCATCATAACCGCCATATTCCTCCAGTTGCTGATGCGCAATTGCAACGGTTTCCCAATCCTCCTGCTCCAGCGCGCGTGCTTCCAATTCCAGAGCGGCCGCCACCGCCGTGTCGCCGGACAGAACGAAATTCAACGCCGGTGCCGGCAACGCCGGAGTCTCCTGCGCGACATCGGCGACACGTATTTTGCCGGACAGTTCGATATCGCCCCGATCCGGTTCCAACTCACCGCGAATCACGGCGAAAAGGCTGGATTTTCCGGTCCCATTACGCCCGACGACGCCAACACGATAACCGTCGTACAACGTCAGATCGACATCAGAAAGCAATAAACGCTCACCACGCCTTAAAGCAAAAGTCCGAAAAGAAATCATCTTACCGATCCTTGGACATCGCCCAGGCAGCGCAACATTTTCACAGCACCCAAATTCATCGTGAAATCCATCCTGTCAACACCGCCTATCACGACCAATAAATGTGTGACTGTCTTTGATAATCGAAAAAAACCATACCCATAAACCAACCCTCAGGGGTTTTGCCGTTCCAATCCAGCCTAAAATCATGAGAAGTCTTATGATCCAAGGGGGATCTACCAATGGCCGCCACACCGCCGGTGCAGCAACAACGAGAACTGGTACTGTCCGTCTCTTCGTTACCGCCCCATGACCGTGCTGTGGTCCGGGATATTGTATTGGCGAACACCTCCGGACTGTCACCAGGCTGGCTCATCAGCGATACGGACGAAGGTGCCAACGGCTCTTTGCTGCCACCGTTATCCGGCTTGGAACAGAACGCCAACGCCATCGAATTGCGTCACAGCGGTAACGCCTCAACGATCTTCGAATTGAATCGCCCGCTTTCGAATCCGCATCTGGTCCAGTCGTTCAATCGCATCGGTACGCATTACCTGTCTCGCATTCAAGGACGAAATATCGGCAGCGACCGCAACGGAACGTGGATCGGCAACCTCGTCGGTGGCCTGTTTGGCCGGCGCGACAAGCGCTCCGAGTCAAGAAGGCTCGACATTCTTCTGGCTGGATCGACCGGATCGGGCAAGACCACGGCACTCAACACCATATCTTCGCCGGTCCTATTCGACGAAGTCGCAGCCACCAATAACACCCTGACAACGGCTCACAATACATCAATAGCAATTGACTATGGATTCAAAGAATTTGATGCATTCTATATCCATATGCACGCCATACCGGACCAAGCCCGCTTCGCACGCATGATCAAGCCTGCCTTGACGGCTTGTAATGCGGTTCTGATCTTGGCCGATGCTACCAGTGAAGATCCGATAAATGATGTCTGCCGGCAGATCGAACTTCTAAGCGAATTGGGAGCGATAGAGCATCCGCTGTTGATCGCCTATACGCATCTGGATGTTCGCAATATGCCGAAAAATTTTACGCAGCGAGTGGCAGCACATACAGGATTCCGTATCCCGGCGATTCCTCTGGATCCACGCGATCGAGGAAGCGTCACACGCGTCTTATCGTTGCTGGCCAATGCGTGCGGCACCGCTCGTTCCATCCAATAACGCTACAGTCGCGGCCCTGGCGCATTTTCAAGCGAATTTTAGGTTAAGCTTGCCACATTTATAGTCGCCAGGAGTATCCGATGAGTGCAAACACTGTTGTAGAAAACCTCCTTACCAATGTTCCCAAAGCCGTTGCGGCCGGCGTGATTGATATTGGAACCGGCACTTTTCTCGCCATAAAATCCAATAACGCGCATCCGCAGAACGTGCAGGATCTAGTACCGGCCACGATCAAGGCGATATATGAAGGCCAGACAGCATCCAACTTCCAGAAAACCGAAAGCGCACCTTTCGAAGAGCATTTTGTAAGAGAGGCGCTTATTTCCGCGAGGACGCACTTATACGTCTCCAAACGGCTGGAAAAACAAGAAAACATCATATTGGTGGTCGCGGCCGAGATGGATATGAGCAACGCTGCGCTGTTCTCTTTGGTACTGATGAAATTGCGTGACATTGCTAATCAGACCACGATCTGAATACAGCAGTCTGCCCTCCTTCCAGATCAGGGGATCTGATAAGGCGCGGTCAGTCTGGCAGGTATATTTGAGACATTTGCTACTGTTGTAACAGGAAAATCGTAAGGGGAACCAAACCTAGTCATTTTCAGCCATGGACATGATTCCATCATGACCCATCGGTTGGGCGATGTCTGTCCTATGGAAATCTGGCCATCGGCACGTGTTGCCGATGGCCATTCGATCAACAGCCTGCTCCACTCATATATTGCTACTCGAGGTCATGCCAGCTGCGCTAATTGGGTGCTAATATTACGCCAGGGGAAATTTGAAATATTTCAAATTAGCAAATAGACAGAATCAGGATGATCTGTCGATTTGCCGTTTGGGGAAATGCCCGTGGCTCGTTTCGAATCGGTGTCCGCTCGAGCCGCGGCGCGCATTGATGACACCGCCAACTGCCGTCCTGACCCAATCATGATCAACAGCGCCCTGCAGCAGACTGCCTCACCCCCCAGTGCGTCCCGGGGAATACTGGAGATAACCGGTCTGCGAATCAAATATGGAGACCAGGAAATCCTCTCCATTCCGCAATTGACCTTTCCTCCTAACAAGATCACCGCCTTGATCGGACCGACGGCTTCGGGGAAATCCAGTCTGCTGCGTCAGATCGCCGGCTTGAATCACTTGATTCCAACCTGCCAGGCAAGCGGGCAACTACGTTTGGATGGCAAAGAAATTCCACTCGATAGCGGCGAGGGGAGACGGGACATCGCTTTACTGCCGCAGAAAGCGCAACTGTATTCGGGCAAAGTATCGGACAATCTGGGGACATCGCTGAGCAATCTCGAACTCGCACAATGGCTTGATGTGCTTGGCCTGGAAGACGAAATTGCCAACGATTTCGACCGCAACATCGAAATGCTCGGTCTAGGTCACCATCGCGCGATCCTGTTGTTACGGTTGTTGCTGCAACGACCGAGCGTGCTATTGCTGGATGAACCCTTGGCAGGCATTTCGCCATCGGAAGAAAGTTGGATGCTGCGTACCATCCACCGTCTATCGAGCAGGCTCACCGTTATTTTCATCGCGCATAATAAATTCCATGCGCACAAAGCTTCCGATTACGTGGCGGTAATCAACCACGGGACAGTGACCGAGTTGACCCCGACGAGCGTATTCTTCCGGCAACCCGCTTCCGCTCCCGACACCACTTGGCTCAACGCCCGCAAAAACTGGTCGATTCCGCACTGGGACTCCAATACCCAGGACAATATCTCATCGACCATCTCGTTCACGCCTCCGCAAAATACCGGTTCGGAAAAATAATCCGGCCGATTACGCCACGACTGCCGACACTGGCACTCGTATGCGCGGAAAATACTCGTCTGCCGATATCCCCGTAACTTGGGTCTGCGTCAACGGACGATGTACCGGATACCGGCCCGGCCATGCTGCATTACCGTTTCGATCCGTCTCCATGAATCCTCATCGGATCTCATGATTGTATTTTGCTGCTCGTCTCCCTCTTTTCGATCCAGCTTACCGAGCAAACGCTGCGGAGACTGAACGATTATGGCGGCACCTCTCATCACGCAATGCACGACGGCCGAATTCCTATTCTTCCGTATGGCCCAGGGCGAGAAAACCCACACTGTGACGAACTTTGGTTTTTTATCGATCAAAACGATCGGATTCGCCACGAGGCGATACCATCGTTACGTGAGGATTCGACATTTCCTCCCGCCCCACGCAACGGATTGGCACAAGAGCATAGAAAAATCAAAGGATCCACCGGTAAACTGAAACCATCGCCGTTTTGTCGATTGCACCATCATCAACGAGTGTATGGTTTGTCGCATCTCTATTCGATCGGCGACACTGTCTTGCCGGCGACTTCGGCTTCACTCGGAAACCTCACCACTACATGCATCACGATCTCGATCTCATCAATATCATTGCCGTAGGCCTGGGGCTGGCTTTCATCTTCGGCATGATCGCCAACAAGCTGCGATTCTCGCCGCTGGTCGGCTATCTCATCGCGGGCGTCATAGTGGGGCCTTACTCTCCCGGTTTCGTCGCCGACCAGGAACTGGCTCATCAACTGTCCGAGATTGGCGTGATGTTGTTGATGTTCGGTGTCGGTCTGCATTTTTCACTGGATGATCTGCTCAAAGTAAAGACCATCGCCATCCCTGGTGCGCTCGCCCAGATCAGCGTCGCTACGGTATTGGGCTGCGGGCTGGCCTTGCTGATGGGTTGGTCATGGATCGAGGGTTTCGTCTTCGGCCTAGCACTATCGACCGCCAGTACCGTCGTACTGTTACGCGCCATGGAAGATCGCAGGCTGCTGGATACCATGCGCGGCAAAATAGCAGTAGGCTGGTTGATCGTCGAAGACTTGGCGATGGTATTGGCCCTGGTCATCCTGCCGGCATTGGCTGCGGCGCTGGGCACCACTTCCGAGCTAGCCGAGACCCGTAGTTTCATCGATATCCTCGCCACTATCGGCTGGACGCTGCTCAAAGTCACTGCTTTCGTCATCATCATGCTGCTCGTCGGCAAGCGTATCATCCCCTGGACGCTGGAGCGGGTGGCGATCACCGGCTCGCGCGAATTGTTCACGCTATCGGTCCTGGCCATTGCACTTGGGGTGGCATTCGGCGCAGCCATGCTGTTCGGAGTGTCTTTCGCACTGGGCGCCTTCTTCGCCGGCATGTTGCTCAACGAATCCGAATTAAGCCAAAAAGCCGCCAACGACTCCTTGCCATTGCGCGATGCGTTCGCCGTATTGTTCTTCGTTTCGGTCGGCATGCTGTTCGACCCGCATATTCTGATCCAGCATCCCTTCATGGTGCTGGCGACTCTGCTAACCATCATCGTGGGCAAGTCGGTCGTGGCCTACTTCATCGTGCGTGCATTTCGATATCCACAAAGTACGGCGTTAACCATTTCCGTCAGTCTGGCTCAAATCGGCGAGTTTTCGTTCATCCTCGCAGGGCTGGGATTTTCGTTGAAATTGCTCCCGGAAACAGGACGCGATCTGATCCTGGCCGGGGCACTGCTCTCGATCATCGCCAACCCTTTCCTGTTCGCCTGGCTGGATCGCTGGATCAGCAAACATCCACAGGGGGAAGCCCCCGACCCGGAAGCGATGGCGCAAGCGCCGGAGACGCCGTTATTGGATTTCGGCGATCATGCGATCATCATCGGCTACGGGCAAGTCGGCAACGAGCTGGCCCGTGTCCTGTGCGACCGGAATATTCCGCTGGTCGTGATCGATGACAACAGCGACCATGTGTCACGTGCCCACGCCGCCGGCATTCCTGCAATCTGCGGGAGTTCCACTTCCGAAAAGGTGCTTGCCGAAGCGCGTCCCGATCTGGCGAAAATCGCAATCCTGGCCATTCCGCAACCAATCGAAGCGGGTGAAACACTATCCAAACTGCGTGCGATGAATCCCGCGATCACGTTGCTGACACGCGCCCACAGCGATGCCGAAGTGCGATATTTTCTGGAGCATGGTGCCGATGGCACCGTCATGGCCGAACGCGAACTGGCTTATTCATTGGCGGAAATGGTCATGGCAACGCCGCCGTTCCGCTATAAAGAACGCAACGACACCACCAGCAACAATACGGCGAAAAGCGACGGAAACGAAACATCCACGATAGGTACGAGCGATGCCGCTGCGTGATCCGCTATTCTCGTCTCGAAAAGAACCGCTGCGCATCGCAGTATTGACGGGAGCCGGCATGTCTGCGGAAAGCGGAATTCCCACATTCCGCGATGCCCTGACCGGGTTCTGGTCCAAGTACGATCCACAACGACTCGCCACCATGGAAGGATTTCGTAGCGATGTAGCGCTGGTTTGGGGCTGGTATCGCTGGCGTGCCGCGCTGACACAACGCGTTCAACCGCATGCCGGCCACCACGGTCTCGTTCAATTGGAAAAACGAGGCCACGATGTCGCCATCATTACCCAAAACGTAGACGACCTGCATGAACGCGCCGGTTCGGAGCAAGTGTTGCACTTGCACGGTCATCTCTTGCGCTCCCGTTGCGCGGGCTGTGGTAAACAGCGGCATCCTGATCCGATTCTGCTCGATTTCAATACATCTCCCACTGAAGAGTCACGGGAGGTACCACCCCGCTGTGATGATTGCGGCGACTACTTCCGGCCCGATGTCGTCTGGTTTGGTGAAATGCTGCCAGAGGCCCCTTGGCAGGAGGCGCAACGCATCATCACCAATTGCGAATTACTGGTGGTAATAGGGACTTCCGGTCTGGTCTACCCTGCAGCGGGTCTACCCGCTGCAGCGCAGTCGCTGCGCATACCGATCATCGAGATCAATCCGATGCCGAGCGGTATCTCGCCGCTGGCCGACGAGTTCTGGCAGCTCCCCGCCAAACTGGGCGTCGCGCGCCTGCTCAAAACCCTCACGTAACGGACTTGGCACGCGTGCAGGATGCCTGAGACCAAAAACGGCCAGCCTCGATTCCTCCTAGGCGGAAATCGCTGGCAGGCCAAGTCAAGCTTTCGACAATGCCTGCTCCAGATCCGCCAGCAAATCATCGACATGTTCGATCCCCACCGACAATCGTACCGTATCGATCCCGACTCCGGCCTTCTCCAGTTCTTCGATCGACAGTTGCCGATGCGTGGTGGACGCAGGATGCGTCGCCAACGAGCGGACATCGCCAATATTCACCAACCGTGTGAACAACTGCAGCGCATCCAGGAAACGCGCACCTGCTTCGCGTCCGCCCGGCAAGCCAAAAGTAAACAATCCGGATCCTAGACCGCGCATGTATTTCTGCGCCAACGCATGCTCAGGATGGTCGGGCAACCCCGCATAATTGACCCAGGCCACTCGCGGATGTTTTTGCAGATATTGAGCGATCGCCAGCGTATTGGCACAAATTCTTTCCATTCGTAACGGCAGCGTCTCGATCCCCTGCAGGATCAGAAACGCATTGAATGGCGACAGCGCCGCACCCATGTTGCGCAGCGGTACCACGCGCGCGCGACCGATATAGGCTGCCGCACCCATCTCTTGAGTGTAACTCACTCCGTGATAGCTCGGATCGGGCTCACACAAACGCGAGAAACGGCTTTTATGTTCAGCCCAGGGGAAACGCCCCGAATCGACGATCACTCCCCCCAAACTGCTGCCATGTCCGCATAGATATTTGGTCGCAGAATGCACCACGATATCGGCACCGTACTCGAACGGACGCAACAGATAGGGCGAAGCGACCGTGTTGTCGACGATCAGCGGGACGCCCTGTCGATGCGCACTTGCCGCAACCGCCTCGATATCAGTGACATTGCCGCGTGGGTTGCCGATCGATTCGACGAACACCGCCTTGGTACGATCATCGATCAGACGTTCCAGCGCCTCCGGATCGCGGTAATCGGCAAAACGCACACCGATGCCGAATTGCGGAAGCGTATGCGCAAATAAATTGTAGGTTCCTCCGTACAGCGCACTGGAAGCAACGATATTGTCGCCGGTACCGGCCAGCGTCTGGATCGCAGCGGTCACCGCCGCCTGTCCCGAAGCCATGGCCAACGCGCCGATACCGCCTTCCAGCGCCATGACGCGTTTCTCCAGGACATCATTGGTCGGATTCATTATCCGAGTGTAGATATTGCCTTGGATCTTCAAATCAAACAGATCCGCGCCATACTGCGTGTCATCGAACGCATAAGCGACCGTCTGATAAATCGGCACCGTGACCGAACGGGTAACGGGATCCGGACTGTAGCCTGCGTGGACTGCGATGGTTTCGGGTTTCCAATTTCTTTGAGACATGGAGGTCATAAACACAAGGTGGAATGCGGAAAAGCCTACACGATTATCCGCCAGCCTTCGCGCCCTTTCCCGGATCCGCCTGCTCCCGCTGTACGGTCGCGCACTGAGTCCCGGACTGCCTTCATCACACGTCGGAGTGTCCTGCCAGCATGGATGTCCATGGATCGATTGGACCAGCCATGTATCCGGAAACGAGTCTTCCCATCCACGATGTCATGCCACAGCACGACACCGTCACGCTAGACTGTCATCATGACGAATATCGCACTTCCCTATGACTCCCAGCGCTTGCATCTGTTGGCCGACGAAATCATCCGGCACGCTGGCGAAATGGCGCGGATGGGCTGGACACCCGCAACCAGCAGCAATTTTTCCCAACGACTGGATCACCGGCATGCCGCCATTACTGTCTCCGGACGGGACAAAGGCCACCTGACCCATGCGGATATCATGGTCGTCGACCTTGATGGGAACCCGGCCGGATCGGAGCAGCATCCATCGGCCGAAACGCTGCTGCATACGCAGATTTACCGGAAACTCCCCCATATCGGCTGCGTCCTGCATACACATTCACGAGCACAGACGGTGGCATCGCGCCTGTTCGCCAACACCGGACATGTGCATTTGGCCGGTTACGAACTGCTGAAAGCGTTGCACGGCAACACGACGCACGAAACCGCAATAGATATTCCCATTCTCCCGAATACCCAGGATATTCCAGCGCTGGCCGCACATGTAGAAGCACTACTCGACCGTGCGCTGTTCTGGGGATATTTGATCGACGGACACGGGCTATATGTCTGGGGCCACAATATCGACGAGGCACGCCGACACTTGGAAGCTTTCGAGTTTTTGCTTCACTGCGAACTGGAATTACGCAAATACTCCACCGCGATGTAACGCTATGCGTTATAGTCGTCAGGATTCCCCGTTTCCCTTCCGTCCGGAATCGTCCTCATAACTTCCCGCCGTTGCCCTCCTCTCTCCTAATGAGCAGATTACGCATATTCGCCAACGATGCCCCTGAGCAACCATTGTTGGACACCTCCGATACCGATGAAATCATCGCTACGTTGTGCGATATTGGAGTCACTTTCGAGCGTTGGCAGGCTTCGCGCTCCATCGAACCCGGCGCTGCGCAGGCTGAAGTGCTGGCCGCTTACCGGCATGAAATCGATCGTTTGATCCAAGAACGCGGTTTCAACAGCGTCGATGTCGTCAGCATCGCACCGGATACTCTCAATCACGAAGAAATGCGGAAAAAATTTCTCGAGGAGCATTATCATAAAGAGGATGAGGTGCGCTTCTTCGTTGCCGGCTCCGGACAATTCAACCTGCATGTCGACGGCAAGGTCTACGAGGTGGAGTGCGTCAAAGACGACTTGATCGGCGTGCCGGACCGTGCGTTGCACTGGTTCGACATGGGGGCAGAACCCTATTTCGTATCGATTCGTTTCTTCACGGAACCGGATGGATGGGTCGGCTATTTTTCGGACAGCGGAATCGCATCGAAATTCCCGCGCTACGAACCCGGCAAAAGATAGCATCCACCCAACGTAACACCGCTGCTTCCCACCATAGTTTCACCTCTGCCTCTTCCCGCCATTCATGGCCCACCGTTTGTTTTTGCGCGCTCCAACTTTAATGACTCAAGCTATCCTGACTGACATAGAAGGCACCACCAGTAGCATTTCGTTCGTCAAACGCGTGCTATTCCCCTATTCCCGCCGTGCGATGTCGAACTTCATCCGAGACCACGGGCAGGAGCCGGAGGTTCGCCATTGGCTGAACATCGTGGCTGCCGAGTCAAGCGGACAAGCGGATTTCGATATTCTCAAGACATTGTGGAAATGGATCGACGAAGATCGTAAGCACACCGCGCTGAAGGCGTTGCAGGGAATGATTTGGAAAAAAGGCTACCAACGAGGCGACTTTACCGCACACTTCTATTTCGATGCGGTCACGGCGCTGCATAAGTGGCATCAGATCGGGTTGTCGTTGTACGTGTATTCGTCCGGGTCGACCGAAGCGCAGAAATTACTGTTCAGCCATAGCAATGTCGGCGACCTGACGCCACTGATTTCCGGCTGGTTTGACACCCGGACGGGCGGCAAGCGTGAAAGCGCCAGCTATGCGCAAATCGCTCAAACCATCGGCCTCCCGCCGGCGGAAATCCTGTTCCTGTCTGACGTTATCGAAGAACTGGACGCCGCCCGTGAATCCGGCCTACGTACGATATTGATCGATCGCAGTGAAGACTATCCGGTACCCCGTACTGGCGAAGAAATCCTGCATGGACATCAGCGCGTCGAGAGTTTCGAGCAAATTCCGCTCTAACGCGCAACGCCGGAAACCGACGTCGACTTCGATCGTCTTAAGTCGGTCGCCGATCCATGCGTAACACGCTCGCCTCTTTCCCGAACTCTTGAGAATCAGCGGTTGCGCAGTAACCGCCGGATTGCATCGGGATTACGCCGGCCACAACACTTGGCGATCGACATCCGCCAGCGTACGGCACCCGGTCAAAATCATCGCGGTCTCCAATTCGGTACGTAACAGATGCAATACATGTGCAACGCCGACCGCTCCTGCCGCGGCCAAACCGTACAAGTAAGGCCGGCCGATCAATACCGCATCGGCCCCCAGCGCCAATGCCTTCAACACATCGGTGCCACGCCGAATGCCGCCATCGAGCAGTACGGGCGCACGTCCAGCGACGTGCTCAACGATACCGGGCAATACATCGACGGCAGCCGGCAAAGTATCGAGCACACGTCCACCATGATTGGACACGATGATGCCATCGACTCCGATGTCCAGCGCCTGCTCCGCATCACGCGGAGAAAGAATGCCTTTGAGCAAGATCGGCAACGTCGTCAATGAGCGCAGCCAATCGATATCGCGCCAAGTGACAGCCGATGTGACCAAGGGACTTTCGAACAGAGAGCCTTCACCGGCCCGTACCGTATAAGCCGGAAGCGGTTGCATGCCACGCAAATTGACCGCCTCCACATCCGGGGGCAGCTCGAAACCCGCACGTTGCTCGATATTTCGAATTCCATTGATCGGCGCATCCACCGTCACCACCAATGCGCGGTAGCCAGCGGACTCGGCGCGTTGCACCAACTCGGCAGTGAACGGGCGATCGTGCTGGACATACAGTTGGAACCACAAAGGTGCTTGCGCCACCTGAGCAATATCTTCCAACGGCACGCTGGCCTGCGCACTGACGATCATTCCTGCCTGCATCGCCGAAGCCGCCAATACCGATGCCAGCTCACCATCGGCATGCGCGAGCCGCTGATAGGCCACCGGAGCCAGCAGAATCGGATGCGCCAGCGTCTGCCCCAGCAGTTTGACCTGGGTATCGCCGTCGGCAACCGATTTCAGCACCCGGCTCTGCAACCGCAAGCGCTGAAACGCGGCTATATTCTCGTGCGCAGTGATTCCATCGGCGGCGGCACCGCTGAAATATGCCCAAGCAGCGGCATCCATGCGTTCGCGCGCATAGTCGGCATAGTCGGCCACTGCGGCAATCTGCGCCGGGATATGGACCAGTGGCGGCAATCGCGCGTTCATGATGTCTACTCCCGTTCACGACACAATCATCAAAAAAATCATCATCGCATGACGCGCCTCGGTGCCTGCGAAACCGAATCCCGGCCACTTGGCACATCACGATGTCATACTTGCTCCACCCGGCGACCCGGCCCGATCATGCACTCCGCTACGCGGCGAAATCGCGCAAAGCGTCACTCAAGCGCGCCATACCGATCGCCACTTCCTCATCACTGATATTCAATGGCGGAACCAATCGCAGCACGTCTGGTCCAGCCTGAAGCAACAACAATCCGCGGGACGCGGCATGATCGAGAATCCTGGCCGCATCCCCGGCATATTCAGGCCTCAGCACCGCGCCAAGCAGCAGCCCGCGGCCACGTATTTCCGAGAACAGACCCAATTCCTCACCGATCGCCGCCAACCCGCCACGCAACGCCTGCTCCTGCCGTTGAACATTCCGTTGGATCTCGCTGGATGCCAATTTGCGCAATGCCACCCTGGCCACCGCCGCCGCCAGCGGATTCCCGCCGAACGTCGTGCCATGATCGCCATATTGCATCGTCTCGGCCACCTTGGCGCCTGCCAGCGTCGCTCCAATCGGGAACCCTCCACCCAGCGCCTTGGCAAGCGTGACGATATCCGGCGTCACATCATCCTGCCAGTGCGCGAACAGATGACCGGTACGGCCCATTCCTGCTTGAATTTCGTCCAACACCAGCAATGCCTCGTGACGATCGCACAGTTCGCGTACCCGCTGCAGAAACCCTGGCGCCGCCGGCATGACCCCACCCTCTCCCTGGACCGGTTCGAGCATCACCGCCGCCACATCGCCCGCCGACATCGCCGATTCCAGACCTGCGGCATCGTTGAAATCGACATAGCGAAAGCCATCCGGCAACGGCTCGTAGCCTTGTTGATATTTCGGTTGCGCAGTCGCGGTCACGGCTGCCAGCGTCCGCCCGTGGAAGCCGCCATTGAACGTCACGATGACCCGGCGCTGCGGTGGACGCCCTTGTGCCGCGGCCCATTTGCGCACCAGCTTGATCGCCGCCTCATTGGCTTCAGCGCCCGAATTGCATAGGAACACTCGCTTGGCAAAACGCGAGGCGGCTACCAGTTCTTCGGCCAGATGCAATGGCGGTTCGCTATAGAACACATTGCTGGTGTGCCAAAGCTTGCCGGCCTGCTCGGTCAACGCCGCCACCAGATCGGGAGAGTTATGCCCCAACCCGCAGACTGCGATCCCGGCAGAGAAATCGATGTAGTCACGGTCTTCCCGGTCCCAAACGCACGCACCCTGGCCACGCACCAGGATCATTTCGCGCTGACAGTAAATGGGCAAATAATACTGTTGACCAAGGGATATCAGAGGATCCAGGGTGGAAGTCATAACAAAGCGCCGCCTTTTCATATAGTAGAAAACAGCCGAGAAACCGTTCATCACGGCCATCGTTGCATCCGGATTCGACGCAACGGTGAGGCAGGTACCCGTCCGAGCGCAATTCATCGGACGACGCTTCCGCACTTACCAGAAAGCCCTGGCCGTGCCCCGGGCCATTATCACTGATCGCATCCGAAATGTGCGGCACAATCAGCGGCTCAGGAGGAGCCATGCGCTTATTGTTGAATCCACAACTCAATCCGGCAACGGAAACCGGCTGGCGACGGCAACTGTTTGACATCATTTACCGCCACGATACGCCGCCTT
>JAITWM010000128.1 GCA_031285265.1 Lysobacteraceae bacterium
CCACGATGAACTGGCGCTGGTGCATAACGGCATCATCGAGAACCATGAGGCGCAGCGCGAACGGCTGCGCCTACTGGGCTATGTCTTCGAATCGCAGACCGATACCGAAGTCATCGCATCCCTGATGCATGTGGTAATGAATCAGATGCGCGATGACTTCGGTATCGGTCTGCGATTCGAAGACATAGCCCAGTAGGCGCAGCCGTTCGCGCTGCGCCTCATGGTTCTCGATGATGCCGTTATGCACCAGCGCCAGTTCATCGTGGCTGATATGCGGATGCGCGTTGGCTTCGGTCACGCCGCCATGCGTGGCCCAGCGGGTATGGCCGATGCCCAGCGACGCGTGCAGATCCTCCTCGGCGGCAGCGGCGGCCATTTCCGATACGCGACCGGTTCGACGTATGCGCCGCAATCGTTCCGATTCGAATATGGCGATGCCGGACGAGTCATAGCCCCGGTACTCCAAACGTTTCAATCCTTCGATCAGAACCGGAACCACATCGCGATCCGCGATCGCACCGACAATGCCGCACATGAAAACTCCCGAATGACCCGGATACGCTAAAGGCCGCTATTCTAACGGAGTAGGCATGGCCTTCCGCTAAACCCTCGCGGGACCGAAACCTCGGCTATCCGCGCATACAGGAGATACCCGGACGACGGCAACGATCGCCGTCCCCACAGCCCCCCTGGCCATCTGGCCTCGGACTCGTCCGCCAGCAGCAGGTTTGCACAATCCTGAAAAGCCGCCGGCTTATGGGGAAACCACGACGCCGCTTCGCCCTTCCTCCGGCTTTCACGTCTTTTTCGGCCGCTGCCAACCATCCAATGTCGATTGCTGCGCGCGCGCTACCGTCAGTTTCCCAGCCGGAGCTTGCCGGCTGATGACCGAGCCGGCACCGATCGTGGCGCCTTCACCGATCTCCACCGGCGCGACCAACGACGAATTCGAACCGATGAATGCATTGTTGCCGATCGCCGTCATGCTCTTGTTGACGCCATCGTAATTGCATGTGATCGTGCCGGCGCCGATGTTGACACCGCTGCCGATCACCGCATCGCCGAGATAGGTGAGATGATTGGCTTTGCTGCCAGCGCCCAGCACCGTTTTTTTGGTTTCGACGAAATTGCCGACATGCACGCCGTCGGCCAGCACGGTCCCGGGCCGCAGACGCGCGAACGGGCCGATCTGCGCTGCACCTTCGGTTACCACGCCTTCCAGATCGCTATGGGCCTGAACCTGAGTTCCCGCTCCCAGCACGACATCTTTCAGGCGTGTGAAAGGACCGATACGGACACCGTCACCCAACTCGACATTTCCTTCCAATACGACATTGACGTCGATTTCCACATCGTGTCCGACTTTCACGGCGCCACGCTGGTCGAAACGCGCCGGATCGGCCAATCTTGCCCCCTGCAGACACAATGCCTGCGCACAACGGCGCTGGAAAGCCCGTTCCAGCTGCGCAAGCTGCCATGGATCATTCGCACCCTCGGCTTCGATCGGATTATCGGTAAAAACGATTCCGGCGCCGGCATATTCATGCTCGGCCATCGCGAAAATATCGGTCAGATAGTATTCGCCCTGCGCATTGTCGTTCGACAATCGCGCCAGCCAGCGTCGCAACATAGTGGATTCCACAGCAACGATACCGGTATTGATGGTATCGATGCGCCGTTGTTCGTCATTGGCATCCCTGTGCTCCACGATCGCCGCCACCCGGCCTTCCGCATCGCGGATGATGCGTCCGTAACCGGTGGGATCGTCGACATCGGCGGCCAGCACACGTAATGCCTCCGGCTCCGCCAGCAGCCTGCGCAGCGTCTCTGCCGTCATCAATGGCACGTCTCCGTACAGCACCAACACCTGAACTCCATCGGGGATCGCGGGCATGGCTTGCTGCACGGCATGACCGGTGCCGAGTTGATGCGTCTGCTCGACCCAATGCAAATCGTGCTGTTCGACAAACGCCGCGCGCACGATTTCGCCCCCGTGCCCATGCACGACATGAATACCGGCAGGCTGCAACGCACGCGCCGTGGCGATCACATGCGCCAGCATCGGTTCGCCACCGATTCGTTGCATCACTTTCGGCAGCGCCGATTTCATCCGCTTGCCTTCTCCTGCGGCAAGAACGATCACATGTAATGGTTGGCTCATCCGGCTTTCCGCCTTTGTCGAATCCTGCAAGAATTCTATGCTCGTCCAGGGATGAATCACATCACTCTCATGATCCATTTACCCATTCCCGACCCGCTTTCCGTGTGACGGCATCAATGAAACCGTTGCAGCAAGGCAGTCAGTTCGCTCTGATCGGATCGCTCCAGTTCATCGTGGACTGGAGCATCTTCGTCGCCGCCACCTGACGAGGACTGCCGGTGCCGTCGGGCAATCTGCCGGGCCACATCAGCGGCGCGACTCTCGGCTTCTGGCTCAATGGACGCTATACCTTATTCCGAAAGTGCAAGACAACGGCTGAACTGGCGCCATTTCGGCAAGTTCGCGGTACTGTGGATCATAATGACATTCGTCAACACCTTTCTGATGACTACGGCAGAACGCCATTTCGGCCTGCGGTTGACCTGGCTGGTCAAACTGCCGACCGAGGCCATGTTGGCGACCGTCAATTTCTTCCTGTGCCGGCACGTGGTGTATCGCTGAGAGTCACTCGGCAGCGCCGCCGCCTATTGCTGGCGTTAGCGTGCCGATACCAAACTCAACGGCACAAAAAATTCTTCAACAGTGCATGCCCATATTCGGTCAGGATGGATTCGGGGTGGAATTGCACGCCTTCTACCGGAAACTCACGGTGCCGCAACCCCATGATTTCTTCGAACGAACCGTCCTCGCTCTCGGTCCAGGCGGTGATTTCCAGACAATCCGGCAACGAAGCGCGGTCGACCACCAGCGAGTGATAACGTGTCGCTTCGTAACCATCCGGAAGACCGGCAAACACACCCTGATTCCCATGCCGGATCGGTGACGTCTTGCCGTGCATGATACGGCCGGCGCGAATCACCTTGCCGCCATACGCCTGACCAATGCTTTGATGTCCAAGGCACACTCCGAATATCGGTATGTGCCGTCCCAACCGTTCAATGGTCATCAGCGAAACACCGGCCTCGTCCGGCGTTCCCGGCCCGGGCGAGATCACGATCTTCTCCGGAGCCAATCGCTCGATCTCGTCGACAGTGACCGCATCATTGCGTACCACCTTGACCTCCGCGCCCAGCGTCTGCAGATATTGCACGAGGTTGTAGGTAAAACTGTCGTAGTTATCGATCATCAGCAGCATTACGCATTGCTCCATTGGTTCGTGAGCGCAGATTCCATGACATACGGATACCGTATTCGGAAAAGTATCCACGCACCTTTTCGATGCCGGCACACAATGCCCGGAATCATCCGCACAAGGTGCGACATATTCGCACGTATCGCCTCATCGCAGAAATCCCGGATGAACAATCCAAGCCCACGACAGATACGATTCCCGCTTATCGCGGCGCAAGCGGTTTCTCCGCAGTATTCGTCTTGATCCCGCGGTGCAGCTACCCCGCTCAACCCTTTTTGATGGCATTCCGTCGCCATGTGGATACGAGCTTTTCATGGACCACATGCACAGGGCGATAGGCGATACGGCTGCGGCGAGTCCGCCACTGAAAGCAGGTCGTTCCGCTACAGCGAAAAATTGGTCACGCGGAATTGCACGGCTTCCCCGCTGGATCCGGACAGCTCGCTCTCTTCGACAGCCGCACCGGCAAGCCGCAGTTGCCGCTTGATCAGATCTCTCAATTCCCTGAACGTACCGCCAGCTACGGATATGGCGACGATACTATTGGGCATCTTTTCCGTGCCGTGAACGACAACCTGAAGATCGGAACATTGATAGCGCGCGGCGACCAACACCCTCATCAGCAGCGCAAGGTGCATCTCGGAACATTCCAAACGCATCTTTCCGGAACTATTGCTGGACAGCGATACTTGTTCTTGAATCTGCGGCGTATCACTCACAACGTATCTCCCGGCATTCGGATGTGCTCCCATCTCTCCTGTCGGCCCATGCCGACCGCAAACGAGTATGCCCATGGACACCAGCAATCGCAAGATCAAGGAAGCCATGCCGCCGGGCACGGTCGCCATTGCGTGTCGCCACATCCATCATCGCACTCTGTTCACATGCAAATCATACGAAAACCACTACGCTGCGGGCGACATCCGATGCCTTTCCCGCTGTTGTGAAGGGTCGCCGTCCGGCCCGGCGCTTACCGCGCATCCAGAAACATGGCGCTGGGTATCGGCATCGAAGCGTATTCATTTTCAATGCTCCTATGGTACGGTAGATTAAAACATTACGCATCGGTGATTTTATATTGCCGCTTACGCCACGAGATCGCAGGCCATTATGGCTCTATCGACACAAGTGCTTATTCTTGCCGATTATTTCTACCAACGAAGATGTTATCCATTGCAGAATGGAAGATGAAAATATCTTTATTAACGACAATGATTGCGTTTATATACGCCGCTGCCGACGAGAATATCGGATTTCATACACACGTTGTTTATTTTAAACGCATATGACCATGAAAGTACGCTGTACACAATACCATTGAATATCATGTATTCCTTCTTATAATCGCCGCTGATATCTCCTATCCATCACACTTTACCTTCTGGACTATTTGCTATGGGAAAAAAGTTATCCGCCGAATTCTTCGGCACATTCTGGCTTGTGTTCGGCGGCTGCGGCAGCGCCATTTTTGCTGCGGCTTTTCCTGATCTCGGGATCGGCTTTGTCGGCGTTGCGCTGGCTTTCGGTCTGACCGTACTGACCATGGCTTATGCCGTCGGACACATTTCCGGAGGGCATTTCAATCCTGCCGTCACACTGGGATTGATCGCCGGAGGACGTTTTCCAGCGAAAGAGGCCATCCCCTACATCGTGGCGCAAGTGATCGGCGGCATTGCTGCAGCGACCTGCCTGTGGTTGATCGCCACGGGACGCGCCGGATTCGATGCCACCGCCAGCGGCTTTGCCGCCAACGGTTACGGCGAGCATTCGCCAGCGCAGTACTCACTGATGGCGGCATTGATCGCCGAAATCATTCTGACCGCTTTCTTCCTGATCGTGATCCACGGCGCTACCGACAAACGCGCACCAGCGGGTTTCGCGCCGATCGCGATCGGCCTGACATTGACGCTGATTCACTTGATCAGTATTCCGATCACCAACACTTCCGTCAATCCGGCCAGAAGCACGGCGGTAGCGATTTTCCAGGGGACGTGGGCATTGCAGCAATTATGGATGTTCTGGGTCGCCCCTATCATCGGCGCAATTATCGGCGGATTGATTTATCGCACATTGCTCGAAAGTAAATGACGAAGCGAGCCACGGACAACCCCCGGAAAGATAATTCCGGGGGTTTTTCGTTGCATACGAGATCCAGACCGGCAGGGATCAAAGTAATGGCTTTATCACTCATATTTCCAAGAAATGCCGCGGACTCACTACAGATTCCGCCACCGGATCTTTGACGAACCGATGCATGGTCGGCATAGTTGCCGCGGGCAAGGGTTCGATCCGGGACAGGCGGCCACTTAGTCTGCCTCACGCGAACCGACCGGTCGAGAAACGCGGCATGCAGACGATCGGTATCGTTCCGCGGCAGTTTGTGGAGAAACGCTAATGGCACATTACATTCGGAAGAGCCCGGGTGGCTGGACGAACGCCAGATCCATCGGCCCCGGCGCGGTGGTTCCTCTCCCGGAATACCTGAAGGTGGAAGTTCTCTCACAGCAAGAGGAACAATGCCGGTTCCGTGCCATCGAAGGAATCCGCCAGGATCAACTGTTTTCCTTCGGCTCGGGACAGTTGGGATTCGGCGACCCCGGCTATGTCGCCGCCGCGGAGCTGAAATACGGCCGACGGGAGAAAATCCTGCGTTACCGTCGCAAGGGTATGACGCAGTGGCGCGAAATCTCCGCCGTCACTCATGCCGGTCATCCTGTGCCGGTAGGAAAACATCCCATCCAGATCCCCGATTTTCCTCACGTCATCGGTGGTGTCGGCAATGACCGGACCCCCTATTGCCGTTCCTGGTTTTATCTCAAACACGGCGTCGCCGTCCCGGGCGCTGACAGCCGTTACCTGCAGCCGGGTCAGGCCGGCGAGGAGTGCATCGCCATCGACTGGGGCGATTGGACCGAACTTTACCAGTTTCTGATCCGTTGCCGGAGCGGCGATAACGAGACCGTCGGCGAAATCGATATTACGTATTGAGCGTAACCCCGGGCCGGGGCAGGATCGTATATCACCCAAGCGCCGCGTCCATTGGGCGCCTACGGGCATTCATGGCTGCGCAACCTGATCGTCGGCAGTACCACGACGCAACTGCTGCTCAACTGCCCAAGGTCGGTGCTGCTATTGCGATGACCGGCCCATAGTCTCGGCGTGCGATACGAATGCCGGCACGCGCGAAGACCATGCCGCCTGCGTCAGAAATCGAGCACCTCGGCCATGAACGGCGGCGTCATCAACAACCCTTCATGCAGTTGTTCGGTGTAATACCGGGTATGGAATGTTTTCCCTGCCGCATCGTCGCGCCGGAATGAAAAGATCGAATTCCGCCGGGCCATCGTCACGCTCCACCAACCGGTCGGATAACACGGCTGCGGAAACGTCAACGTCTTGAAACAGTTGAAATCCGCCTTTTCCATTTCACGACGCATGTTGCCGATCAACTCCAATTGTGCCAGCGGCGACTCGGATTGCTGCACCAGCAATCCGTCATCCTTCAAGGCACGCAGACAGTATTCATAGAACGTTTTATTGAACAACCCTTCGGCCGGCCCTACCGGATCGGTCGAATCGACGATCACGACATCGACACTGCCGGGCGGACAATTCCGCATATAGGCTACGCCGTCGTCGAACAACAATTCGGCGCGCGGATCGGCATTGGATTCGCATAATTCAGGAAAATATTTCTCCGCCATCCGCGTCACTTGTTCGTCGATGTCGCATTGCGTGACACTTTTCACGTCGGGATGCTTCAACACTTCGCGCAGCGTGCCGCAATCACCGCCGCCGATGATGACGACACGTTTCGGATCGTGATGCGTGAACAGCGCAGGGTGCGCGATCATTTCGTGATATAGAAAATTGTCGCGCGTCGTCAGCATCACCGCGCCATCGATCAACATCAGATTGCCCCAATCGGTCGTCTGATAGATCTCGATTTTCTGGAATGGCGACTGCACTTCGTCGAGCTTGGCAGCAATACGAAAGCCGACCGCCGATCCGGTAGGTTCGAAACGCTCGATAAACCAATTGTCTTGAACGGTCATGGCAGTGCACGCCTCGGGATAAAGCCGCATTGTAGCGGATGCTCGATTTGAAACCCGCCCATCGATGCAACCCGCTCCCCGAATATGTCCGATCGGTTTCCACGCAATCCGAGCATGCACGCACGGTTACAGCGCATACACCTGCGGACTTGAGCGAGAACCGCGTAGCATTCACTATGCGTACCGAGGGGAGACAATGACCGCAACGAAATCTTACCGGGCCTTGATCCAACGTCTGGAAATTCAAGCGCAACGATCGCCGGCACGTTATCGGTTCAAATTATTGCTGCTGGCCCTTGCCGGTTACGCGGTCATCGGCTTGGCGTTGCTGTTATCGTTCGGAACGCTGGCGGCAATGCTGCTTTACCAAATCATCGCTCGTCCGGAGACATCGCCGTTCGTCGCCATTCCCGTCATTTTGCTGTTGATGTCCGGCGGCGCGGTGGTGCATGCGATATGGTTCCGCTTCGAGATGCCGGACGGCCATCTGCTGCAACCGGAAGAAGCGCCGGATCTATGGCGGGAAGTAGACCGATTGCGTCAGAAGACTCAGGCGCCACCGCTGCACGGCATTCTCATCACCGCCGATTTCAATGCGGCGGCCATCTATGTTCCCGATGGTTTGTGGTTCAAGCCGCATCGACATTATCTGATGCTCGGACTACCACTGCTGCAACTGCTCGATCACCGGCAACTGGCCGCCGTCATCGCGCACGAATTCGGACACTTCGGTACGGAAGACGGGCGTTTCGCCAGTTGGATATATCGATTGCGCCTGAGCTGGTATCGCTTGCTCGACGGGCTCAACCGGCAAGGCTCCGTCATGGGCTGGCTCTTTATTCTTTTCTATCGCTGGTACGCGCCCTATTTCGATGCCTACAGCCTCGTATTCGCGCGCAGCAACGAATATGAAGCCGACCGTGTCGCAGCGCAAATCACGGATGCGCCGACATTGGCCGCCGCGCTGATAAGAATCAAATTGGCCACGGATTGCCTGGATCACGGCTTTCTGCTGGAGCTGTCTTCCTCGGCCAAGCAGCAATTGCATCCGCCCGCCCAACTCTACCGGAACCTGATCGACAGTCTGCGCACGTCCGAAGCGGCACAGGCGCGCATGCTGCCGATACTGCTGCGTTCGGTCCCTGCGCCGGCGATACCCATCCCACCCTGGCACAACGGCTGGCCGCCATCGGCATCGCGCCGGATACCGTCGATACCAATTGGCATACGGCCAGTTCGGAGCTTCCAGATGCACTATGCGAGCGGCTCGAACGCCGTTTCAACCGGGAATGGCGCGAACGGCTCGAACCGCGATGGCGGGAAAATTATCGTCAAGCACAAGTCGAGCAGCGCCGCCTGGCGGAACTGGATGCGCAATCGATACGCGACGACGAGCAGGTCTTGGAATACGCTTGCCTGATCGACGATTACTGGCCGGGCGTCGATCCTTTGCCGCTATATCGGGACGTGCTGAAAAACCTGCCGAACAATGCCTTGGCGCACTATCGCATCGGCCGCCTGCTGCTCAAACGCGATCAAGGAACCGAAGCGTTCGAACACCTGCGCCAAGCCATGGATTTGGACATGCACGCGATCGAGTCGATCCTGATATGTCTACGGCAATATTTTCTGCACAGGTCCGCAGACGGTGTCTCCGACGGCGCGATCGATGCGTTATATGCGCTTTGCATCGATCGCATCCACGATCTGCAGACACAAGACAGAATCGACGATGAAGATCGTTTCATTCCGCACGGCCTGGATACCGCGACATTACAGTCGCTGACCCGGTTGCTGGCCGGCTTCGACAAGATCAAGACGGCATGGATCGTCCGCAGGCAAGCCGACGGCGTGAAGAATCCGGCAACCCATTACTTCATACTGCTGGATTGGAGTGGCTCGGTCGCAAGCGAATCCAGTGGACTTTCGATGCTGATCAAGCAAATCGATCTGCCCGGCCAAGTCTCCGTTTTCACCGGAACCGGCAACGGCAAGAGTGCTAAAGAGATCAAACGCGCCGCCGGCAAACCGTTCTACTGCCGACGAAAACGATGACGGCCGAGTGCGTTCAGCGACCGTATCGCCGCTACGGACGGGATGCGGCGCTTGACGGAACCTCCCGTAACCGCTTACCTTGCGCACACCGAAGGCTTTTATCTCTTCATGCGAATGAAGCGATAGAATTAAAAGGGAAGCCGGTGCAGAGGGTTCGACCCTCCCATTCCGGCGCTGCCCCGCAGCGGTATTTGGAAACGACCTCCGTCATCAGCACTGGCCCTCTCAGGCCGGGAAGCGGCGGACAGTAGGCCCGACGTCCGGCGACCCCATCGCCGGAGCGATCGTCCATGAGCCCGAAGACCTGCCTCGGCCGGAGAAGTCTCTATCTCCGCATGACCTGGCGTTCCTGTTGGAAATGCATCGGTGCGACAGCCGTGAACCCGCCGCGCCCGTTTCATATCCACACATCGACGCCGGTTCGCCCGAGGGGGCGAAGGTCACGATGCCGGTCGCCTGCTCCACAGGCGATCGATGCGATGCCTTCGTTCCTCATCCGCTACCGTATGAGGACACACGACATGATTACTGTAACAACACTTGGATTCCCGCGTATCGGCGCGCGCCGCGAGCTCAAATACGCTCTGGAAAGTCATTGGCGCGGCGATACGTGCGCTGACGATCTGTACACTGCCGCCCGCGAACTGCGTCACCGGCACTGGACACTACAACGCGACGCCGGCGCGGATAACGTGCCGTGCAACGATTTCTCGCTGTACGACCATGTGCTCGATACGGCGTTCCTGTTCGACGCCGTTCCCGGCGATTACCGGCCACTGATCGATAACGACCCGCTGGCCGGCTATTTCGCTCTGGCGCGCGGCGTTCAACGCGACGGCATCGATCTGCACGCGCTCGAAATGACCAAATGGTTCGACACCAATTACCATTATCTCGTACCGGAATTACAAGCCGAACAGACCTTTCGTCTGCGTGGCGACAAGCCGGTAGCGGAATTCCTCGAAGCACGCGCATCGGGTTTCGATGCCCGTCCCGTCCTATTGGGTCCGGTCAGCTTCCTGCGTTTATGCAAACGCATCGACGGAGCCGATCCATTGCATGCTCTGGAACGCTTGCTGCCCGTCTATGCCGAATTACTGGAAAAACTGCGGCAAGCCGGCGCGGAGTGGGTCCAGATCGATGAACCTTGTTTGACACTCGACCTGAACGCCGACGCGGCTACGGCTTATCGCCGTGCTTATGCCGCATTGGCCGCGACGGCGCGCCCGAAATTGATGCTGACGACCTATTTCGGCCCACTCGACGCGAACTTACCGCTGGCGGCGGAATTGCCGGTCGAAGGACTGCATATCGATCTGGTGCGCGGCCACGGCCAGCTCGGCGATGTACTCGCATCGCTGCCGCCGGAACGGATACTGTCGCTCGGCCTGATCGACGGCCGCAACATCTGGCGAACCGATCTCGATCGAGCACTCATCCTGGCGCGTCATGCCCTTCACCGCCTTGGGCAAGACCGCTTATGGCTGGCGCCGTCCTGTTCATTGCTGCATGTTCCGATCGATGCCTCCACCGAAACCCGCCTCGATCCCGAACTGCGCGGTTGGCTGGCTTTCGCACGGCAGAAGATCGAGGAGTTGCGGATACTGGCCGACGCCCTGGAAGAAAAACCATCGGCACAAGCCGCACTGCAAGCGGCGCGGACAGCACAAAGCACGCGACAACAATCGAAGAAAGTGCATCGTCTGGAAGTCGCCACGAGGATGACCGCGCTCGACCCGGTGGCGGCACAGCGTCGATCCGCGTATCCGGTGCGCCGCGAACGGCAACAAGCACGCCTGTCGCTGCCGTACTACCCGACCACGACGATCGGCTCGTTCCCGCAGACAACGGAGGTGCGACGCGCGCGCGCGCAGCATAAATCGGGCAAGCTGTCCGATGCCGATTACGACATGTTCCTGGCAAAGCAGATCGCGGCCTGTGTGCGCTTTCAGGAAGAAATTGGCCTGAACGTCCTCGTGCATGGCGAATTCGAGCGTAACGATATGGTCGAGTATTTTGGCGAGCAGCTCGACGGTTTCGTCTTCACGCGCAACGGCTGGGTGCAAAGCTATGGCTCGCGCTGCGTCAAACCGCCGATCATCTACGGCGACGTAAGCCGGCCGCGACCGATGACCGTGCATTGGACGCACTATGCGCAGTCGCTGACCAGCAAACCCCTCAAAGGCATGTTGACCGGGCCGGTGACCATTTTGCAATGGTCGTTCGTCCGTGACGACCAGCCGCGCGCCGATACCTGCCGACAGATCGCGCTGGCGCTGCGCGACGAAGTCGCCGATCTGGAAGCCGCCGGCATTCCCGCGATTCAAATCGACGAACCCGCGCTACGCGAAGGACTGCCGCTGCGCGCCGCCGACCGGCCGGCCTATCTCGAATGGGCGGTGGAATGCTTCCGGATCGCGGCCGCTGCCGCTACGGACGCAACCCAGATCCATACGCACATGTGCTACGCGGAATTCAACGACATCATCGCCGCAGTCGCGGCGATGGACGCCGACGTGATTTCGATTGAAACCTCGCGCTCCCGCATGGAATTGCTCGACGCTTTCGTGACGTTCCATTATCCCCATCAAATCGGCCCCGGCGTCTACGATATCCATTCGCCGCGAATTCCCGATCGGCACGAAATGCTGGCGTTGCTGCGCAAGGCCAGCGCCGTACTGGCTCCCGAGCAGATCTGGGTCAACCCCGACTGCGGCCTGAAAACGCGCAGCTGGGAGGAAACGCACGCCGCACTGGTCGAGATGGTCGCCGCCGCCGAAACAATGCGGCGATCGCTCTGAAGCCGCCGGCCGGCGACGGTGCCGCTTGCATCGCCGCCGGTCCTCGCCGCTGGATACGCTCGGTCCGAATCCGGAACGGCCGCAGACGGGTCATGCGTCAACAGCGTCGTATCTGCGGCTGAAACTACAACGCATGCCGAATTGCAGCGGCATATCCGCAATGGC
The DNA here is from genome assembly GCA_031285265.1 of Lysobacteraceae bacterium. Taxonomy (GTDB): domain Bacteria; phylum Pseudomonadota; class Gammaproteobacteria; order Xanthomonadales; family Xanthomonadaceae; genus JAITWM01. Next base: position 12,370 of record JAITWM010000128.1, read on the forward strand.
CGCCCCGGAGCGCGCGATGCCGGCCACGAGCCGGAGCGCGCCTGGACCACGGCAAGCACGGCGGTAGAATGCATGCTTTCCCTAACGGCAAGCACGGCACCGCGATGAGCGACTGGTCGATCGAACAAGCCCGCAAGACCTGGTCCATCCCATACTGGTCGGACGGTTATTTCGACGTGGACGCGCACGGCCGTCTGCAAGTGTGCCCGCAAGGCCCCGGCGGCGCGACGATCACGCTACCGGAAGTGGTCGATGCGGCGCGTGCCGACGGTGCGAAACTACCGTTGCTGGTACATTTCCCCGACATCCTCGACGGACGCCTGAAACGATTGCAGGGCGCATTCGCCCGAGCCATGCACGAATGGGATTACACCGGCGGTTACACCGCCGTATATCCGATCAAGGTCAATCAGCATCGTAACGTCGCCGGTGCACTGGCCATGCACGGCGACGAAGGTTTCGGACTGGAAGCAGGCAGCAAACCGGAACTGATGGCCGTGCTGGCACTGTCGCGGCCAGGCGGACTGATCGTCTGCAACGGCTACAAAGACCGCGAATATATTCGACTGGCCCTGATCGGCCGCAAGCTCGGATTGGAAACCTATATCGTCATCGAGAAACCATCCGAACTGACGCTGGTGATCGACGAAGCTTCCCGCCTCGGCGTGAAACCGGGACTGGGCGTGCGCATGCGTCTGGCATCGCTCGGCGTCGGCAAATGGCAGAACAGCGGCGGCGACAAGGCCAAGTTCGGACTCGGTCCACGGCAATTGCTGGATCTTTGGAAACGCCTGCGCGACAACGGCATGCAGGACACACTGGCACTGCTGCATTTTCATATGGGTTCGCAGATCTCCAATGTGCGCGATATCGCCAACGGCATGCGCGAAGCGACACGCTATTTCGTCGAGCTTTCCCGGCTCGGCGCCGATATCCGCTATATGGACGTCGGCGGCGGCCTCGGCGTCGATTACGAAGGCACCCGTTCGCGCAGCTACTGCTCGATCAATTACGGCGTCGATCAGTATGCCGGCACTATCGTGCAGGCATTGGCCGAGGCCTGCGAACTGCATGCGTTGACGCCACCACGCATCATCACCGAAAGCGGCCGTGCGCTGACCGCACATCATGCCGTACTGATCGCCAATGTCTCCGAAGTCGAAACCGCGCCGGAAGGCCGGATACCGCCGGTCGCGGAAGACGAGCCGCCGGCAATCCGGCATCTGCGCGAGATCCACTCCGAGCTGGACACGCGCCCGGCGATCGAACTGTTCCACGAAGCCCAGCACTTTCATGCTGAAGGATTGACCAGCTACGCATTGGGCCAGATCGACCTGACCCAACGCGCACGCATCGACGATCTGTTTTACGCAATCGCCCACGGCATTCGCGCACGCCTGAGTGTCGAAGAAAAGCGTCATCGCCCGGTTCTGGACGAGCTCAACGAACGCCTGGTCGACAAGTATTTCGTCAATTTCAGCGTATTCGAATCGATGCCGGATGTCTGGGCGATCGATCAGGTTTTCCCGATCGCACCGATCGAACGCTTGAACGAACTTCCCGAACGGCGCGGCGTGATCGCCGATATGACCTGCGACTCGGATGGCATGATCAAATCCTACGTCGAAAACGAAGGTCTGGATTCTTCATTGCCCTTGCATCGCATCCGTCCCGGCGAAAGCTACCGGCTCGGGTTTTTCCTGATCGGCGCGTACCAAGAGACACTGGGCGATATTCATAATCTGTTCGGCGATACCGACGCAGTGCAAGTCCGCCTGCACGAAGACGGCCGATTCCGCATCCGCCAACAGCGGCGCGGAGATACGACCGATGTCATGCTCGATTATGTCGGCTATCGACTCGACGACCTGCGCGCGATCTACGCCGAGCGGATCGCCGGCGCCAAGCTGTCCGCCGACGAGGCCGATCGGTTGCATGCGGCATTGGAAACCGGATTGACCGGATATACCTACCTGTCGGACGAACCGTTTTGCGAATGATGTAATGACCCAGCAAAACCTGCTCACCTTAGATGGCTAATGCGAATGCCTCAGCCGGGGTTTTCATGGCCAGCGCCTGGTG
>JAITWM010000203.1 GCA_031285265.1 Lysobacteraceae bacterium
TTGGATACAGAGTTTTCCCCAGCATACCGGGGCTCGCTATGGCATCCTGTTCGAGTCCCACACTATGACAAAAACCGCATCGGGGCGAACGTCGATCGAACTGCATGTGCGAAATGACACGCGAACTGGTCGAAAAACAGCGTTTCTCGACGATGATCGAACACTAATACTCCAAGACCCGCCCAGTACCGCTAGTTTCGATCTCTCGCACGATGACGTGCAACAGGTCCGCATTCAAAGCGCACTCGAACCCGATACGGAAATGCACTTCTCCATCAGGCGTCCGTGACGAGTGGATCGATGTCAGGCTTACCCCGTTGCGCTCAAAAATATGCAGCAGGACACGCAACGAGCCGGCCCGGTCTTCCGGCAGATGCACACTCATATAATCCCGGCCGGTCAAGTCCGCCAGAAGATAGCCCAAGCGCTCGAAATTATAGTTGCCGCCCCGTAACGCCGCTGCTCCAAAAGCATCCCGGGCGGCATCCAGGAAATGGCCGCGGAACGCCGCCCTGCTCCCATCACCGCCTTTTACCCAATCGCGAAGACGCGATATTTCCGTATGCAGACACTCCAACATATCCGGAACATGGGGATTTCCGAATTGGATGTCTTCATATATTTCCGGATTGAGCGAAAGGATACGCGCCATTATCGTGGTATCCATCTCGAACGACGCGGAGCGATACGGCAATAACCGCTCCAATCCGCCTTCGCCCAACCGCGGCAGATATTCACGCAATACACTCGCCTGAGCCAGATGGGTCGCATGCACCATCGCTTGGACCAACGCCATTACCCGGTCGTGATATACGGGAGTCGTCCAGACGCACTCCGCCTGAGTGGCACGCAACAGGGACTGCAGCCAGTCACGCCATCGTTGCAGTCTGCCTTCGCAGACCACCATCACCCGGCCCTTGAGCGTCGGCGATTTCGGGGGTGCGGTCATCGGATGCAAGCCGGCGACTTCCGCCTGCGACGTCAACATTGCCGCCACCGGCGCGCCCTTCACCGATGTGACATCCAACCATAGCTTGCCATGCTCGCGGCCATCGGCCCGACGGACATACTCCGCGACCAGATCCGGCGTCATGCGAATGGGCGCCGAAAACACCAGCACATCCGCCTGCTCGATCAAGGCGTCTTCCGATAATGAATCCGGGTCAGCCGGATCCCGGCCGATCACCGTCAATCGCATGCGCTCGGAAAAGAAACGTCGCAGCCATTGCCCATAAGCACCCGCGCTGCCAACGATGCCGACGACCTGCGGCACCGGCGGCGGCAGCGATTCGGCGGTACTCATTTCAGCACGACACAAGGGAAACGGTCCACTTGCTCCAATGCCGCCGCCGGCGCCGACTGCACATCCAGTTCTTCAACATCCTTTTGCAATGTCGTCTCCAACGCCGCATGCACGCCCGCAATCGCACGGCTGACTGCTTTCGGCAGCGGTTCGCCATTCAATATGAACGCCAACAACAGAGCCACCAGGACATCTCCCGTACCGGCCACGTCCACCGGCAGATACGGCGACGCCCAGCGATAGACCACTTCTTTGCCGACGGCCAATGTCACTAGTTGGCCCGGTTCACCCTCGATGCTGTGCGCGACCACCCATTCGGGGCCACGTTCCAGCAATACTCTCGCCGCAGCGATGGCATCGCTCTCTTGCGATGCGGGCATACCGGTCAACTGTTCCAATTCGAACGCATTGGGCGTAACCAGCCAAGCCAACGGCAACAAGCGCTCGCCGATGACCTTTTCAAGCCCGGCTTCGACATAAGGCCCGGTATGGGTATCGCCGATCACCGGATCGAGGACATAACGCAGCCCCGGCGCCTGCGGCAGTATCCGCTCTGCCCAATCGGCAAACACCTTGCCGTTGTCGAGGCTGCCGAAATAACCGGACACTAGCGCCTTGGCACGTTGCGGCAGCCCGCGTTCGCTCGCCCCCCGCAGCAAGTCCGAAAACAGATCCACCGGCAGCATCATGCCGCGCAACGTATCGTAAAACGGCGTATTGCTGAGCAAGGTCGTGGGAATCGCGGCAACCCGAATACCGAGCATATGCAACGGTGGTACCGCGGCGCTGTTGCCGGCATACCCATAAACCAGCTGTGACTGCACCGTAATGACATCGACCGGTGATGCACCGGTAGGACGCTGTCGACGACCATGGGTCAAATGGCTTTCGCGAGATTCGTTCATCTTCGTATTTTATGGGTTTGACACGCAGATATCAGCCATCGCGTCAAAAAGCGTCCCGTCCGTTCCAGCGGCAACGCGTTTCTGTTTCCATGAGTGCGCCCTGTTCACCACGGATGCCTAACAAAGCCGGACGCACATTCCCGGCCAGGGCAGACACTTCAACTTCGCCTGCCCGCAAACCCAAACCCGTGCGGGTCGATTCATGAGGTCATCCGCTCCCAGAACGCTTTGACCCCATCCAGGAAAGTGGCGGAATTGGGAGAATGCCGGCGCGCATGTTCGCCGACGAACGTACTCTCGAACTTCTCCAACAACTCGCGCTGTTCCGCGGTGAGGTTGACTGGAGTTTCCACCACGACATGACAATAAAGATCGCCGACACTACGGCTGCGCACCGATTTCACGCCCTTGCCGCGCAAGCGGAACAATTTGCCCGTCTGCGTCTCGGCGGGAATACGTATCTCGGCCTCGCCGCCCAGTGTAGGAACCTGTACCGCATCGCCCAACGCCGCCTGCGATATCCGGATCGGCACCTCACAGTGCAGATCGTCGCCATCGCGCTTGAATATCTTGTGTTCCCGAACGCGAACTTCTACATACAGATCGCCCGGAGGTGTGCCGGGAGGGCCAGCTTCACCCTCGCCTGCAAGCCGGATGCGGTCGCCATTGTCCACTCCTGCCGGCATTTTCACCGAAAGAACTTTTTTTCCCTCGACCCGGCCGGCACCGCGACATGCCTTGCAGGGATCGCGTATCACCTGACCACGACCCTGGCATTCAGGACAGGTTTGCTGCATGGCGAAAATGCC
>JAITWM010000006.1 GCA_031285265.1 Lysobacteraceae bacterium
CTACCGCCAGATCGCTGAAATAACTGGTATGACGGAAAGGTTCGCGTGTATACGGATTGGAAAGATGAATTTCTATGAACGGAATCGATACTGCCGCAAACGCATCGCGCAAAGCGACCGAGGTATGCGTGAAGGCCGCCGGATTAACCAGAATGAATGCAGTGCCATCGGTACGCGCCGCCTGCACCCGATTCACCAGTTCATGCTCGGCATTGGATTGGAACGTTTCCAGTGCATACCCGGCTTCAGCCGCAGACTGCACCAACATCGTATCGATCTCGGCCAGGCTGGCACAGCCATAGACCTCCGGCTCGCGCATGCCGAGCAGATTGAGATTGGGTCCATGCAATACCAGTAGTCGTGCCATTGAAAGTCTCGGGGAAGAACGAACTGACAGCCTGTGCTATGACAACATTGCTGTCCAGTTCGGCGAATTTTACTGGAATTTCGCAGATGATTCGTGAAAATTAAGTTTTTCCTCGCAATTTGGCAAAGAAGCCGCTGTTCCGGCCGAAATCATGCGATCACCCGCTTGCCGGAAACCTGGCCACCATTGCGAAATATCAACCGTATCCGGTAGTCATCTGCAAGATCCGCCGTATACGAAAACCGCTTTTCAGCGCCGTGCCGCGCCTATTCTCGCCCCATGGCGCGGACCAAAGCATCCTCGACAATAGTCTCAGTCAATATCGGCGGCAATATCTGCGGTAAGGCCCCCGGACCATAAACCACATAGAGAGGAACACCCACGGCATTGTGGGCTCTCAAATATTCACCGATCTGCGGATCGCCTTCCGTCCAATCACCTTTCAGATAGACTGCATCGGCGCGGCGCATCGCCGCACGGAATGCATCGCGAGAAAGCACACCGAATTCGTTGGCCTTGCAGGTCACACACCAATCGGCAGTCATATTGACGAAAATCACGCGCCGATCGGCCTGCAATCGTTCCAATCGCTGCGGCGAATACGCCAGAACCTCAAGAACCTCGGCGGAAGCAGTATCCTCCCGAGCAACACTCCAGATCGGCAGCAAAGCCACTCCGATCATCAACGCCGCGAGGATCCGCCCCAGCGTCGCATCGCGCCAGCGACTGCGTTCATACCACCACAGTCCCAGTGCGAGCAGAACCGCACCCGCCAACACCGACGCTAGGGCATTCACTCCGCGCTGGGTACCCAATATCCATAGCAACCACACTGCCGTCAGATACATCGGGAACGCGAACACCTGTTTCAACGTTTCCATCCAAGCTCCCGGCTTGGGCAGCAGTTTGACTAGCGCCGGAATGAATCCCATCAGCAGGAACGGCAACGCCAACCCCAACCCCAACATCAGGAATACCGAAAAGGCTTGTAGCGTTGGAGCGATAAAGGCAAATGCCAAGGCCGCTCCCATGAACGGACCAATGCATGGACTGGCGACCACGCAAGCCAGCACCCCAGTAAAGAAATCGCCGACCGGCCCACTGCGCGAACTCAGGCGTTGCCCGATGCCGCCGGCACCGGTTCCCAGCGTCACTACACCGGACAGGCTCAACCCCATGGCAAAGACCAGATAAGCCAACACGGCCACGAACCAGGGATACTGCAATTGCATGCCCCAAGCCGCTTTCTGTTCCAAGGCACGCAATGCCAGCACACCGCCGCCGATGGCGGCAAAAGACGCCAATACTCCCGACGTGTACCAAAGTGCATGCGCGCGCGCGCGTTGCCGGCTTTCGCCGCTTTTCAATAACCCGAGCGTTTTGAGCGATAGAATCGGCAACACACAGGGCATCAGATTCAGCAGCATTCCACCCAAAAGCGCCGAAAACAACACCTTCCAAAGACTCACGCTCGAAGCAGCCGGCGCTTTGCTGCGCAGCGCATTGCCCGCGGATGCGTCCGGACCATCGACCGTCGACGTCGTCCGCGAAGCGTCGTCCACCTCGATAGATGGATTTCCGGAAAGAATCTCCGCCAGCTCAGCAACCGCCATGGAACCGGCCGTATCCTCGCTGATCCGCCCCGATGGCAACGATACGGATACCTGCCGCGTCATTGGCGGATAACAGATTCCGTTCTCCTGACAACCTTGAAAGGTGGCCGTCACGGTGATTTCGGCAGCATCCGTACTGGTACGCCGCAATGGCAACACCACATCGACATGGTCGAAATACACCTCGACATCGCCTGCGTATTCATCCCGATAGGAAGTCCCTGACGGCCATCTCGGTATGCCGCCTCGAACACCGTCATGGCCGTCCACCTTGAGCTGGATTCGATCCCGATACAGGTAATATCCAGCCGCGGCGGTGAATCGCAACCGGATTGCATTACCGTCTTCGGCAACTGCTTCGAACCCGAAAGCGCGATCTTCCGGCAGCGCCGATATGTTTCCCAGCACGGACTGGGGGATACCCCTCGCCGGTACGGCAACAGGCGAAACGGCCGCTGCTCCCGGCAATGCGATCACCGGCAGAGCGGCAGCCGACACATCGCTGGGCGGCAATGCGACACGCAATGTCTGCGTCTGCGGCGGATAGCAGATGCCAGCATCGGCGCATCCTTGATATTTCACCCGAAGATCGACCGCACGTGCATCGGCCTTGGGTACGCCTGTCAACACGGCGGTTAATACGCCACGGTAGATTTCTACATCGCCGAAAAATTCGTCATGCTGCGGCACGCCATCCGGCAACCGGACCTGCGCATCTTCAAAGTTTGCGCTTTCGACGTGGATTCCGATGCGATGCCGATACAGATAATAGCCATCGGCAACGCGCCAGCGCACTTCGATCCGATCCTGCGACGGTGCGGCTGCATCGACCCCGAACGCCTCCTCTACCGGCAGCAAATCGCTTTCGCTGATCGCCAACGCCGGTAGTGCGACCCAACACAACACCAACAATACAAGTGATACGAAACTGCGGTATAGGGCCGGCATCAACTCAATCTTCCTCGCAACTTTGTTCCGCCACCCAACGCAGATACGCCGGCAGCCCCGAATCGACTTCGACCGCAATCACTTCAGGCAGTTCATAAGGATGCAGCGCAACGATCTGTTCACTGAGTGCCTCGACCCGGTCAAAGACCGTCTTAATCAGCAATAACGTCTCCTCGGCCCGTTCCAACTGACCTTGCCAACGGTAGAACGAGCGTATTCCCGGTATCACATTGACACATGCGGCCAAGCGCGCCCGGACCAGCGCCTCGGCGATATGCTCGGCACTGGCAAGATCAGGACAATTGCAGAAAACCAATCTCATCGACATTGCTACAGTGTACTGCCCGCCCTGGAAAACTTTGATTCTTCCGTCTTGTTTCTGAACGGAAACTCAAAACGCCGATCGCTCCCATAACCAAATCATCGCATTGTCAATGACCTCTAACGATCCAGGCAACCATCATGAGAACCATCGTTCCAAGCTGGCGCCGCGCCGGATTCCTCACGGTAACCGCCGAAATTCGGCAATGGCACAACGTGTATGTTGATTCCCATCTAAATCTGTCCCCGCTTTTTGGGGTAATTCCGATTTAAAACTGACCCGCCCGGAGTGATCTTGTCCCTTCCGGCGGAGCCCTGCTGTTCCATCTGCTCGGCAAACTCTATGAGCACACCTGCGTGATCGTCACTACCAGCCTGGGCTTCAGCAAATGGGCCAGTATCTTCGGCGATGCCAAAATGACCACCGCTTTGCTTGACCGGTTCACTCATCATTGCCATATCGTCAAAACCGGAAACGACTCCTGGCGATTCCGCAACAGTTCGGCAACCGCCAACTCCAAGAAAACCAAAACCCGAAAAGGAGATACACTCAAACCCTGATCTGATACCTTCCTTCAACACAAACCCGGCGGGTCAGTTTTCAATGAGAATCCCGGGGCAGAGTTAAATGGAAATCGTCAGCATTGCTTCACTTCGTTCGGATCAATCCATTTCCGCACGAGCGATAGGCGATGAAAGCCGCAAGTTCCGCAAGCGGCGGATCGGCGGCTAGAATCTCGGGCGGCAATCCCACGCCCCATCGGCTCTGAACTTGATGCGCCAGGAGCAAGCTGTTGAGCGAATCCAGTCCATAGGTCGACAAAGGCCGGTTCGGGTCTATGCTCCGAAGATCGGTTTCCAAAATCGCGGCACAGATTTCGTGCAATGCCGTTTGATAATCACCGTTCTCCGGAAAATCGGATGCTTGGGCCGGATCGTCCCGGCACGGAACCGGCGCCAGCCGCTCCAGCAACGGCAGTGATAAAAAAGGGCTGGCGCCCAGCACGCTGCGATCGGCGGCGAAAATGACGGCCTGAGCTTCGGGACAAAAATAAAGACGCTCGAGCAATTCCAGCCCTTCCTCAAGCGAAAAGGGATGCAGACCGTAGCAGCGGAAAACCTCCAGGGTCCGTGCATCGCGCTCGGCAAGTCCCGCGTTCCACGGCCCCCAATCGATGCTGAGGCCGGGCTGACCCAAGGAGCGGCGTAACTGAGCCAGACTGTCGAGTACGACGTTGGCCGCGGCATAAGAGGCCATGCCTGGCAAGGAAAGCAGACCGCCCAGCGACGAAAAAAGCACGAAATGCTCCAGTGGATCCCCTTCGAATGCGAGATGCAGATTCCACGCTGCTTGGGCCTTGGCCGCGAATACTCGCCGAAAAGCGCCAGCGTCGATATCACGCCAAGCTTGATCTTCGCTATGAGCAGCGCAATGGATCAAACCGCGGATAGGGGAACGAACTGACCGCCGATATGTTCGCAGGTAATCGGCCAGCACATCCAAATCGTCGAGAGGAACCGACGCATAGTCCGCCTCCGCGCCCATACTCCGCAGGCGGGCAAGTAATTGCTTTCCGTGCAGCCCGGGATTTCGACGGCGTCCAAGAATCAAAATCCGCCGCGCGCCTTTCCGAACCATCCATTGCGCCACCTGGCTGCCCAACGCACCCAATCCCCCGGTCACCACATAGGCGCCATCTGCACGGAAACGCACCTCGGAGCGAGGAGTATCCCAACGCTGCTGCTCCAATCGCAGCGCATATCGCCGTCCCTCGCGCAGCGCGATTTGATCCTCCCCATCCATCGCCAATAGTGCGTCGGCCAACCGGGATACGGACACGTCAGCGTCCACGTCGATCAAGCCGCCCCAAAAAGCCTGCGCATCCTGCTGACATAATGCCCGCATCAAACCCCAGGGCGCCGCAACGAAAGGATTTTCGACTCTATCCTCCGGTAACACCCGGTGTGCCCCGCAGGTCACCGTCCACAGCCGGACCGGATCGTGCAGAGCCCCCAACGCTTGAATCAGGCGGATTTGAGCTTGGCAGGCACTCGGTTCGGCGGTCGGTTCGTCCGCTGCGGGCCACAGCACCACGGCACGCTCCACCTCCTTAGAGATTTTCTCAGCAATCCGGGCGGCTTCTCTCGCATTTCGCGGCATATGCGGACATTCGACGACCGTACCGCCACGATGCCTGAGATCGCCAGCCAGCTGTGTGCGCAAAGTCGGCGTTCCTCCCAGCAATGCCCAGGCTCCGGCAGCCGGTATCGAGGATGGAAAAGTGATTTCTGACCATAGGGGTCGGCAAAACAGCGCGGAGGACGTGGTGGTACGTTTTCGTGCATCCGCCGTTCGCATATGAAACCCCCGCACGCGACAGACCCGTTTCCCGTCGGCATCGTAAACATCCACGTGACCTTGCGCTTCCGTCTCGGACTCTCCCTCCTCCAGCACCGCATGGCTGATCAAACGTCCTTCGAGCGGGCCGAAAATCCGAAGTTCGTCGATACGATGAGGGATACGGAAACGAACATTTTCGGGTTCCGCTCCATCCATCGGAACCTGCGCCGCCAGCAACGACTGAAACACCCCATCCAGCGCCGCAGGATGGAACAACATGCCTTCCGGTGCCGGGGGCAGATTCAGCTCGCACACCGTTTCGGCTTCTCCCACCCGAGCGCCGATCAATGTCCGAAAAACGCCCCGGTACTCGTAACGCTGACGGCGGAACGCGGCATAAAGCATCTCGGCAGTAAGAACGCGGCCGCAGCGCGAGCGAGCTTCGATCCAAGACACATCCCCCGAAGGGATTCCCGGCGCTACTCTGCGTAACCGCGCCTGTGCCAGAGAAACCGGTTCGGCCCCCAAGCCCGCGTCTTCGATCCGCAGTGTCATCCGGACCGGATCCAAACGGGTTCGGAGCGTCGCTGCCCCGGTCGGCTTAAGCGATAAGGTTCGCTCCAGCATCAGATCTTCCAAGGAAAAATACGCCTCCGGCATCACGGCCTTCCCTGCCGCATTCATGATTTCCACATACGCCGCCGCGGGGAATATCGCTTCACTCAGCACCACGTGGTCCTCGACCCACGGAAACCGTTCAATATCGAGTTCCGAATCCCACGTCAGCTCCGATGGGAACAGGCGGCTTCCGAGCAACTCCCCGTCGCTGGGCCGGGTCCGTCGCCGCAAACTCATATCGGATTCGCGCCAGCAGGGCTTCAGATGCCAACGCGGCGAAGAGATGAGACGTTCCGAAGCCGAATATCGAGCGGATTCCTGCGTTACCGGAACGGATGCATCGTTTTCCAGCACGACATGAACATTCGTCCCCCCAAAACCGAACGCGTTGACGCCCGCCAGAACCTTACCCGAAGAAGGCAAGTGATACGTTTCGTCGGCCACTCGGATCTGCAGATCGGAAAAGGGAATATGAGGATTCGGGCAATCGAAATGCAGGTTGGGCGGGATTCGGCGATGTTGCAAGCACAATACGGCCTTGATCAGCCCAGCAACGCCCGCTGCGGCCTCCGTGTGTCCGATGACCGATTTGCATGCGCCCAGAAGCAAAGGCCGATCCGAAGATCGCGCTATCCGACAGACTGTTCCAAGCGCCACCGCCTCAGATCGGA
>JAITWM010000015.1 GCA_031285265.1 Lysobacteraceae bacterium
CCGAGCGCAGCCATATCTTTGATATGTTTTATAGCGTTGAGCGCGGCGATCGGGGATGTCGAGGCACGGGCTTGGGCCTGACAATCGTGCAAGGCATGGTGGGCGCGCATGGCGGTAGCGTTGAGGCCTTGCCAAGGCCAGATGGATACGGCACCCTGATTCGCATTATTCTCCCATTGCTAGAGCCGCCGCCCATCCTCAAGGTCTAGATGCGGACAGAAGCTCCCTCAAGTGCAATACAGATCGTGGTGATCGATGACGAGCTGCAAATTCGCAGGTTTCTTGACATCAGTTCGCGTGCGCAGGGCTATAAAGTCGCTTTGGCGGCAACGGGAAGGGAAGGTCTGGAAATACTGGCAAACCAGGACACCGATCTGGTCGTGTTGGACATTGGCTTGCCCGATATGGATGGGCATGAAGTGCTGCGTGATCTGCGTGGCGGGTCGCAGGTGCCAGTCATTATGCTGACGATACGTTCTGGCGAGGCGGAGAAGGTTGCCGCACTAGATAGTGGCGCTAATGACTACGTTCCAAGCCCTTTGGCACCCAGGAGCTGATACGTCGGCTCCACATGCCCCTGACGCAGCCAGCGCCGCACCGTATTGCACGATAGACCCGTACGCTGAGCGATCTCTCGTATCGACATCTCATCGCGGAAATGCATCCGCCGTATCTTGGCCGACATGACCATCATAATCACTCCTGAAAACTCCCGAGTAAATCGCTCAGGACGGGGGTTCTCAGGCGGGTCAGTTTTAAATCGAAATTACTTCGAAAACTGGCTCAGTTTTAGTCGGTACTCAACAATCCAAGGGATGCGCTTGGCCATCGCGCGTACAGCGGGAAGACGGAGATGTATGCTAAATACTGGCCTGACTATCTGAGCCAAGCCACCAAAGCGATTGATGAGTGCATAAAACGGCTGCGTGTTAGTTGCGTGTTAGTGCCGGATTATGTTCAATGAAAAAACGTCATAAGTCGTTGATTTCATTGGTGGGCGGTACAGGGTTCGAACCTGTGACCCCTACCATGTCAAGGTAGTGCTCTACCGCTGAGCTAACCGCCCACTGTCGCAGATGGATAAACTGCTACAGAGCCCCCTATTATACATCGATGCGCTCATCGTCGACAACTGGCGTTGTCCATAGTGGCTCGCACCCTTCCGGGGGCTCTTTCACCCGGTCAGGCTTGCTTCCCGCAGTCGGTGGATCTGGTCACGGATACGTGCGGCTTCTTCGAACTCCAAGTCGCGGGCATGCTGGTACATCTGTTGTTCCAACTGTTTGATGCGCGCGACCAACTTGGCGGGGTCGCTCGGTACGTAGTCGGCAGATTCTTCGGCTACTTTGCGTGTTTTGCCTCTTCCTTTGCTTTCCGCAGGTTCCGTGCGTGCGTTTTCCAGGATATCGACCACCGGTTTGGCGATCGATTGCGGTGTGATGCCGTGCTCGGCGTTGTATTCGAGCTGTTTTTCACGGCGCCGGTTGGTCTCGTCGATCGCCGCTTGCATCGATCGGGTGATCTTGTCGGCATACAGAATCGCGGTGCCTCGCAAATTGCGCGCTGCGCGCCCGATGGTCTGGATCAGCGAGCCGGTCGAACGCAGAAATCCTTCTTTGTCGGCATCGAGAATCGCCACCAGTGATACCTCCGGCATGTCCAGCCCTTCGCGCAGCAGGTTGATGCCGACCAGTACATCGAATTTGCCCAGGCGCAGATCGCGGATGATCTCGACTCGTTCCACGGTATCTATGTCCGAGTGCAGATAACGTACCTTGATGCCGTGCTCGCCAAGATATTCGGTCAGATTTTCGGCCATGCGTTTGGTCAGCGTGGTCACCAACACACGATCGCCCAGCTTTACTCGAATAGTGATCTCCGACATCAAGTCGTCGACCTGAGTGGAAACGGGGCGGATTTCGACCTGCGGATCGACCAGCCCGGTCGGACGCACGACGAGTTCGACGATTTGCCCATCTGATTCGCGTAATTCGTACGGTCCCGGTGTGGCCGATACATAGATGCTGCGCGGCGCGCGCGCTTCCCATTCTTCGAATTTCAGAGGGCGGTTGTCCAATGCCGACGGCAAGCGGAAACCGAATTCCACCAAGGTCTCCTTGCGCGAGCGGTCGCCGCGGTACATCGCCCCGAGTTGCGGGATCGTCACATGCGATTCGTCGATGACCAGCAGGGCATCGGGAGGAAGGTAATCGAACAGCGTGGGCGGCGGCTCACCCGCCTGTTTACCGGTTAGATGTCTTGAATAATTCTCGATGCCCGAGCAGTAACCGACTTCCGCCATCATTTCCAGGTCGTATTGCGTCCGTTGCGCCAGACGTTGCGCCTCGACCAACTTGTTCTGGGCATATAGTTGTTCCAGCCGCTCCTTCAATTCTTCCTTGACCGTTTCGATGGCCTTCAATACCCGCTCTCGCGTGGTGGCGTAGTGGGTTTTCGGATAGATGGTGAAACGCGACAGCTTGCGCAGCGTTTCTCCGGTCAATGGGTCGAAGGAGACGATGTTTTCGATCTCGCCGTCGAACATTTCGATCCTGACCGCTTCCATTTCACTTTCCGCCGGGTGTACATCGATGATCTCACCGCGTACCCGGAACGTGCCGCGTTGCAGTTCGAACTCGTTGCGAGTGTATTGCAGCTCAGTGAGATGGCGAATCAATTGCCGCTGATCGATGCGCTCCCCGCACGACATGATCAGGCGCAACGAGAGGTAATCCTCCGGATCGCCCAATCCGTAGATCGCCGATACCGTCGCCACGATCAGGGCGTCGCGCCGGGACAGCAGCGTCTTGGTCGCGGCGAGACGCATTTGCTCGATATGGTCGTTGATCGAGCTGTCTTTCTCGATAAAGGTGTCCGATGCGGGGACATACGCTTCGGGCTGGTAGTAATCGTAATAACTGACGAAGTACTCCACCGCGTTATGCGGGAAGAAGGACCGGAATTCACTGTATAACTGTGCGGCCAGCGTCTTGTTCGGCGCCATCACCAAGGTTGGCTTCTGTACTGCCTGAACCACATTGGCGATGGTGTACGTCTTGCCCGATCCGGTGACGCCCAGGAGCGTCTGTTTGGCCAGTCCGGCCTCGAATCCTTCCACCAGTTTGTCGATCGCCGGTGGCTGATCGCCAGCCGGGACATAAGGCGCCACCAGTTGAAACCGCTCGCTCATATCGGAAAACGCAGCGAAAGACCCGGCAGTATACGTCAAACCCGGCGGATGCCATTTCATGAGGATTTCCTACGCGATGACAAGGTGTTGCCCGATTTCGGATGCTGGTGATATCGGGTGAAATAAATACATCATTTCAAGGAGGAACGGCAATGCAGCGAATGCCGGATTCGATTTGTCGGCAGGTGTCGCCCGGTGCTCGTAAAAGCTTCGATGCCGGTAAACCGTCTATTCGTAATATGGCTGGTCTGACCTTGCCGGAATTGATGATCTCTTTGGCGTTGTTGTCGTTGCTGGCCGGATTGGGCTTGCCGAGCTTCAATTATTTGCTGCGGACGCAGCGTGCCAGCAGCGCGGCCTATTCGCTCAGCACGCATTTTGCGAGTGCGCGGATAGCGGCCATTACGCAGCGAGTTCCCGTTACCGTCTGCCCATCCATCGGCGATCTGCGATGCTCCAACACCTCGGATTGGAGCAGAGGCTGGATCGTATACCGCGATCCTCAGCGTCGCGACCAGCCCGCAATGCCACAGGATATCCTGCATGAAGTCAATGGTCCGATTCATTCATCGATGCGTCTGATCTCCTCCACGGGGCGTCATCGCGTACGTTTTCAACCCAGCGGCTTGAGCGGAGGAAGCAATTTGAGGGTTCGCATCTGTGCCGGTGAAGCCTTGCTGCGGGAAGTGATCGTCAACAATTCCGGGCGTATCCGTACAGCGCAACAAGAGCAGAGCGGCCAAGGATGCGACGATTGAATGAAGAGTCGAATGAGCGAATGCTCGCATCATCTTGCCTGCCGACCGAAAAGCGACCTACAATACGCGTTCCGCCCGAATAGCTCAGCCGGTTAGAGCACTTGACTGTTAATCAGGGGGTCGTTGGTTCGAGTCCAACTTCGGGCGCCATACAAATCAAAGGCTTGCGAGTGATCGCAGGCCTTTTCTATTTCTACTATTCGACCATAGAAGCAAGCATCCATGATGCGCATGCTTGCTGGCGATGGATGCGCCTACTGCGCTGCATTTTTACAGATCTGGCATACCCATTCTGTCTCTTGCGATCCAGACCATTTTCAGTACGGTCGATGCGATGGCATGCAAGTCGCGTGTTGCTTCATCGAAGTCTCTAATAGCCTGTTCGAGCTTTCCTTTAACGGCAGGGGTAACCTATCTAGTGAATATGCATGAAAACAAGTCATTTTTTTATTTACATGGAAAGGATAGACATGCGAGGACGGTTCAATCTATAGGAACTTTAGTTAAGTACATAATTCCGAAAAATAACGCGGGTTGTCCAAAATTCGGCAGCTAACGGGCCGGTTTGACTCGCTCAGGCTTCGCGCGGTAGCGGCGCTTGGTTGTAGGTACTTCGGCAGTTATGATTGGATTTGCCAAGTCGTTTATTGCATTGATGGCTAAACAAGCAAACCCGCTGGGGTTAGGTAAAGTAGGTCAAGTTTTTCCCATATTTTATAGGTAGATCTTTTTTTCTTTTATCTGCCTGTTCTACGATCTTAATTAGTGTATGCAGTGATCGCCTATTATCTCTTGGAACGCCATGGAAGGACATGAAAAGATCATGGAGTCTGTGGAAGGCATGAAAGTGGCGGTTACATTTACTGTTCCGTGGGAATTGTCATAGGACACAGCAGTCGATATCGAAAGCTTCATCAATAGTCGCTTACAGACCCGTCTCGGAAGAATTACCAGCTGATGGTTTGTTCATTTCTCTTTATATGGAGCCTATAGATAAAGTTGTATAGATAAATCGGCATAAACTATGGGCCGCC
>JAITWM010000087.1 GCA_031285265.1 Lysobacteraceae bacterium
CGGATCGCCTCCCCCCACTTCCTGTGCCTGCAAGGCCACCCAAGGAACGGATACCAGTGCCGCGGCAATCGGCATTGTTTGCAGCAATCGCGCCCCTTTGCCCTTACCTTTGGTTTTCGCCAATTCCGATACCACGGCAATGCCGCAATTCAAATTCCAGATCTTCCGATAAATACGATTCATCCTAATTTAGTCCTTTGATATATGAAAACGGCACCATATCGACCTTGCCGCTCGATCACTTTCAGCGCCTGTGTGTATTTGATGATATCGACCGTGTTCTGACCGGATTGCCAGAAGACATCATGGATTTTTAATAAATCGCCCGGATCGAATCATAAATGCGTGATCGATATTCACTCTTGAACGATCATTGAGTCAAGTAATACTTGTGACAAAAATTTTATTTTATTGTTATTAAAACCACACTAAATACGTCGCTTTACTTTAAGTAGATTATGCATACCGTTGAATTAAAAAATTATTTATTGTCCATTGATGACGTAAGCTTCCCCTTAAGACAGATATTCGATAAGTAGAACTTTCTGGCCTATTTTCTCGACCAGGAGATTTTATGAAACAGTCCAAATTAACCGAGACGCAGATCGTCTCAATCCTTAAACAAGGCGATACCGGCATTCCGTAAACCTCCCAGAAAGGCTTTTCCGGAAAGCTACATCCAGCGAAGGGGCGATTGCAGGTCTGTCGGGCAAGGACGTTCGGAAATACGCCTGGTGCTCTGCCGCCTTACCCGCCATTTACCCAGAACCTGAGTCAGCCAGTATTTCCCGCCGCTCTCGCTCAGTATCTCGCCCGTCGATCCATAGATTACAGGCGCCGAGAGAGGGCCGGAGCGGTTGTTCACGTGGATGGAATACCGGATCGCTGATCGAATCGCTGAGAATTTCACCTGGAAATTTTTCTCGATTTCACGCAGGTTTCCACGGCAATCATGCGATTAAAGCAATGTCGAGACAGCGCCTACACACCAAGATAAATCCATTGATGACAGGACCGTCACTGCACTCGACGAAACCACCCTTGCCGGCATCCGGCAGATGGAACGGCTTAGCCGCCGGGCGACATCCGTGACTTCATGCTCCAGGCCGGCACCGCCTACCGGTTTTCCATCAAACCGGCTTCACGCAACGCTGCGACCAGTTTATCGTGCCCGTTTTCATCAGGCCATGCCGAGAAAACGCCGACGAGTTTCCCATCGCGGAAAAAATAGAATGCCGGCGTCATGCCCCACTGATCGATTTCGGGCCATTCTTCCGGCCGGTACATCATCGTCATCTGACTGGCTGGATGATCGTGGTTCCATTGCCGGACCTGTTCGAAGTCCCTAAGGTCGCTCGGAGGCGTTATCCAGAGCGCATCGGCAAATACCGAGGCGAGCAGCGGATCTCGCTCGATCTCGCCAAGCGCCTGCAATGCGAACCCGCATTGCGGATGGACGATAGCGACGATCTTCATCGGATCATCGACTGCGACCCGCACTAATCCGGGCGCATCGGCATCGATCTTTAATACCGTCGGAACGCCAACCGGAAGTTCGTTCTCTTCTCGCACCCCAGGCAATGGCCGGTATTCGATTTCAGGATGCGCCTGGGCGAAACGCTGCGCTTCCGGAAACATCCTGGCCATTGCCAGCATGTCGTAGAACCTCATCAAGTGTACGGAATTGGTGGCGTTTCGGCGTTGAAGCTCCTCAAATGCGCGCCGGGCGTTTTCGATATATCCGGGATCCAGCGTCACGAAAAGCGCGTGTTCCGCAATATCGTAAAGCACTTGCAGATCGTCATCGGTCTGCTCCGCCAGTTTGATATCCGAATAATCGTCGCCAAACCATTGTGCGAATTGCCGCCGCGCTTCGCTCGCCGCCGCCCTGGAGCTTTCCGTACTAAACGCTTTGACTGATCTGTCGAATTCGAACGACCTTTCGAGAAGGCTCACCGGATTATCGGCAGCGGCAGCGGCAGCGGCAGCGGCAGCCCATTGGATCGGCATAGTCATGGATATGCCGAGAATTGTCCATAAATATAACTTCATGAGAAGTTCCTAATAGTGTGGCGGGGCGACTAGCGCCCCGCCACTGAGAAAACCCTAACGGCAAGCCTTAGCGGCAAACACTCAAGTTGCACATATAACCGGAAGTCCTGAGGCAGGCCTTACCGACATACCGGCCTGACTGGTATACGTTGTAACAAGCGAAAGGGGCAGCCCACACAGCGTTGGGACGTTCTTTGGCGGAAGCGGCGATCATTCGATCCGACTCCGTCTGAACCCGCAGATTCGAAATCGTCCCGATAGCACTCTGCATGCCAAACAGGCCCAAGACTTCATAGACTTGCGAAGCCGTCAGATTGTTGGTGAGCGGTGTCATGTTGAAACTCGCCGCTCCTTCATCAGTGAACGTCAAACCGTTCATGAAAGTCGCCAGCGCATTGGGCGAAAGCTGCCGCAAAGGCGAGTTTTTCGCTTCGGCTGAATATATATAACGATTCATGTCGATCTGAGATTTGATCGGCGCTAATTCCCGATCGATCAGATCTTGATCGATCATTGCATCCGTCAGTTTGTCCGCCGCCGTACCCGCAGAAGCGGAAAAAGCGACAAGAACAGACAACAACGCGGACAACGCAACAGGGGCTTTTTTCATGATAGTCTCTCCATGATCTTTCCAAGGTGATGGATATATGTATATGGATGTACAGATTAATTCCCGGTCCCCGATATGAACCTAGCCAACGGCGATTTCCCCTGCCCGATTGAAAACCCGGATGCGGACAATCGTCGGCATATCAATCAAATAAAAAACTACGCTGACCGGCCCATTCCGCCAGCTCAATTCTCTCTATCCACTTGCGGTCAACACGCCGCTTTAATTACACGCTCACTTTTCTATTGACACATGCAATAGTTATTTGGCAAATCAATTGATAAAATCTATCACAAATTATTGGATTTACAATGGCCGATCGCTCATTTGTGTCGCTCGGTTACATGCCGTTCATTGACTTGCATCGGAACGATTCGCTCGTCCCTCCCGGCCCGGACACGGGTAAAACCCACCGCTCGCGGTTTTTTACCCGGATTACGCCACCGTAACCTGGTCTTCGGACGCACGGCCCATGCGGGAAGCGCCACATCGTCGCGTTATGAGTACCAGGAACGGCCGTGATCTTGTGCCCCCTACCAACGGACTATCAAGCGGCTTGCTCCAACTTTCTTGCGTAATCGTTGGGCGAGAGGTATCCGAGCGCAGAATGTAAGCGCGTGGGACTGTAGAACCCGCGGATGTAACCGGCGATAGCCGCGCGGGCGGCAAGCCCGGGTTTCGTACACGCCGGTGGCCTCTTCATTTTTGAGCGTGACAAAGAAGCTATCGGCAACTGCGTTGTCCCAGCAGTCGCCTTTGCGACTCATACTCGACACGAAGCCATATACGGCCAGCATCCTGCCGAAGTCGCCGCTGGCGTACTGATTGCCACGATTCGGAATGGAGCAACATACCCGGACCAACCGACGAGGCCGACCAGGCATTGAGAAACGCCTGCTGCTCCAGATCATCGAGCATCCGCTCCGACAGGCTGTAGCCGAGTACTCGCCGGGTGTGCAGATCGATCACCGTGGTCAGATACAACTAGCCTTCGCGGGTCGGCAGGTAGGTGATGTCCCCGGCTCAGGCGGGTATCGGACTGTTCGCCGCAAACTGTCGATTCAACCGGTTCCCGGCTACCGGCTACCGGCTACCGGCTACCGGTTCCCGGCTACCGGCTACCGGCTACCGGCTACCGGCTACCGGCTACCGGCTACCGGCTACCGGCTACCGGCTACCGGCTACCGGCTACCGGCTACCGGCTACCGGCTACCGGCCGAGCCTATCGTCAATCGGTGCCGCGGGGCGTGAAGCGGTGCCTCACAAACCTTCCTCGCGCATCAGTCGAGCCACGCACTTGTAGCCTACCGCATGAGCGCGGGCGCACAGCGTTCGGAGACGGCCATAGGCCCCACGGCTGCCAGCATGGATTGCACGCAAGCCGGCACGTAAAACCGCTTCCGAATTCAAGTGGTCCAGACGATGCAGGCACGCGTGGAAACCGGACACCAGCATGATTAATAGGCGGCACAGCATCCGAATCGGATAACGAGTCCGTTCTCGTGCAACATCCGATGCGGACGCCTGTGACTGCAACGGTGAATCGGCATCATGCCTCGCTCACGGCCACCCGAAATGAACAACCGTGCCGTACCGATGCCGGATTCTGCAATGACTTGGTCATCTCACCGGCTTCTTCCGCCATCAACCCGCTTTTTCCGTATGACTCCAGATTCCTCATCACGCCACCTATGGGCAAACAACCGGCGTTATAATCCCCGCCCTTCCCACTATCCTTCGGCCCATACCTGCGGCCATTCCATTCATGTCTGAAACCGCCACCGAAGCCGCGCGCCGGCGCACCTTCGCCATCATTTCGCACCCCGATGCGGGCAAAACGACGCTGACGGAAAAACTGCTGTTGTTCGGTGGAGCCATCCAGATGGCCGGGTCGGTCAAGGGACGCAAGGCCGCGCGCCATGCCACTTCCGATTGGATGGCATTGGAAAAAGAACGCGGTATTTCGGTCACCAGTTCAGTAATGCAGTTCCCCTACGAAGGCAAGATCATCAATTTGCTGGATACTCCCGGACATGCCGACTTCGGTGAAGACACTTACCGCGTACTGACCGCCGTGGATTCGGCGTTGATGGTCATCGACGTCGCGAAAGGCGTAGAAGAACGCACCATAAAACTGATGGAAGTGTGCCGACTGCGCGATACCCCGATCATGACCTTCATCAATAAGCTCGACCGCGAAGGCAAGGAGCCGATCGAACTGCTGGATGAAGTGGAGAACGTCCTGGGCATTCAATGCGCACCGATCACTTGGCCGATCGGCATGGGCAACCGCTTGAAGGGCGTCGTGCATTTGATCTCCGGGGAAGTGCATCTGTACGAAGCCGGCCGCAACTTCACCCGGCAGGATTCGACAATATTTCCGTCGATCGATATGCCGGAACTAGAATCGCGCATCGGCGCCGATATGCTGAAGCAGTTGCGTGACGAACTGGAATTGGTGCAAGGCGCTTCGCACCCATTCGATCCGGATGCCTATCTGGCCGGCCGGCAGACTCCCGTGTTCTTTGGCTCAGCCGTCAACAATTTCGGCGTGCAACCACTCCTGGACTTTTTCGTCCAGCACGCGCCATCGCCACAGGCGCGCACCACCACGACACGCGCGGTGGTGCCTGTCGAAGAAAAACTGACCGGCTTCGTTTTCAAGATCCAAGCCAACATGGACCCGCAGCATCGCGACCGCGTCGCTTTCATGCGCGTCTGCTCCGGCAAATTCACCGCCAATATGAAAGCCTTCCAAGTACGCAGCGGCAAGGAGATCAAACTGGCCAATGCTCTGACGTTCATGGCCAGTGATCGTGAAATCGCCGAAGCGGCATTCCCCGGCGACGTCATCGGAATCCATAATCACGGTACGATCGCCATTGGCGATACGTTTACCGAAGGCGAGTCGATCAGCTTTACCGGCATTCCCAACTTTGCGCCGGAATTGTTCCGCCGGGCACGGTTACGCGATCCACTGAAGCTGAAACAGTTACAGAAAGGACTAGCGCAGCTTTCCGAAGAGGGCGCTACTCAATTCTTTCGCCCCTTGCTGAGCAACGATCTGATCCTCGGCGCAGTCGGGATACTGCAATTCGACGTGGTGGCTTACCGGCTCAAGGATGAATACGGGGTGGATGCCAGTTTCGAACCGGTCAGCGTGGTCACCGCGCGCTGGATTCACGGCGACAATGAGAAGAAACTGGAAGAATTTCGCGAAAAGAATGCCGCCAATCTTGGTATCGACGCTGCCGGAGAACTGGTTTACCTAGCGCCTACCCGAGTCAATCTGCAATTGGCTCAGGAACGCGCGCCGGAAATTCGTTTTTCGGCAACCCGTGAACACGCACATAGCGTGAATATTGGCTGACGGCTTTCGGCATGATGCATATCGACACCCCACACTAAGGATGCACTTGCGGCCAAATTGCGATAAGTTCCCCCAATGAACGCCATATCCCCTGCGATCCCCTCCGACATCAACAAAATTCGCGAAGAAATCGCCAATGCGTTGACCCATGGCCTCGGTGCGGTAGCCTCAGTGGCTGCCGGCGCCGTACTGATCACGCTGACCGCCGTCTGGGGCGATGGCTGGCAACTAGCCAGTGCCATCGTCTTCGGCACTGCATTGCTGCTGCTTTACACGGCATCGACGCTGTACCACGCCATCCGGCATCCCGTCGCCAAAGGCCGGCTGAAAGTATTCGATCATTGTGCGATCTATCTACTGATCGCCGGCACTTACACGCCTTTCACCTTGATCGGCTTGCGCGGCCCTTGGGGGTGGGGGCTGTTTGGAGCAATCTGGGGGCTGGCGTTCGCCGGAGTGATCTTCAAACTGTTTTTCACCGGACGTTTCGCCCGGCTTTCCACGGGCATTTACATCGGCATGGGCTGGCTGGTCATCGTGGCGATAAAGCCGATGTTGCAATCGCTGGACGCCTGGACATTGGGCTGGTTATTGGCAGGCGGTATTTTCTACACCCTGGGCACGTATTTCTATCATCGTGAATCGGTTCGTTACTCGCATGCGATCTGGCATATGTTCGTGATCGGCGGGAGTGTCTGTCACTTCGTATCGGTCACCGCCCAAGTGCTGTAATGATGCCCGCGCGTCCGTTCGGATCGTCAGATCGCACTCCATCACGACTCCCAACTCCGCGCATTTCGACCGTCGTTCCCGAACCGTGACAGGGGCGGTCTACGCTCTATCCCCCGGGCGAGTATGCGACCGGCATCCACGCTCTTTCTCGGCGCGCCTTTTCGAAGCATGCCGCGACAGTTTCACTCCGTCAACGCACCGTTCCATCATCGTCCGCCAGCACCGTTCCCAACTCCAGCAGAAGGTGATCGGAAGGGTGCCAGATACGCCGCCACAGCGCCGCTAATACAGGTTCCCACTGTCCGCCGGACACCGGAAAACGATAGGTATTTTGCAATTGCCTCGGAGTGATCTCCCGCCAATGCTCGCCATCGCGCATCGCAACGGCAAAATTGAACGTGTAATCCGGTTCGAACCCCATGCGCAAATCGCTCAAAATGACCTCGTCCTCGTGAACTTGCGTGCGCATGAAACCGTGGTTGAACCATGTCAGCCGGCGCACGCTGGGAAACTGCTGCACTTCCACCAGTACATCCGTCGCGGATGAAAACGCTTTGAATTGCATGGGTCCGCGATCGGCGATCCATGACCGGTCGCCGATGACATAACCGTCCGGGGTCATCGCCACTACCCGCCACAGCACCGTATTCAACGGCAAAGGAACGGAAAAACGCGGCGCATCGATGAGCCCCATGGCTGTCAATGACTGTTCCGCCGCACGTTCGATCTGATGCTTGACGATCAACGACATACCCAGATAAGCGGAGCTCAAGCACAATCCGGCTACCAGTGCATACTGCGCAAAGCGCCGTTCACGCGCGCACCATGCGATTACACAAGCCAGCAGCAACCAGACCGTATAGCCTGGATCCACGATGAAGACACTGCTCCACATGACGGGCGGCAAAGACAACGGCCACCAGAGCTGGGTACCGTAGACCGTGAACGCATCCAGTAGCGGGTGCGTCATCAACGCCAGCAGAATCGCCCAAAACCACCGCGTGGGTGCTTGCGCCACACGACCGCCCCGACGTCTGAAAATCCACCAAATGATCCACGCCACTATCGGCAGGACAAACAGCGAGTGGCTGAAACCCCGATGCATCGTCATCAAAATGACCGGATCGCCACCGGAAAATGCGAGCAGGAGCAGCGAGTCCAGATCGGGTAGTGTTCCTAATGCCGCGCCCGCGACCAATCCAGCCCGACGATGCCGCGCCGGAATCACGGCAGCGGCCACCGCCCCTCCCAATACGATCTGGGTCAACGAATCCATCGGATAACCTCGACTTCAGTCTCGCCAAGCCACCTATGGCCGGCGTCCTCGTTCACTGATTACGCGCCCTTCGAACTCCAGCCGAGGATCTCGGATCGAGACAAAATTCTCCAGCTCGTACACATTCCGATAGCCATATCCATACAGGTTGATGAACGTCGGTATGTTCAACGCCAAGGTCAGCGGCTCGGTGTCATCGGCCACCGGAATGGGAAGCGCCATTTTGGTCGCAAATACCCTGGGAGCGTCGTCGAAATTATTGTTGCAATAGATCAAAACTCGCGTGTTCTTACTCGGAATCAATGCGTCCAAACGAGCTTGAGTGAAATCGGAAAAATCCAGATGAACGGCGCCCTTGAGATGCATTTCGTCATACATTTCCTTGGAGCGCGCATCCAGGACGATCGCACCGGGCTCGCGCGCCGCCTCCAGAAACTGATCCAACGATAGAAGCCGTTGCTGGCGATAAGGCTGAACTTCCTGCGCCAATTTCATGAACGTGGAAAAATCGACCTTGGAAGGCGGTAAAACCTTGTCCTGTGCAACAACCGGGACACTGGTGACGCAACACAGCAGTAACGCGCAGATCGATCTCATAGCTTCTCCTGGGAGTTGAGCGTTGAGCAGAGCATATCCAGGTCAACA
>JAITWM010000143.1 GCA_031285265.1 Lysobacteraceae bacterium
CATTCTTCTTCCGCGCAGCGATCGCGGGAGGTGTATTTGCCGCTGGTCCATATCTCCCGAAGCCGGAACGCTACCCGGTCCATCTGGTGTGGACCGCCTACCATCTTGGCGGTCAGCGCCCCTGGTTCCTCTGTCCAACACGCGGCTGTCAACGCCGTATTGCCATCCTCTATGGCGGTACGATCTTCGCTTGCCGACATTGCCATCGACTGGCCTATGCCAGCCGCCGCAAGACTACAAGTGAGTGCACCCTGCGATATGTTAGAAAAGTTCAGACGAAACTGGGATGACAGCCGGGAACTTTGAACCTTGGCGGCGGCAAGCCCATAGGGAATGCGATGACGGACGTTTGAACGGCCAATCGTTCAACACGATAGTGCAGTGAAACAGGTAGAGGTGAATCTTACCGTGCATCTTAGGATCGATAAATGACTCTGTTCAATCATGCTATCTGTGAAGATATCCGCATATCCATCGTTGCCGTTGGAATAAGCACAATTCACTCTTCAGTCGATGCAAAGTGTCGTCATGAATGATTCATTAGTGCATATCGAAAATACTGAGCGATTAACGTATTCAAACGACATTGTGTACTCTTGGACTCTTGAATGAGCATTGTTGATTCGACACATTTCGGAGTCATCTCCGTAAAAAATTGCGACGACGAACCGCCGCAAATCCATCTATACCACATCGCATCCAAAAAAATATTGGAAACAACCGGTGCGCTGTTGGAAGCGCAATACTCCATTGACGGACAATATCTTCTGTTCATCACCGAAGACGCGCCTTTTGCCGAAACGCTGCATATCCTATTGATCGACCCAGACACTAATGTCATTGATTCAATTGAGTTATTTGCTCCATATACCCCAGGCACACTCAGGAATATCGTTGTCGTACAACCCAACAAAGTCATTTTCAGCTTTTTTGATAAAACCGAGACCTGGCATTTGGAGGTTTTACAAAAACCTTATATACAGTTATGGGCCAATGAATTTCCTATCAAAAGGTCATCGCCTTTATTGCACAAAACATGGCTGACCCTGCAAAAGAAATAATGCCATCGCCACCGATCGATTAAGAATTCGTCATGGCGGCTTGTCAATCGGTTGTTCAGAACAAGCGCAAGGCATGAATCTGTCCAGTGTCCTCTTCGATCCGCCCTGTGCTGCCATCGGGCTATGATCCAGGGCTTTCGTCTTCTATTCCGTCGATTACAGCAACCAGCCAGACAAGCTGACAAAAAGACCACGAGCTATCATATTCCTTCATCAAGCACCCTGCCTGATATCCGCACTCGGCAATACTGACCGAAGCCGAGGAACCGAGCAGTATAAAGATCAGGCAACCCCATATAAATCTATCATGATCGGCTTGGCGTGCCGGCTTATACAGCGTAGTAATGGCTCGATCTGTTCAAATTTCTTTCAAACAGTACCGCATTGTCTGGCTTTCCGAAATTCCCATGCCAATAACATAAATCGTAAATAATTCCTTAAATACGAAAAGTATATTGCTATAGCCATATAACAATACTTACTTTTTTGAAAAATCTAACAGATAATCCCTAATGCCGATTCCTGTACAACTCGAGAAAGCGGCATTTTGTCTTTGATACCTCAAAAAAGTGACATTTCAAAAATCTTATTATTCTAAATCAACCAGGAAAAACCCAATGCAGAAATCACTTGCGTTTTGCTCCTTATTGCTACTCCCTGCGCTGGCATTCGCTCAGAATGAAAGCTGTCAATACAGTGTTCCTGTCAATTTACAACTGAACACTACGGGAGTCACCTCGGTGATATTCAATGTGGGATCCCATGATTTGGTGGTCACAGCGGCCCCTCGCGCTGCGGGAAACTTCGGGCTGACTGGCCGCGCTTGCACGTCCAACACCAGTTGGCTATCTAGACTGAGCGTTTCCCAAAAGAAAGTCGGGACGATACTGTCCGTCGATCTGAAATCCACCGTACTTCCTATCGGGCGCAATGCTTATGCCTACCTGGAACTTGACGGTACGATTCCGAACGATCTTGACGTCAATGTCAATGTCAGTTCAGGCAACGCCTCATTTGATGGTACGGCATCGCTTCTTTTCAACGTTGCTTCCGGCTATGTCGAGGGCACCAATATCGGAGGCTGGGCCACCGGCAATGTCGCTTCAGGTGATGTGAAGCTGGAAAACATCGGCGCGCTGTATCTATTTTCGCTCGCTTCCGGTGAAGTGCAGGCCACTCAGGTCAATGGTCCGGCAACGGTCGCCGCGGTGGCTTCCGGCAACGTTTATTTACGGGATGTCCAAGGCGTAGTTCAGACCTTTGCGGTAGCTTCCGGCACCATTGATGTTCGCAACGTCAAAGGCAATGTCTCGGTCACTTCCCTGGGAGCCGGCGACCTCAATGCGCGCAATATCGATGGCAATCTGACGGTAAAAACCAAGCTGAGCGCCGGCAAGATCAAATACGAGAATGTCAGTGGTTCGGTCAACATTCCCGCGCGCTGACAGATTTATTCCGTAATAACCCCATCCGCTCCAACGGACACCACGGTACGCCACTTTGCAAGAAGTGGCGTACCGTTCTGCGGTTGCATGGCAGAACGCATAACATCGCATCAACTGCGGTTTTCAGATACCTCATGGATCCCGCCTTGGCTCAATAGCAAGGGATCGAGCAGTTTTTTCAGGGTTTTTTCCGGGAGTCCAGTGACTTCCTTGGCAACGTCCAGCATCGATCGGTTTTCACGATACGCCTGTTTCGCGATCTCGGCGCCTTTCTCGTATCCGATCACAGGATTTAGTGCCGTGACCAGGATCGGATTTCGATCCAATGCGTGCTGAACATGGTCTTTGCGTACTTTTAGTCCGGCGATGGCCGAGTCGGCCAGCAGCCGCATCGATTGACTCAACAAATGAATCGAATCCAGCAAGTTGACTGCAATCAGCGGTAACGTCACATTCAATTGAAAATTGCCCGTCTGCCCGGCAATCGTAACCGCCGCATGATGGCCGATGACTTGTGCGCAAACCATGACCACGGCTTCGGGAACTACCGGATTGACTTTCCCTGGCATGATGGAGCTGCCTGGTTGCAAGGCGGGCAATTCAATTTCGCCCAACCCTGCCAACGGCCCGGAATTCATCCAGCGCAGATCATTGGCGATCTTGATCAACGTCACCGCCAGTACATTGAACTGCCCGGACAGTTCGACCGCATCATCCTGAGAAGCCAGACCTTCGAATTTGTCTCGAGCGGACTTGAATTTCGTTTTGGTCAGTGCCGACAGTGCTTTCGCCATCGCTTTGCCAAACTCCGGGTCCGCATTGATTCCCGTGCCGATGGCCGTGCCGCCTATAGGCAATCTGCGTAATCGTTTCAACGCATCTTCGATGCGTTCCTGCGCTGAAATCAATTGCGATGACCAGGCTCCGAATTCCTGGGCAAAGGTCAACGGCATCGCATCCATCAAATGGGTGCGGCCAGTCTTGACCACCTTCTCCAACGATTTGGCGCGCCGATCAATGACTCTGCGCAGGTGTTTCAATGCCGGCAACAGGTATTCGATGACCATTAGCTGCGCGGAAACCCGGATGACCGTCGGAATCACATCGTTGGAACTTTGTCCTAGATTGACGTGGTCATTGGGATGCACGGTAAGCTTGCTCGAACGCGATGCCAGTGTCGCAATGACCTCGTTGGCATTCATATTGGAGGACGTTCCGGAACCCGTCTGATAGACATCGATTGGGAATTGCGCGTCATGGTGCCCATCGGCCACCCTCAGCGCCGCAGCCTGGATTACATCCGCCAGATCGGCAGGCAGCAACCCCAATTCAGCATTGACACGGGCAGCGGCGGCTTTGATCAAACCGAGCGTACGGATGAATCCGCGCGGCATCACGCGCCCGGAAATCGGAAAATTCTGTATCGCCCTCTGCGTTTGCGCCCCCCACAGCGCATCCGCGGGTACTCGCAGATCCCCCATGCTGTCATGTTCGGTTCGAAATGATTGTTTGCGCATGCTCGCCTCCAACTATAGACAATACGATCGCAATCATCGTTTGCACGATAGGCTGCGTCTTTGGAAGGATACGCTACAGGCGCATCACTTTGGCGCATCACGTTAAACTGTGTCTTTTACCCTTGCAGGCGTTCTCATGTCGGAATCCTCCTTGCTCGCGCTTTCCCCGCTCGATGGCCGCTATGCCGGCAAAGTGGATGCATTGCGACCGATCTTCTCGGAATACGGTCTGATCAAAGCCCGCATCAAGGTAGAAATCGAATGGCTGCTGGCATTGGCGGAAGAACCCGAAATCATTGAGCTTCCGCCATTTTCGTCCGCCGCGGCAGCAAGACTACGCACGCTGGCAGCGGAATTTTCGGTTGCTGATGCCGCACGAGTCAAAGAAATCGAACGCACCACCAATCACGATGTCAAAGCGGTCGAATATTTCATCAAGGAACGCCTCAAAGACGATGCGGAATTGGCACCGGCGCTGGAATTCGTGCACTTTGCCTGTACCAGCGAAGACATCAACAACCTCAGTTACGCGCTGATGCTGGAAGAAGCCCGCAGGAAGGTATTGTTGCCTGCCCTGGATAGCGTCATCGCCCAGCTGTGCCAGCAAGCATTGGAGCAATCCGCACAACCCATGTTGTCGCGCACTCATGGACAGACGGCGTCGCCAACCACGTTGGGGAAAGAAATCGCCAATGTCATCGCTCGTCTCGAAAGGCAACGCCGTCAGATCGACAATGTCGAACTGACCGGAAAAATCAATGGCGCGGTAGGTAATTACAATGCCCACATCGCCGCCTATCCCGAACTCGATTGGCCAGGTTTCGCACGCGCTTTCGTCGAAGATCTGGGGCTGGTATTCAATCCCTACACCACTCAGATCGAACCGCACGACAACATCGCCGAATTGGGCGATGCCGTCCGCCGTACCAATACCATTTTGATCGACTTGGCCCGGGATATATGGGGCTACATCTCCTTGGGTTATTTCAAACAGAAACTCAAAGAAGGCGAAGTCGGCTCATCGACCATGCCGCACAAAGTCAATCCGATCGACTTCGAAAATGCCGAGGGCAACCTCGGACTGGCCAATGCCTTGTTCGAACACTTCAGCGCCAAACTGCCGGTCAGCCGCTGGCAGCGTGACTTGACCGACTCCACGGTCTTGCGTGCACTGGGCACCGCATTCGGTCATACCCAGGTCGCGTTGGACGCACTCGGCAAAGGTTTGGGGAAATTGCTCATCGCCCCGGAACGCTTGAATGCCGACCTGGATGCGGCATGGGAAGTACTGGCCGAGCCGGTACAGACCGTCATGCGCCGTCATGGTCTGCCCAATCCTTACGAACAGCTCAAGTCGTTGACCCGCGGACAAGGCATTACCCAGCAATCGATGCGCGATTTCATTCAATCGCTGGAATTGCCGGGCTCCGCCAAACAGCGACTGTTGCAGTTGACACCGGCCACCTACACCGGACTGGCCGAGCGATTAGCCAAAGACGTGCAATTTCCCGAATTGATGCAATGTCCTTGCTGCGACTATTTCACGCTCGACGAACGCGGTTACTACGATATCTGCCCCGTCTGTTTCTGGGAGGATGATGGTACCAATATCGATGAACCGGATACGCCTTCTCGGCAGAACCGGCTGACCTTACGCGATGCACGGACTAATTTCACGCATTTCGGCGCGTATGATGAAAGCGCCGTCCACTCCGTCATGCCCGAGTCCAGCCGGGGACGTTTCAAGCGCATTATCAGACAAATCGACTAGCTCCCCGGAAATTCGCCCGCCCGCAACGATATGCAAGGACGCTTCCCACTCTGTTTCACAAGACGACTACGGCATTTGATCTGAATGCTTGCGCCACCACCACAAGCTCATATGATGGCTCCCATGAACCGCGCCTCCAAGCGCCCTTTTTGACAGCGAATCCAGTCTGAAGATGGATTCCCGTATTCACGAATCCCCTGCTATGCGCCGGAAGAAAACCGCTGACGCTCCTCCGATCGAAATCGACGCCAAAGGTAAGACACCACTCGGCATGCCTCCGGACAGGTTCTTACGCCAATACTGGCAAAAACATCCTTTGCTGGTCCGCAATGCATTTCCCGGCTATGTTTCTCCGGTGACACCCGAGGATCTGGCCGGGTTGGCCTGCGAGGAAACAGCACTTTCCCGGATCGTTACCCACGACTGGGATACTGACTCCTGGACGCTCCGCACCGGACCATTTTCCGAAGCGGAATTTCCCAATATGCCCGATCGCGATTGGACCTTGCTGGTCCAGGACGTGGACAAATGGGATCCCGATATTCGCGAGTTGCTGCACCATTTCACTTTTCTTCCGCAATGGCGTTTCGACGACATCATGATCAGCTTCGCGGCTACCGGCGGCTCGGTCGGCGCGCATATCGATCAATATGACGTCTTCCTGCTGCAAGGTGACGGGCAACGTCGATGGCTGATAGATGCCAGGTCCAACCCGTCCGAAACCTACCGGGATGATGTCGCATTGAAGCTGTTACGCGAGTTTCATCCCAGCCACGACTGGGTACTCCATCCCGGCGATATGCTGTACCTTCCTCCTGGAGTACCGCATCATGGCATTGCCGTGAATCCCTGCCTGACGATTTCCGTCGGCTTGCGCGCACCATCCTCCAGTGAATTGATCGGCGACTATCTGGATACGCTGATCCTCGACGCCGACGAACGCGTGCGCTATCACGATGAAGATCTGGAAATTCCAAAAGACCCTTTCGAGATCGACGCAGCGGCCATGGCACGCGCGATCGAGGCATTGAACGCCATTCGCATCAATGATCCCGATCGCCTCGGTGACTGGTTTGGAAGCTTCATCACTACCTATCGCAATGCCAGTGCGATCCTGCCCTACGCCGAATCCCAGTCTCCGGTCGAAATCGAACAGGCGCTCCGGTCCGGGGCGATATTACAACGCCATCCCTGGTCAAGAACGGCCTGGCGGCGCAACAAACGCGGTGCCAGCCTATTTTGTAACGGCGCATCGTTCTCGCTTCCCATTACCGATGCCCGGCAATTGGCCGCCGCCGAACAGATCCATCAGGCCGGATACGCTAAATTGTCTGACCATGGGCGCAATGCGCTATTTGCATTGATCGAAGCCGGGCATTATCAAATACAGGAAGCAGACGGATAAGACCGTTCGATGCCGACGGAACACAAGGCCCCCCATTTCGGTACGGAAGATAAATCGTGAACCATCCTGCATTCAAGATCGAACTGGTCGACTACGCACAGCAACAACAGGAATTGCATGCTATTCGCAGAGATGTCTTCGTGCAGGAACAGCATGTACCGGAAGAAGAAGAATGGGATCAATGGGACCCAACCAGTTTCCATGTCTTGGCACGCGATGGCGACGGGCAACCGATCGGCACCGGACGTTTGACCACGCAGCATCGGATCAGCCGAATGGCCGTGTTGAAACAATGGCGCCGCCGCGGCGTCGGTGAAGCGATGCTGCAAGCATTGATCACCGAAGCGCGCCACCGGCAATGGTCGGGATTGATCTTGCATGCGCAAACTCATGTCGTTTCGTTCTATGCCCGCGCCGGATTCATCCCATACGGTGCAAAATTCCTCGAAGCAGGGATAGAACACCTGCGTATGCGCTGCAATCTGCAAGGCGCTACCCTGGTTCTCGGCCTTGCCGGTGCGGTCGCAGCCTCGCTGGCGGTATTGGCGCAAGCGAACCGCTCGATCTGCATCTACAGTCGCGCACTCGACCCTGGTCTTTGGGATCACCCGTCGATCATCAAAACGTTTCGTCGATATGCGGTAGTCAAACCGCCACGCGAAGTCAAGGTCTTGTTGCAAGACGCAGCTGCGCCAGAGCGTGCGCATTCGTCACTGCTCGGATTAGCGCAACGGTTATCCAGCTCATTCTCATTCCGCCAAGTAGTGGACCAAGCCGACCTGCGTTTTCCCTCAGCCTACGCTATCAACGATGCAGGCTGCAGTTATTATCGGCCACTCGGCGACCGCTACGATGGCGAAGCCTGCATCCAACAGCCGGGCCGCGCACGCCAATTACAATTGGAATTCGACCAGGTTTGGGATCGGTCGCGGCCGTGCAGTGAATACCGCATCCTCAAGATATGAGTATTCACGCGGTACGCTGTCTCATTTCATTATTCATCCAATGTCTAGCCTTGTGATCGGGACATCAAGGTATAATTCTCAGGATGACTATCTGTCCAGTTATCTGGTTTTGGACAGGTAGTCTTTTCCCATCTACCCTATCCTCCTTCATACCGACGCGATCATCATCGTGGACAATCTACTCAAGCAGTTTGCGCACTCCTCGCAACTCGGCAGCAATGCCGCATATATCGAGGACCTCTACGAGCAGTACCTCGCCTCCCCCAATAGCGTCACTCCGGAATGGAAAGCGTACTTCGATGGTTTGAAAGGCCGCGAAGCGGGCGATGTTCCCCATTCTGCGATCATCGCGCACATCGCCGAAATCGCCAAAACGGCTGCCAAGGCGGGCGGAGAAAACGGCGATGAGCGGGGACGTAATGTCGGCAGATTGATCACTGCCTACCGTTATCGCGGGCATCTGGCGGCAAAGCTCGATCCTCTGAACATGACGCCGTCATTGAATCCACCGGATTTGCACATCGGTTTCCACCACCTTTCCGAGCGCGATCTGGATGTTGAATTCAGTACAGGAGGCGTCGCCGGTCTGCCACGGATGAAGCTGCGCGACCTGCTGGCACGGCTGCAAGCCACTTACACCGGTTCTATCGGCGCTGAATTCATGCACATCCCCGAGGTGGAGCAGCGGCAGTGGATCTATAACCGGCTGGAACAAATCGGTGGCAATTACAATTTCTCCCCCAATGTCAAATTGCGCATATTGGAACGGCTGACCGCAGCGGAAGGACTCGAGCGCTACCTGCATACCAAGTATGTCGGACAAAAACGGTTCTCCCTGGAAGGAGGAGATTCCCTCATTCCTCTCATGGACAACATAGTGCGTCAGGGAGGCATGAGCGGTGTCAAGGATATCGTCATCGGGATGGCGCATCGCGGTCGTCTCAATGTCCTGGTCAACACCATGGGCAAGAGCCCACGGAAATTATTCGACGAATTTGAAGGGAAGTTCGATCAAACCGGTCCGGCGCATAGTGGCGATGTGAAATATCATATGGGCTTTTCGGCCGATATCGTCACGCCGGGCGATCCCGTGCATGTGGTACTCGCATTCAATCCATCTCACCTGGAAATCGTTGGGCCGGTCGTGGCTGGTTGCACACGGTCACGACAGGAAACCAGGGGTGACCATGAACGTAAAGCCGTTCTGCCGTTGCTGATTCACGGCGATGCGGCATTTGCCGGTCAAGGCGTGGTCATGGAACTGCTGCAGATGTCGCAAGCCCGCGGTTTTGCGATCGGAGGCATCGTCCATGTCGTCGTCAACAATCAAATCGGCTTTACCACGAGGGCTCGCGACGATGCCC
>JAITWM010000017.1 GCA_031285265.1 Lysobacteraceae bacterium
CCGCTTTCCATGACTTCCGTGGCTACGCCGGTACCGTTGCCGGGGGAGTATTCAAGCCCGGTGATGACATCCTCGTGCTTCCGTCCGGTTTCACGTCAACTATCGCCGCGATGTGACCGAGAAGCGGGAGCGACCGTTGCCGCAATTGAGCGGGATAGCGGTGAAGCGATCGCCTCGCAAGGCGATGCCGGTCAATTGCGCGATGTCGCGCGACTGCTCGAAACGACGCGGCAGCATTTCGGCCGTGTCGATATGGCCGTCGTCAGTTGCCCTGGCCGTGGATCGGTATTCGTAGTCCGTGTTCCGAATGTCCACGTTTTGCATGGGAAACACCGAGTGGATGGATTCTTGACACGGGTGGCGGTTCGATCGGGCGTCACGGAACGAATATCGGCGCGTATTGAGCAGTGGATGCTGAAATGCATTCGGATATTCCCATGCGCATGCCGCTTGCCATGACCGGCCTATTCCACCGGCATGGTCATGGTCGGCGCATGGCGCCCTTGGCGAAATGGGCGATCCGGCGGCAGCCTTCGCGTAGCGGTTCCTCATCCAAGCCATAGGCGATACGGATGAATCCGGCCAAGCCTGGAGAAAATGCTTCGGCGTCCACGGTGGAGACGTTTTGTTCCCGGAACAGGCTCCAAGCGAAATCGCCCGAAGTCATGCCGCTGGCGCGGACATCGATCAGCGAGAACATTCCAGCCATCGGTTGACGGACTTGAATGCCATAACCGGTGCCCAACTCCGCCGTGACGATATCGCGACGGCGGCGGTAGCGTGCCCGCATTTCCGCAGTGAATTCAGGGTAGCGATGCACGGCTTCGACCATGGCGGTCTGGATGAAGCCGGGCAGTCCGTAAAGCATGTTCAGTGCCAAACGGTCGATATGTTCGATCAAGGGTTCGGGAGCGACGATCCAACCGCTGCGCCAGCCTGTCATGGCGTGGGACTTCGACAAGCTTCCGATGGTGACGGTGCGTTCGCGCATGTCCGGCAACTGATGCATCGCCAGATAGTCGCCATCGAATACCAGCGCGCGATAAACCTCGTCGACCACGACCCACAGGTCATGGGTTCGCGCCAGCTCGGCGATAGCTTCCAGTTCTTCCATGGATAGCACGCGGCCGGTGGGATTGTTGGGATTGGCGAGGAAGATGGCGCGCGTTCGTGGCGTGACCAGCGACCGCAATGCATCCAGGTCCAGGCGGAAATCCTGATCGGGCAGCATCGGCGCCCGAAGCATGCGTGCACCGATGCCTTCCAGGCAGCCGGCATAGGTCAGATACACCGGTTCCAGCGCCAACGCGTCGTCGCCGGGGTTCAACAGGCAGAGCGCAGTAGTGAAGATGCCATTCTGCGCGCCAGCGGATACAGCTACGTTTTCCATGCGTATAGGCAGGTTGAAATGTTGCGTGTACAACCGGGCGATGGCCTGACGCAATTCCGGTTTCCCGGTGATGGCAGTGTAGTGCGTATCACCGGATTGAATGGCGTCGATAGCGCGGTCGCAGATCGGTTGCGGCGTCGCAAAACTCGGATCGCCGACGCTCAGTGCGATGATGTCCCGTCCTTCGCGTAGCCCTTGCATGGCGGCGTTGTGAATCTGCCAGGCGGCGACGCCGGGCCCGTCGATCCGATCGGTCAATGAGGAGAAACGCATGCAAAGAGTTCGCAGAGACGGTGAAGATGGTCAGGATACACCGCGTATACCTGTGTGCATCGAACGCATCGGCTTACCGTCGTGCCGGTCGATGCGGGTGCAGGAGCAGGTGAATGGAATGCCACGTATCGGTATACCGGCCTTGCGCGGAACGCAATCGGTATCTCCTTTATGACACGAGCCGGACAATGCGTGCGATCGCGATCGCGATCGAATACGGTCCGGTCAATCGCTCCTGAATCGAATCCGGTTACGCTATGGAGGGAGATCTGGAGAATAACGGATGGATGAAGTGTCGGTCGATTCGGCGGTGATGCATCGCGGTGTCGTTTTGCTTGTCGGCGGTGGCGGATTCATCGGAGGCTACCTGGCGTCCGCGTTGCGCAGACGAGGGTGGAAGGTGTTGTGCGCTGTCAGGAAACATGGGCAGGAGCTGGCTGCGGATGAGCGCGAATGTCATCTCGAACGCATGCCGTCCGCGCAGGCTTGGATGCCTTTACTGGAAGGTGTGGACGCGGTAGTGAATGCCGCCGGTATTCTGCGGGAAACAAAGACACAGCGTTTCGATACGATTCATTACACGGCGCCCTTGGCTTTGGCGCAGGCTTGTGCGGAGCGGGGCATAAGGCGGTTCGTGCAGATCTCTGCATTGGGCGTTCCCGAAGATGGAGAATTCATCGCGTCCAAGCACCGCTTCGACGAGGCGTTGATGCAATCGTTGCCCAGTGCCGTGGTGCTGCGGCCGTCGGTGGTGTATTCGACGGGCGGTTCGTATGGCGGTTCTTCCTTGCTGCGGGCAATGGCCGCTTTCCCCGGAGTGGTGCCGATACCCGGTGACGGCCGTTGGCAGATACAGCCGATCGCAGTAGAGGATCTGGGCGAAATGGTGGCATGCGGCCTGAACACCGAAACGGTCGCCGGCGGCATCTACGAGATCGGCGGACCCGCTCCGGTCTCGCTGCGCGACTATCAATTGGCTTGGCGCGCTTGGTTGAGGATTCCGGGACGGCGCGTATTATGCGTGCCGGAAGCCTGGGTGTCGCTGGTGGTGAAAGTCGGCGAACGGATCGGGCGCGGGCCGATGGGCGAGACGATGTGGCGCATGATCCGTCGCGGCAATGTGGCGACCCCGGAAGCCGTGAAGCGGTCATACGAGGTGCTAGGCGTCATGGCGCGCGCATTGCCGGAGGTATTGGCGGACAGGCCCAGTCAGGTGCAGGACCGATGGCAGGCGCAACTGTATCTGGTTGCACCGGTGCTGCGCATCGCAGTGGTGGCGTTGTGGCTGATATCGGCGTTGGCCGGATTCATCACGCCGGCTGCCACGATCGAAGACATGGCATCCGGATCATGGCTGGCCGGGTGGGAGCCGGTTCTGTTGGCGCGCGCCGGCGGTATCGTCGATCTGTTGCTTGGAGGGTGGTTGTTGAGTCATTGGCGGCCACGCGCGGCGATCGTATCCATGTTGGCGCTGTTGGCGGTCTATACGCTGGTATTGGGCATCGGTCTGCCGGCGATCTGGCTCGATCCGTTGGGTGGTTTGACCAAGAACCTGGTGTTGTTGCCGGCGCTATGCGTGTTGTGGGTGCTGTCCGAACGGAGATGAAATGATGTATTACTGGGTGAAATTGATACATATTTTGTCGTCGACGTTGCTCTTCGGAACCGGCCTGGGAATCGCATTCTTCATGTGGATGGCGCATTTGCGCGGCGATCCCAGGGTGATTGCGGCCACGGGCCGCGTAGTGGTTATCGCCGATAGCTGTTTCACGGCGCCAGCGGTGGTCGTGCAATTCACGACCGGATGGTGGCTGTTGCATATCCGGCAACTGCCGTGGACCGAATTTTGGGTCAAAACTGCGTTGCTACTATTCTTTCTCGTTGGCGCTTGTTGGCTGCCGGTGTTGTGGTTGCAAGTGCGTGCGCGCAACCTGGCGCGCGAGGCGGTGGCGAATGGAGCGCCTTTGTCGAATGCTTACCGGCGGACCATGCGTTGCTGGTTCTGGCTAGGTTGGCCGGCGTTCATCAGTATGCTGGCGATTTTCGCGTTGATGGTAATGAAACCGTCGTCCTGGGCGGCGCTATGGTGAGTTTCTTTTTTGAAAAGCCGTCTACGGCGAAGTCCGGTGAAGATCGCGCCGGAGCAAATCCGATCGCGGATACGGACTATGGGTGTCGGCCGATGAAAAGCATTCACCTTTTGTCTTGTCTTTTTCATAAGCCATCCTCTGGCATGATCTGAAAACCTGCCTGATTGGTAAAGATGGTCGCCGGATGCAGAACGAATGGGTCCGCGTGCGACGGAAATGAAGAGGATGGTGAACCATGAACCTGGATAAAGAGACATTGCGCGGACG
Source organism: Lysobacteraceae bacterium (assembly GCA_031285265.1). Classification (GTDB taxonomy): domain Bacteria; phylum Pseudomonadota; class Gammaproteobacteria; order Xanthomonadales; family Xanthomonadaceae; genus JAITWM01. The sequence continues at coordinate 4,021 of JAITWM010000017.1, forward strand.
GCTCCGGTTGAAGCCGGTCGGGCCGGAATATCTGGACCAGTTCAACGAATTGTTGCGCTACGTGTTTCAGGTGACCAATCGCGATATTGCCGAAAGCGGGTATCGGGACGGCGAATTGATTCAGGCCAAGCGTCCGGTTCTGCAGAACGCCGATGTGATCGGCTGGTTCAACGAGGACGATGAACTGGTGTCGCAATTGGCGGTCTACCCCTGCAGAGTCAATGTACATGGCAAGCTGTACAACATGGCCGGTTTGACAGGTGTGGGCACCTATCCGGAATACGCCAGTCTCGGACTGATGAAGGACTTGATCCGAACCGCCCTGGAGCACATGCGTGCGCGTAAACAATGGATTTCCTATCTGTATCCCTACAGCATTCCGTATTATCGGCACAAGGGATGGGAGATTATGTCGGATCACTTGACCTTTACGATCCGGGATTCGCAGTTGCCGAAAATTACCGAGGTGAGCGGATATGTGGAGCGGCTCGATGCCGACGATCCGGATGTCGTTGCAGTGTATGACCGTTTCGCACGGATCACGCATGGCGCGATGCTTCGCGATCAATTGAACTGGGACGAATACTGGCGTTGGGAAAACGAAGATGAGCGAACTGCCGGCGTCTATTACGACCAGAACGGCCAAGCGATGGGTTACGTGCTGTATTGGATCATCGACGAAGTGTTCAATATCAAGGAAATGATTTATCTCAATCAGGATGCGCGAAAAGGATTATGGAATTTCATTTCGGCGCATTTTTCGATGATCCATTCCGTGCATGGCAATATCTATCGGAACGAACCGATCGCGTTTCTGCTGGAAGATGGCGAAATCAAGGAGACGATCGAACCATACAGCATGGCGCGGATCGTGGACGTCGAAGCGTTTCTGAAAGAATATCCGTTTCCGGGCGATTCGGCGGAGCCGTTTCATTTCATCGTGGATGATCCGCTGGTGGAGTGGAATACCGGGGTTTTCGGTGTTCAATGGAATCGGCAAGGTAACGTCGTCGTCAGCCGGGATGCGGTCGGAAAGCCGATAAAAACGACGATTCAGACGTTGACCGCCCTATTGATGAGCTATCGTTCGCCTTCTTATCTGTATCGAATCGAACGGCTGCAGGCCGACGAAGCCACGGTCCAAATGCTCGAATACCTGATTCCCGATCAGGAACCGTATTTTTCCGATTATTTCTGAGCCTGGCTTGTCCGTGTTTCGGGATACGCCGGCCGTGAGTGGAATATCACTCTGCACCAGTCTCGTTCTTGGGGTCTGCGGTATCGATGTTGACCACGACCGACATTCCCGGACTGAGCCGTGCAGCCAGCCTTTGATCCGGATCGATGCGGATCTTGACCGGAATGCGTTGTACGACCTTGACGAAATTGCCGGTGGCGTTGTCGGGCGGCAATATGCTGAATTCCGAACCGGTTGCCGGTGATATTTCTTCGACTTTCCCGTGCAAGCGCGCGCCGCCGAGTGCATCCACCGTGAAATTGGCCGGTTGGCCGATGCGTATGTTCTTCAATTGAGTTTCCTTGAAGTTAGCGATGATCCATTTGGTTTCGGGAACGATCGCCATCAGTTGCGTGCCGATGGTGACGTAAGCGCCCTGACGGACGGCGATTTGTCCGAGTTGGCCGGAGCGCGGAGCGTGGATACGCGTATTGTCGAGATTGATCTGTGCCAGCTTCACGGCGGCCTCGGCGCTGGCTACGGCCGCTTCCAAGCTGGTGCGATTGACTTCGACGCTGCGCAATTGCTGCTCGGCCATCCGCAGATTGGCCTGCGATTGGCTCAAGCTTGCGTTCGCTTGTGCGTCGGATGCGTAAGCGGTGTCGTAATCCTGCTCTGAGATCAGCCGTTCGTCGATCAACTGTCCGGCGCGGCGAAGCGTGGCGTGGGCCTTGTCGCGCTGCGCGGCGTTACTGGTAATGTTGGCGCGAACCTGCGCGATATTGGCTTCGGCGCCGCGTTGTTGCTGAGTCCAGTTGGAAAGGTTGGATTGTGCGGTCTGTCGTTGTGCTTTGGCTTGATCGAGTTGCTGCCGGTAGATGCGATCGTCGATCGTGGCGAGGAGATCCCCTCGACCGACATGCTGGAAGTCCATCACGGGCACTTCCCAGACATAACCGCCGACTTGCGAACTGATCAGCGTCGTTTGACCGCGAACATAGGCGTTTTCCGTACTTTCGATAGTGCTGGTAAAGGGCGGCAACTGCCAGGCGTACAGTACAATCGATATGCCGGTCAGCGCGACCAGCGCGAAACCCAGAAGGCCAAGCGCTTTCCGCCGTCTTTTGGAAGTCAGGGCCGGAGCGGGTGCCGAAAGTGCCGGAGCAGGAGCGTTCATGCTTGATCTTGCGAAACAGAAGGGGAGGATGAAGCGGGCGCGGAGGCTTGCGCTGCGGGGCGGCCGTGCTGTTGCCAGTAATGATCGACCAGAATCCATGCCAAGGTGAAAATGGCCAGCCAGCCGATCACCAAAAATACGTCGTTGTATGACAGGACGGTCGCTTCCCGCGTGGCGGCGGCGGACAGCGCGCGCATGCTTGCCGAGTCCAGCAATGCCGGGTCGCCTATCTGGTGCGCGTAAGGGAGGGCGGCTGCTTTCAGTCGTGCCACGACCTGCGGATTCATCAGCGTAAGATTTTCGACAAGATGGCTGGAATGGAACTTTTCTCGCCAGATCTGCAATGTATTGAGCATTGCCGTGCCGAATAGCCCTCCCATGTTCTGGGTCATGCCGAATAGGACGATGAAGCTGATCAGATTGCGTGGTTGCGCCAGCACCTTGTCCATGCCGGCGAGCATGGCCGGCGCCAGGAAGAAGGTGCTGCCAAAGGCCAGTAACGACTGACTGAAGTACAGGTTCATTGGACGGGTCAGATTGTTGGAGCGCGCGTCCATGAAAGCGCCGATAGCGATGCATGACACCGCGATCAGCAGGTGGAAGGGGATGACTTGCGGTTTGAGCGTCAGTGCGCTGGCGACCAGGCCGGCGATACAACCGGACAGGATCAGTATCAACATCGTGAACATCTGATCGTTGTTCAATCCCATGGCTTGCATGAAGCCGGTGGCGCCGACGCTTTGCTCGGAAAGAACGATACGAATCAGCAAAACCGACAATGCCAGCCGCAACATCGTGCCGCTGGCAAGCCAGCGCGTACTGACCAGCGGGTTGGCGCGATAGTGCTCGATCGCGGCAGCGGCTATCAACAGCGGAATCGATGCCGCCAATGCGATGCCGAGAATCGCCGATTCGGTCCACCATAAATAACGTCCCAACGACAATACCGCCGCCAGGCAGGAGGTTCCCGACGCGAACAGTAGGAAAGTGACGAAATCGAGCTTTTCAAACGCTTTGATCCGGTCGCCCGGCGGCAATTTCAACACCAGCACGCAAGCCAATGCGAGGATCGCCATGCCCAGTTCGAACAAATAAAGGCCCCGCCATTCTCCGAATTGCAGCAGATCGGTCGAGAAGATCCGCCCCAACGGTAACGCCAATTGACTCAACCCCCAACCGAACGCCAGCGCTTTCAGACGATGCTGGGCTGGGAATGCCTGGATCATGTAATAGACGCCCAAAGTAGTCAGGGCCGCACCGGCAAAACCATGCGCCGCACGAACCGCGATCGCCGAGCCCAGATCGCTGACGAACAAATGGGCGAAGGCGATCAGCGCATACAGCACCAGGAAGATTTCCGTATACAGACGGAGGCCGAACTGCTGACGGAACTTCACCAGCAACAGATTGGCCGAAACGTTGGTCATCACATAGGCGGCCGGCAGCCAAGCCATCTCCCAGGCGTCAGCACCCAAGGAGCCTTGCAGGTAAGGCAGATTGGCCGTAACTAGTGCGTTGCTGAGTCCGCCGGTCAGCGCCACCACGACGCCGACCATGCCGTATTGGATACGTCGATGAATCGGATGATGCGGTGTGGAAGGTGAGCCCGGGAACTTCGGCTGCTCGTGCGGCTGCCATCGATGTGGGGTATAAGGATCCATGAGCAACGATTATCGTGCGTTGATTTTCTCATGCAGGAGGCGATGGAGAAAGCATCCGCATGGAACGCAATGATTGCCGTGCCAACGCGGTAGCATTACCCGCAGCGGGAATTGGCGTGATCGGCTCTGTGCGGCACGGACGGGATTCAAACGATACTGCGGCTCGGGCGATGGTATTCGGACATGAAGTCTTACCGGCGTGTGCGATATATGTGTGATTAGTGAAGGTCGGCATGTGAATGCCAAGGCTGCCATCGCGTTGCGACGCAATAACAACTTAGATGCCATAATTCATCTTATGAACGAATCTGAACATAACCCCGGGACCACGCATTTCGGCTATCGCGAAGTGTCGGTGGACGATAAACAGAAACTGGTCGGGCAGGTCTTCACATCGGTGGCGCGCAAGTACGATCTGATGAACGATCTGATGAGTTTCGGCGTTCACCGCCTGTGGAAACGTTACTTCGTCGGCACCGCGCAGGTGAAATCCGGCGACCGGGTACTGGATCTTGCTGGTGGCACCGGAGATGTCGCTGCGCTATTGAAAGAACGGGTCGGCGATATGGGGCAGGTCGTGCTCGGAGATATCAATGCCGACATGTTGTCGGTGGGGCGCGATCGGCTGACGGATCGCGGCCTGGTGTCGGGATTGGATTACGTGCAGTGCAATGCCCAGGCGCTGCCGTTTCCGGATGCGAGTTTCGATTTGGTCACCATCGCCTTCGGGTTGCGTAATGTCACCGATAAGGAAGCCGCGTTGCGCGAGATGTTTCGTGTGCTGAAGATCGGCGGACAAGCGCGGATATTGGAATTCTCGGAAGTGCGGGCGCGTTGGTTCAAACCGCTCTACGATTTTCACTCGTTTCAGGTGCTGCCGCGGCTGGGCAGTCTGTTCGTCAAGGACCCCGACAGCTATCAGTATCTGGCCGAAAGCATTCGCAAGCATCCGGCACAGGAAGAATTGAAGCAGATGATGGAAGCTGCCGGATTCGCACGTTGCGGATATGTCAATTTGAATTGCGGCATCGTCGCCGTTCATGCTGGGTATAAGGTGTAATGGTTCGATGGAACCATTTACCCATGGTCGGGTTCGAATCGGTTATGCGGACACGCTAGACTATCCGCTCACTTCCGAGTCGAGCTTGTCATGCGTTTGTTTCTCTTATTGTTGCCTTTGGCAATGATGATGGTTGGTTGTTCTTCCGGCGAGGAAGCTGCAAATACCGCCCCCGCACCATCTTCACCTGCTTCCGTGCCTGTCAAGCCTGCCGCCGAGAGCAGTCGTCGCCATGACGAAAGTTCTTATGCCGAGTCGGACAAGGTGCGGATCACCGATC